>JALUDS010000087.1:0-81624 GCA_027043945.1 Acidilobaceae archaeon
GGGGGAGGTCGAGGAGAGGATGAGGGTGAAGTATGGGAGTCCGTGATATAAACGTTGGGAGATAAGATAGTAGTATGGTGGAGGCAGTGGCAAGGACGAAGAAGATAACGATAGAGGTGGAGGTGCCTGAAGGCTTAGACCTAAGACTCTTCGAGAAGTTCCTTGTCCTTGAAGCATCGAGGCTCACGGCGGCGCTGTTAGAGTGGGGGGATCGTCTTCCGGAGAGAGATTTTACTCGTGAGGAGGAGAAGCTGCTTAAGGAAATCAAGAAGGGTATTGCTCGCAGAGCTGAAAAAGGAATGAGACAATGAAAGAAATAATTGTAGACACAAACATCGTCTTCTCCTCGCTCATAAGAAGCAGAAGGATACAACGAATAATGACAGAGCTTTACAGGAAAGGATACACAATACATACGGCAAGAGAACTGATAGAAGAATTAAAAAAGCACAAGGAGAAGATCCTACAGTACACTTCGCTCCCGGTAAGGCTCCTCGAAACAATAATTGAAGAGCTATTCCCCAAAATTTTAACCCTACACCACACAGACACTATTCCTTATCAAATAAGGGAGAAGGCCAAGGAGCTAGTGAGAGATATGGACCCGGATGACTGGCCCTTCGTGGCTCTCGCTATGTATCTCGAGGTTCCTTTGTGGACAGGCGACAAGGGGATAATAGAGTTATCGGTTAGGACTAGGTTTAGACATTTCGTAGCGGTTGATACTGAGGGTGTGGAGATGCTCCTGGAGGGAAAGAGTCTCGGGGAGGTAGAGGAGAGGATGAGGGAGAAGTATGGTTGAGTAAGGGGGATATAAACGTTGATAGCTATGATAGTTGTATGGTGGAGGCAGTGGCAAGGACTAAGAAGATAACGATAGAGGTGGAGGTGCCGGAGGGCTGGAGGTCTTTTATTTCTAGTTATTTCTAGTTAAGCTACGAATTCTTCTACGATATTGGCTGTGGGATCTTAGAAATTCTTACCTGCTTTGACGTGCTTTTGTTCATGTTAGGATTTTCTTGTATCGAGTATGCTAGTTATTATTTGGTAGAGTTCGGGGTCGTTGGTTTTTATTCGTTCTAGGCTCCAGGGCTTCCATCCTCCTTCTTTTACGTGGACGAGTACGTTTCTTATCCACGAATCATAGATCTTGCTACACTGATTGTGTTTTTCACAGCTCGCTCGAATAAAGAGCTTAATAATTTCGTGTGCTTCTTCTACACTTAACCCCTTAACGTTGACCAAGTACCTAGAAATCACATACAGTATAAGCCTGGCTCTCCCATCTGGAACACCACTCTCTATTATTCGCTCAATCCACGTATAACGAGCTCTCCTCCCAGGTACTGCTATTTTCTCCTCACACTCGCTTCTATCAGGACACATACTCGATAGAAAAGTCTCAAGAGCCTCCCTACACTCCTCATAGTTCCGCTCGCATACATGTACAACTTTTGACCACAATCTATTACGTTCATTCATAGACTACAGCACCGTGATTAAATGTGTGAACACGATGGTTAATAGGAGGAATCCTTATATAACACTCTTCGAAAAGAGAAGATAAAGGGAAAGTAGAGCGGCGGAGCCGGGTCGTCTAGCGGCCCAGGATGCGGGGCTTTGGCCCCCGTGACCGGGGTTCGAATCCCCGCCCGGCTACCATTTATCCTTAGATAAGTGATTCCTGGTCATCCGGATTTGTGGCTAGGATAATAGATGTTAGAATAGTGTATTGTTTCTTAGGAGAATTATTGGAAGGAATAGAAATTATGTGGGTACTAGTGTTGGGCAGTGGAGATACTATAATGCGTCGAATATCTTTTTGCCTCGGTCTTTTCCTGGAGCGAAGCTTTCCTCTAGAGTCTCTATTAGTTTCCACGTGTTTTCTATGTATTCTTCTATTTTCTTGATTTCTTCGGGCTTGTCTAGGAGATGTCTGTATCGTCCTTGGAGCTTTAGGTATTCTATAATTGGTTTCCGTTTTGATGGATCCTTGTATCGTTTTGCTATAGGGCTTAGCTTGAATTCTCCGTTTATGTATTCGTAGAGTGGGAAGAGTCCCGTCTCTACTGCTAGTTGTGCTACTTTTGCTGTGAGGGCCGGGTCGAATCTCCAGCCTACAGGGCAGGGTGCTAGTAGGTGAATATAGCGGAATCCTTTTATCTTGGAGGCTCTTTGGAGTTTTTCTATAAAGTCTGTTGGGTAGCCAACGCTGGCTGTTGCAACGTATTTTACCCCGTGGCTTATTAGGATCATGGGTATGTTTTTCTTGTGCTCTTTCTTTCCTTTCCATGTAGTCGTTGTCCAGGCTCCGTATGGGGTCAGACTACTTCTCTGTATACCGGTGTTCATGTATGCTTCGTTGTCTACACAGATATAGATGATGTCTTCGTCTCTTTCTGCTGCTCCACTGAGGGCCTGGAATCCTATGTCTCCTGTTCCACCATCTCCGGCCCATACGACTACGTGGACATCATCCTTACCCATAGCTTCGAAGGCCGCTTTCATTCCTGTGGCGGCACTTGCCGCCGCAGCGAATACTATGTTGAGTATGGGCGCGTTTATTCCAGAGTATGGTGAGATGCCTTGTATAACGCTGCTACATCCAGCTGGTATAACTAGTACTACGTTGTCTCCGAGAGCCATTTTTACATATCTTAGGCCCATGGTCTCGGGACAGCCTGGGCACGCAGCGTTTCCAGGCATAATGTATTTCTTGTCCGGTAGTTTTCTAAGGTTTATAACCATCTCTTAGCCACCTCCATCAGCTTTTCTCTACTGCTATAATCTTTGGGTAGGAGCCATAGTCGTGGTTCGAAGAAAAAGCCGTTTTCCTCTATTTTATGGATTATCGAGGTAATGGTCTCCTTAAATGTTTCTGCTCCAACATCGACTCCTGCTAGACCAGCTATTATTCCTACAAGGCTTGTTTTGCCTCCATTACTATATAGTGTCCCAGCGACATCACTGTATAGTGGTCCGTAGCCTCCCATCGATATTGCTCGGTCAAAGACTATGATTCCCTTGGCACGAGAGCCCAGCTCTTCTAGCTCCTCCTTTGGCCACGGCCTAATGTATCGTATCCTTGCTACGCCTACCTTGTATCCGTTCTCTCTCAGCATATCTGAGGCGACTTTTGCGTCTCCACTCCAGCTTCCCGTTATCACAATGATATAGTCTGCGTCATAGCAATTATGGCATTCTATGAGTCCCCCATAGCTTCTTCCGAAGACTTCACCATACTCTTTGTCAATCTCCTTTATTACTGTCTTGGCCGCCTCCATGGCCTCGTGCATGCTATATCTCATAAGGAAATGAACCTCGTCGGGAGCGATATTGCCCATTACATAGTTTGATTCGGGACTAATCACGTATGGCTGCCTCCTCGGAGGCAGCCACTCGTCTACTAGTTCCTGTTCGGGGACGTCTACTGGAGCCCGAGTATGTGATAGGATGAAGCCGTCAAGGCCTACCATTACAGGTAGATATACTCTTGGATCCTCGCTTAGCTTGAAGGCCTGTAATGTCATGTCTAGAACTTCTTGGTTCTCCTGTGCTATCCCTATGATCCAGCCAGTATCTCTTTGGTCGAAGATGTCTTGGTGATCTACATGTATGTTCCAAGGTGGGCCAATAGCTCTCGTGACGACTGCCATAACGAGCGGTATCCTTGAACCTGCAGCCCACCATACTACTTCATGCATATAGAGTAGTCCGTGGCTACTTGTAGCTGTAAAAGCTCGTGCCCCAGCACTAGCTGCCCCGAATACAGTGGCTAGAGCGGAATGCTCGCTCTCAACTCTAACCATTTTAGCGTCGAGTTCGCCGTTCTCCACCATAGCAGAGAGCTTCTCAACTATCGTCGTCTGGGGAGTTATAGGATATGCAGATATTACCTTCACACGAGCGAGCCGAACAGCATGAGCCACCGCATAATTCCCTGTCAAACTCATCAATGGCATATCATTACACCTCTGAAACCATATCTATAGCCTTAAACGGGCAAACAGCTGCGCAAACACCACATCCCTTACAGTAGTCATAGTCTATCGCTACCTTTCCATTACTCGTCTTCAATATCGTGTTTTCCGGACAATACAGCCAGCATAACATACAGCCTGTACACTTATCTTCGTAAACCACTGGCTTGCTTGTCCTCCATGAACCTGTTTTTCCCACTGACCCTGGAGCCGGCCTGCTCAGAGGCGCTATGAAAAAAGTCTCCGGGGCCTGAAGTATAGGGTCCTTACCCATATTCTTTCACCCTCCAATACTTAACCATCCAAGCATAACACAATAATTCTAGAAAATAAGATGGAGTAAGTCCTAGCATTCTATCGTCTCCATATATGCTCTTCGGGCAGCTTCCGCGTTGGCTTCACCGAGTTTACCGCTGAAGTTCCTCTTTATTGCCTCGACTATGGAGTCTAGACTGACTATTTCAGAGGCTTTTACTAATGCTCCAAGCATAGTGGTGTTTACAACTGGCCACCCACTGATTACAAGATTTAAATCTTTGGCGATCTTTGTTGCGTTAACACAGTACGTTTTTACGTCAACATCTATCGGCTTCTCCTTTGAATTAGCTACTAGTATTCCATCATTCTTTAACCCTTCTACAACATTTACTAGCTCGAAGATTTTTGGGTCTAAAACGACGACAATATCTGGATTCGTAATCTGGCTATGAACTTGTATAGGCTTGTCGCTTATTCTTGCGAATGCTACTACGGGGGCTCCTCTTCTTTCTGCTCCGAAGTGAGGGAATGCCTGTGCATATTTTCCCTCTAGGATAGCGGCGTCTACTAGGAGATTCGCCGCTGTAACAGCTCCTTGTCCTCCTCTACCATGGAATCTTATCTCAATCATCAAGAGGAAACATCTCCCTCCACTTGTTAATTGTGGAGGTCTAGATTTTAAAACTGTATATAAGTATCAATGACAATATACTGTTCAGCGACATATATGTTTCGGAGAACCATACATGTATTGTATCCAGAATAATACAGGAACAATCAACTCATGTAAAAGGGTGTAGCAATAATGAATAGTAGACCCTCCGAGCCAAGAGTAGGAGTCGGAGCACTAGTAATAGAGCCTGGAAAGATACTTCTTGTAAAGAGGAAATATCCTCCTTCTCGAGGAAAATGGAGTATTCCAGGGGGACATGTTGAGCTCGGAGAAAGCATCCTTGAAACAGCGAGGAGAGAGCTAAAAGAAGAAACAGGAGTAGAGGCCATACCTCTTGGAGTGGTAAACGTGGACGACTATATAGCATATGACGAAAGGGGAATACGCTATCACTACGTATTGGTAACTGTACTTCTCAAACCACTCACATATGATGTCAAGCCAGGTAGCGACGCTCTTGACGCCGGATTCTTTACGCTAGAGGAAGCGGAGAGCCTAGACCTAACCATCTCGACTCGAGGGCTACTAAGGAAACTCAGAGAAAAAGTAGTAGATCCAGAAGATAAGATACTAAAGGTCAATACATATAAAGTTGAATGTTCGGAGAATTGAGGCGATAATAATGGATACAGGAAATGATTATAGATTTATCATGGCAGAGTACGCTGTATCTAGACTAAAGCAGAGAGTAAGACAATGGGGAATGCCGTGGACCCTAAACAAGTCAAAAGCTCTCGAGATAATAGAATCACTAGAAAGAGACGTAAAGAAGCTAAGATATAGTTATCTTCCTCCAGAACTCCTCCTAGAATCAGAAACACTAAAAGAACTAACTTCTAAGAGCAAAGAACTAGCAACACTAGTTCTCCCTAAACAACAGGTAAAAATGGAGCAAAAACACCGACTCGCATTATCCGAGATAAAATGGGCTTTATCAATCCTCATAGGCCTACCCCATAGGATAAAACTTGGGACGACTAATCACCCAGTTTATGCAGTAGACGTCGTA
Source organism: Acidilobaceae archaeon (assembly GCA_027043945.1). GTDB lineage: Archaea > Thermoproteota > Thermoprotei_A > Sulfolobales > Acidilobaceae > S143-63. The sequence goes on from JALUDS010000087.1 coordinate 5,921, forward strand.
GGAGTAGAAGTCACAAGAATAACTCCACTAGAAGGAACAGATAACCTGAAAGTCACGAGGGCCTCTACAGGAACCATTGTATTCACAATAGTAACAAACATACAAGACATAAAACCCGGAGAAGTAAGGGCCGCAGCCCTGCTTCCACCCATGGAATTCCACGGAGTTATAAGCGAAGCCATGTACTCGAGCGACCCTCTACCAAGAGAACTAATAGGAAGAAGAGTTCCGAGAAAATATCTAAGCGGAGAGTTATCCGGTAAAATACTATCCATCCTCGGGAAGAGATAATGGTAGAATAAGACTCCTCCTAACCTCGGCTAGTTTCTCAGAGATCTTCTCCTTAATCCCGATAAATGGACCTTTCTCCCCTCTTTCCAAGAAATCCACTACTACTCCAAGGACAGCCAGCATTCCCGCGAGGGATTCAACTATTTCTTCGAGTCTCTTAGCCGAGTTAGGACTCATGGGAACTATGTCTTCTTGTAATCCACTGGTTACACTATTCTGTATAGAGAACGGAGTAGCAAGACTCCTTATTTTTGAAGCAAGTGATGCTGTCGTATATTGGAGAATCATTAGGCCAACACTGCTATTTTCACCACTAAGGAAATCCGCTATACGGTTTAACTCTTTCCTCATAATCTGTGCTGTAAATCTATCTATTAAATTAGCCATATGGGCCCCAGCAAGTGCTGCTATATCGCATGCCGTCCCTGCTCTTATAGAATGGAAATTGCATGCATGATAGACTCGATCGTTTACAACAATAGGATTCTCAGTAGCTCCACATAGTTCCCTGTTAAGTAACGCGCCCGAGTAATCCATTAGGTTCTTGACGGTGCCTAGTATCTGCGGGACACATCTAATGCTATAAGGTGCTTGAAGAAGATAATCCCTGTGTTGCTTTGAGACATTGTAGAGTTTCTCCGCTATCCCCTTTCCATCCTCGCAATGTTTCAATGATAGAACTTCCGGATAGAAATGCTCCGGGTTTACAGATATTAATGAAACTGCACTGGTGACTGTATCAAGTAGTAATTCATAGATTCTTTCCAGTGAGTGTAAAGCCAGCATACAGTAGGATGTGCTGAAAGCAGTATTATTTATCAGTGCTAGAGCCTCACCCGGCTCTAGATCTAATCTTGGTAGACCTAGATCCTTCAATATTTTACTACAGGGGATCCTCTTATTATCCACGAGTGCTTCTCCTTTACCGTAGAATATACATCTGAATGCCTCGGCAGAAGGTGCAAGATCACCGCTAGCACCTACACTCCCAGAAATGTGAACCACAGGAATAATATCGCGCTCCAAGGCTTCTGCTATTCTCTGTACCACTACGCTTCTTACAGGAGCAGGCCCCTTAGAAAGTTGAACAAGCCTAGTAGCATAGAAAGCACGGACAAGCTCCCTACTAGCAATATATGGACCTACACCCGCTGCATGTTCTTCGAGCACTATCTCTTCCCAGTTACTAGGGCATCCACTCGACTTAGAGTAGAGTTCACCAAGACCCGTACAGTATCCATAGACCCTGCGCTTATTAGCCTCCTCCAAATACGTTCTACGCGACTCCTCAAATCTCGCAAGAAGATATTCACTTATCTTTAAACTCTTCTTTGATAAAGCGATATCAACTATGTCTCTACGAGATAGACCACACTCGGTAAGAAGTAATCGCATACTATATCATCCTCCATGCTATCTACGGGAACGATATAGGATGCGAGATCGCCACTATGTTATCCTGGCCTGGCAAAGAACTTAGGTAGTCTTACGCCTCGTTGTCCTTTATAGGTTCCGCTGTAAGGTGAGGCTGGAATACCCATTTTGACCAGTACGAGGTGTAGGAATCTCTCTCCTGGATAAAGTTTTACTGGAAACTGTGATCCTATGACTTCTATTGTGAGTTCTCCTTCGAATCCTGCGTCGACAACTGTTGCAGGAACGTATATACCGGTGCGAGCCCATGTGCTTCTGAGGTTTACCAAGCCGGCAATATAAGAGGGTAGTCTGATGTATTCTAGTGTATGTAAGAGGACATGGGTCCTCGGAGGGATTATTATTTCGTCGGCTTCACGGCAGTCGTAGTAGTCGTTTGGATCTCCTGGATTACGCGGGTCAAGTATCTTATCAGTATCCTTCATGATGCAGAATGAGGAGCCGAGTCTTAGGTCGAGCCCGTTTTCACGTATTATTTCCTCGTCTAATGGTTCGATGCCGAGTTCTCCTGCTCGAAGTAGGATTCTTATCTCGTTATCGCTTAGGATCAAGATCCTGCACCGATACTAGCATTAGACATTGTCGGAATAAGAAGTCTTCTATTAATGCGTCTAAAGAGGATAACTATTTTAAACAGTTCAAGGCGTCAATAGGAGACGGTGATAAATAGATGATATTCAAGGTGCTCTGGAAGGACAGAAGATTTAAGGCTCTCACGCTTCTAGCGGCAGCACTAGCCTTTGTATTCGCTTTCATGACTGTATCATACGTGGCAAGCGCACAGACAGAGACCACAACAGCCACCTCAGACATATATGCAAAAGCACTAGGTAGCGCGCTAGCTGTTGGCCTAGCAGGTATCGGAGGAGGCTACGCAGTCGGTGTAGCAGGAGCAGCAGCTGTAAGCGCAGTTGCCGAGAACAGAGAAATCTCGGGTACAGTCCTACTCTACGTAGCTCTAGGAGAAGGAATTGCTATCTACGGTCTACTAGTAGCGCTAATGATAATATTCGTCCTCTAATCCATCAATACCTCAATAATATCAAAATAAGGCTGCGGTTTTTCTCGGAGCCTGAACGGTCAACGAAGACTACATTTAGAACCCTTATAGATATATCGTTGATACAGGCATGTTTCTTTCAAAGTACTTCTTGGGATTACTAAGCATATTTGAACCCGATAGACTCAATAAACACTAGTGGTGTATACAGTGCCATCCGAGCCACCTAGAGAAAAATGGACTAAAGAATATCCACGATGGTTTGACTGGATAATTGAAGAAGCCGAGATCTATGATTATGGCAGATATCCAGTTAAAGGCATGGGCGTATGGATGCCTTATGGATTCCAGATAAGGAGAAGAATAATTGAGCTAATCAGGGATCTACTAGACGCTAGGGGACACGAGGAAGTACTGTTCCCTATGCTTATACCCGAGATACTTCTGAGGCGTGAGACAGAGCACGTAAGGGGCTTCGAAGACGAGGTATACTGGGTAACTCACGGTGGACTCAAGCCCCTTGACGTAAAACTAGCTCTCCGACCAACAAGCGAGACGAGTATCACGTATATGGAAACTTTCTGGATAAAGAGCTACAAGCAACTACCAAAGAAATACTATCAGATAGTAAGCATCTTTAGATACGAGACAAAGGCCACGAGGCCAATGATACGGTTGAGAGAAGTCACGACCTTCAAGGAAGCACACACGGTACACGACAGTTTTGAAGACGCGGAGAGACAGGTCAGGGAAGCACTGGAAATATACCTTGAGTTCTTCGATCGCCTCGCTATACCATATATTGTGTCTAGGAGGCCTGAATGGGACAAGTTCGCAGGAGCCCTCTATACTATAGCGATAGACACCATAATGCCCGACGGAAGAACACTTCAAATAGGAACAGCACACAACCTAGGACAGAACTTTACGAAGGCATTCGATTTCAAAATACAGCTACAAGACGAGAGCCTAGACTATCCATGGCAGACAAGCTACGGAATAAGTGATAGAGTAGTAGCCACAGTAGTCTCAATCCACGGAGACGATAGAGGAACAGTCCTGCCACCAAACATAGCTCCAATACAAGTAGTAATAGTTCCTATACCGGCCAAAGACGAGGAATCGAAGAAACAAATCGATACACTACTAGACCAAGTAGTTAAGGCCTTGAAAGGAGCTGGTATAAGGGTAAAGGTAGACGATAGAGAAGAGATGCGTCCAGGAGCCAAATTCTTCTACTGGGAGACAAGAGGTGTACCAGTAAGAATAGAGATCGGCGCAAAAGAGGCCAAAGAGTCAAAACTCACACTAGTAAGGAGAGACACCCTTGAGAAGAAAACAATCGAGGCGGAAAACGTAGTAGTCGAGGTTCGCAAACTGTTCGACGAGATCTACAACAATCTCTACAAACGGGCATGGAATTATCTAAGACAACGTATCAAGAGAACAGACAACATTCAGGAAGCAAAAGACTGGATAAAAGACAGGAAAGGCGTAGTCGAACTACCATGGTGCGGCCACGAAGAATGCGCTCTAAAACTAGAAGAGGAACTGGAAGGTAAAGCACTCGGCACTCCCTGGCCGCTCGAATCGGCTCCAGAGACTGCTAAATGTCCCCTATGCGGTAGAAAAGCTATAACGTGGATGAGATACGCCAAGAGCTACTAGCATCCCTGAAAGCTAGGATTTAATAACTAATATCCATAATAGCGTAGGATGGGTAGGGAAGATGCCAAAGAAGAGGGAGAGCAGAGGAAGGAGAAAAGGTGCAAAGGGAAAAACAGGCACTATACAATGCGATAACTGCGGTAGACTTGTACCCGCCGACAAAGCAATATGTGTGACCCGAATGTACAGCCCGGTTGATAGGGCGTTAGCAGAGGAACTGGAGAAGAGAGGTGCAATAATAACAAGATACCCAGTAACAAAGTGCTACTGTGTATCATGTGCAATACACTATGGTATAATAAAGATAAGGCCCGAAAAAGAAAGAAAGCCCAAGAGATTCGAGCTGTAGGAACAGAATAGTAGTAAGTTCATCTCATAAAATTAGTCTCTCCGTAATTTCCCCCGTATATTTTCTCCACAGGATTCATATTCAAAAACGTAGAATTCATTACATGGGGATAAATCCCCTAGTGTATAATTCATAGTACAACATGGAGGATTCATAGTGGGCCTAGTAGATGTACTGACAGGCTTAAAGTTAATAACTGACAGGATGTATGCTGTGCAGGTAGATTTCGTGATCGCAGGCCCGATAAACTTATGGGCGAGAGGGTTATTGAAGAATCCCCGGCCTCTATACATTGTAATGGTATCCGACAAACACGATAACGTGGAGAGATCATTGAAAGCACTGAGGATAAGAGCCGCTGAAACAGAATGGCCTATAGAATACCAGCATATAGAATCCAATAGAATATTTTCCGGAGTTGTTGACAATGCATATAGAGTGGCACTAGTATCAGATCCCCTTAAGCTAGAAGCATTAGGAGAATATACTAGTGTAGAAAGCATAGCTAGAAGATCTAAAATAGTCCTGATAGAAGACAAACCCCTAAGACTTGCTCCCATATGGGTCGAACTAAATCTCCATGAGGGAGAAAATAATGGCTAGACATAAAAAGCTGAGGAGAGCTAGCGAATCGTACGCAGTATGGTTCCTGGAGGAGAACGGATACTCTGTCCTAGACATAAACAGGCCCCTCAGAATCAACGACATAGAGATATCCGACATAGATATAGTTGCCGAAAAAGACGGCGTAGTCTACGCAGTCGAAGTTAAAGCCGGACTAGCCGATGTTAACACTATTAGACAAGCAAAAGTAAATGCTGACCTTGCCGGATACAAGCCTATGGTCATAGCGAGAGGCATAGATGAAAAAGCACGCATTATATCCGATAAACTCGGCGTAGAGGTCATAGTCCTACCAGACATCCTATATGCAGGATTCGACGATCTCAAGCATGCAGTCAAGGAAGCAATATATGATTTCATCGAGGAATTCGTTGAACACGTTGACTGTAAGAATGCTACAAGTCAAATTGACATATTAACGAAACTGGCAGGTTCAAGCAATTTCAAGGATTTCGCAGAGAAACTAGGTCTATCCCTGGAAGAATCGGCTCGAGTTCTCTATAAGTTAAAGGAGCAAGGACTAATTCCTAAGGCAACATTCAGGAAAGCAAGATTCTATGCTAAAATACTAATAGTAATCTGCGGATCATTTAGACAATATAAAGAGAGATAATTATATTGTGCCCCGCCCCTGACACCGGCGCTCATATTGCCGAGGGCTCCTCGGATCCTTATATCGCGCCGGTTCATACAGCGGGGCTAGTGTGCCCTGGCCATTTATTATAAGTTAGTGGCAGGACCTAATTATTTCTAGTAATTCTGAATATAGTATTAGGACGCAGTGTCATTGAGATGAAGTGTAACAGTCTTCCTAGTTCTCTTCTTCCCGCTTGATGTGACTGTTACTTGCTCATGTTCGATTCCCGAAATCTTGGACTTATAATATTTAGATAGACTCTTAGCAAGTTTTAGCGCTGATCCTCTATCTGAGAAATATACGTTTATTTGTTTCTTTATTCGCACGAGATCTACGAACGATCTTGACAGACCGAGCTTCAAGATTTCCATATAGATGTTGTTCTCGAGTTTGTCTGGGTCATACTTACCTCTTATTTGTAGTACAGTATCGTATTCGCCGCTGACACGTACTTTACACAGAGGGCATATACTCGGTCTTAATCGAATCGTTATAATTTTGGTCTCTCTGACTGGTACATCGTCTATGTCTGCCTTTATGTGTAGGCTTATTTTTGTGGACCAGTTGGGCATGGTCTCGTACTCGATTCTTTCCAGTTTTATATTCTTCGCGTAACTACCTGTTCTCATTGCATGATCGATACTCCGTCTAACTATGTAATAGGCAATATTATTGACGGCTTCGTGAAACGAGTGTACCTGTATCCATTTACCTTTAATTCTAATACTGCCACAGTATCTACATATCTCGTATTCGTGTTTTTCCTCGATAGACAGAATCCCGTAATGCCTTACATAACATTCTGGACAGAGCCCTCTAACCACGACTTTGGTTTCGCGTCCACAGCTTGGGCATATCCTGGTCATTATCCCTACAACACCTTATACACTAGAATCACTCATAATACCTATGAAGAATAGAAGTACAACTATCCTGTAAATACGTTTGTAGTACAATCAGTCATATTCGCTGTTTAGTTTATTTACTAGTTTCTCAGCAGTTTTTATCGCCATATGATATAGTTTCTCTGATATGAGGCCCTCGTTATATGCGTTATCGAGCTCTTCTCTATCTATTATTTCGGCCGGCTTTCCGACTTTCTTTATTACATCAACAAGCAAATCGATGTATTTTATCCTTCCATGACCTATCTCGGGAGGAGTGTTAATGTTTGCATAGACTCCCAATAGGTCACCGTCCTTCGTATAATATTCGTGGATGAGATACCAGTTTCTTGTGTTTAGCTTGGTTACTGCCCTGTCGCCAGGTTCTTTCTCGAGGCCTAACCCGTCAAGGATGCCTGGCTTTGTGAATACTCGATCGAGCTCTACATCGATTGAATCATTAGTTACTCGTGCAGACACTAAGTTGAACGGTCCTAGTCTAATTGTTTTTCCATTTGGCTTGATATGATCAAATAATATGCCTCTATGTGACCTTTCGAGGAGGAAGTATGATATTGCAAGGCCGTTATCTGGAGAGGGTTTGCCAGTGAGTCTACTAGCGTTCTCGGCACAGTCCACGAGTAGGCTCTCGGTCTCCCCGAAACTTTTTAACGAGTGGTGGTAGGTAATTGTTGGTCTTGCTTCCTTCCTATATTCGTCTAAGATTAGCTTTGCCACGCTCGGAAGAGTTAAAAATCCTAGGAATTCTCCTTGCCTTATAACGCTTAGCTGTGAGGGCGTGTTTTCTACGAGATCTTGTATTTCTCTTGTTAGTCTCTTTATCTCCTCCTCTATTTCTGGTGGTTTTCCGAGCCTGCTATTGCTCCGGAAATGAACATGGTATTTGTCGAGATCAGCGGAGAATCCTGCAGTCATTAGGAGATCTGCTTTGAGGTCTGGGTCTTTGATATGCTCGCTAAAGCTTACACCGCTTCCGGGATAGGAGACTATTACATAATCTCCGACTAGTCTTAGGCCTGGCTTTGCGATGATTTTCCCGTCGGGACTATCATGTACAATGGTTATGTAGTAGTAGTTTCCAGGAGTTAGGTCATTACACTGGTCGCTTCTTACTATTATCTTCCTCTTATCGGGTAGTAGGTAGATGCATGTATTGTTTGTATGTTCTTGGAGCAGTGCTGATACTATGGTGTTGTTCCCGTATTTGCTTTTTTGTATTGTAACATACTCCAGCTCATTAATCAGTGTATTGAATACGGATTCTCCGGCTTTCCAAGGATAACCGAATACAAGTATTGTGTCTGGTTTATCTCCGAGACTCTTGACGGTAACATGAGCGGGAGCCTCTATTGCTGGGATGTCGAGTTTTTGCTGTAGAACCTTGCTCATGTCTGCAATAATGTATCCCTTCCTATGTAGCATTACTGTTAGAGCTGTTGCGTATATTCCTCTTATCCTAACCCTATAGACGCTCATTTCTTCGAACACCATTCCTACTCCTAGTCTCTAGATAATTGACACTATACATGATGTCTGGAGAGACCATTGTATAAACCTAGATATTCATAGATATTCACATCAGCATTCCTAATGGTTAATAAAATAATGGGATATTAGACTCGGAGACCTTAATCCCTGACTGTTTCAAGAATGCTTATTGCTTGCCAGATCTTAGTTCTAGCGTGGAACGGCATATTCGGATCTTGGCTTACCTCATCTAAGGCGCTTATCGCGTTTGCTGCCCTTACAGCTGGCGAGAGGCTAAGATCTCTAAGATACGTTAATGCATTGGCAGCAGCTCGACGTATGTTTCTAGGAACACCCGTATCGTTAACAATGCTTGCGAGAACCGCCATCGCCATTCTTATCTTTGCCTCATTATCTAGAGGTGCTTGTGCGCTCATTTCATTATCCCTCCATTTAACGCCACATTTAACTAGTCTAAGCGTTCACAATTAAGATTTTACTTTTCCCCACGTTCAAAACAGTATAAAAGAGTTATAATAAAAGAACCTGTAAAATTAAATCAGAGTGAATGAGATGAATATAGGCGCGGGAGTAGGGGATTGTCGAGACTAGTTATCAGGGAACTCTCGGATCCGTATGAGTTTATCGAGGCGGTAGAAGTTCAGAAAAGTGCGTGGAGAATGAACGATTATAGGGAGGCCGCTCCAGCACATTTACTCCGGGCTCTTGCAGACAATGGGGGGCTAGTCCTAGGCGCTTTTCTCGATAATAGACTTGTGGGAGTCTCGTATGGGTGGCCTGTATATAATGAATATTTCTACAGTCATGCAACAGGGGTAGCGTCTAACGTAAAGTATAAGGGTGTGGGTTTCGAACTGAAAGCCACTCAACGCGCGAGAATCCTCGAAAAATATAGCCTCGAAAAAGCGATGTGGACATTTGATCCATTACAGGGACTAAACTCTGTTTTTAACCTAGCCAAACTAGGCGCTATAGCCCGTATATACTTGCTCGACTACTATGGCGAGATACGGGATTCAATAAACATCGGTCTTGGAACCGACCGAGTCAAGATAGAATGGTACTTAACAAGCCGTAGAGTAGTCTCAAGACTCGAAAAACGCTGTAAGCCATCTCTTAGGAGACTCAATGATATGGAGCCAGTTATTTCAATAAAATACTCGTTTATAGACAGCATACCTATACCAGATGATATCATGCCTGTTTCAAAGCTGCTAGAAAGAGATATAGTAATAGTACCTATACCAAGAAATGTCTCATCTCTAAGAGAGCATTCTAGAGAACTGCCGTCAAAATGGAGGACGGCTACTAGAAAAGTTTATAAGACACTTATAGAAGAAGGCTATGTGCTAGTCGATTCTATAAGATCAGAGAAATCAGGAATAGTCTATAATATTTTATGGCGTGCGGATCTGCAGGATATACTAAGTGGAGAAGAGCCTTGGAGGGAATGCTAGCATTCTCTAAGCCTGGATTTTGCGTAGAGCGCTATAATTACTGCATAGTCTATTATTAGAATACCATAGGTCTCTATGACTGCTGCACTAGGCCATCCCACAAGTATTTCTACTAATAATGATACTGGAAATGCCAGTATACTAGCCCATAACGCGGACTTAACCAAATTATCTTTTATCTCCCTGTATATCCCGGACAATATGATTATCAGCGATATGTCTGCCTGGATAAAGAACCATGTAGATACGAACACGTGAGGACGCGTGCCCGAAGGATATACTCCTATTAGTGCTAGGAAGACTCCAGCAAGCACCATATAGGACCAGCCAACGAGCTCAATATTATTTAATGGACAACTCATGCATCCTAGGCTAAACAGTATTATCATAGCACCGACTATCATAAGCCCATAATTGTAGAGCCCAGGACAACAGCTATTAGATCCTCCGAAATCACTGAATGCGTCCTTAGTAAATACAAACCATGAACTGTTTAGGATCCATGACGAAATGATGACAATCCAAGCGGCTATTACAGCAATGAACCCCACAAAGCATAGCTTCCTGCCTATATTTTTAGGATTCATTCTCATACACCACGTATGTCCATACCAGGTAATATCCGTAGGAATCCCCTAGTAATAGGATATTTTTCGAAATAATAATATTCTGTGGAGCCAATAGACCCTATAAGTGGAGGCTCTTTGGTGCATGCACCTTGAAGATCCCGGGTAGACTAGGAAACCTTCTAAACGAATGCGGAAGACTACTACAAGTCGCGCTCGACTTCATAGATCCTTGGAAAGCATTAGAAACAGGGATTATATCGCTAGTAGGAAAACCAGTGATACTCGAGGCAGGTACACCGCTGATAAAATCATATGGCATGCAAAGCGTAAAGATGCTTGCAAGCATACCGGGCGTAAACGCAGTGGTTGCCGACACGAAAACAATGGATACAGGAAAACTAGAAACAGAACTAGCCGCGTCATACGGGGCAGACGTAGTCACTGTACTCTCTGTAGCACCCGACGAGACTATCAGATCCATGGTCGAGACCGGAGAAGACTTAGGCGTAGCTGTCTACGGAGACCTAATAGGGCACCCAGAACCTATCAAGAGAGCTGAACAACTCTGGGAGCTAGGAGTACACGTGGCCCTGTTCCATATCGGTATCGATCTCCAGGAGAAACTAGGTCTCTCTGCAGGAGAAAGAGTAGAAACAGTAAAAAGACTCAAAGAAGTTTTCCCAGGGCCAATAGCAGTAGCGGGAGGAATAAGACCAGAAGAAGTCTCCAGTCTCTCCGAGGCAGGAGCCGACATAATCATTATAGGAGGAGCAATAACTAAAGCAGAGAATCCGAGGAAAGCCGCGCTCGAAGCATACCAGCTCCTTGGATCGAGGTGCTCATAAAAAGATGACACAAGACTACGATCTCCAATCATATAAAGAGATAATAAGACATGTAAAAGAAGATTCATTAATTATCATACCAATCGGTAGCATAGAACAACATTGTGAAGCACCATTAGGCACAGACTCCATAATAATAGAACAAATAGCCAAACTTGTCTGTAGCTATCTAATGAACGAGTATAACGAGAAGTGCCTGGTTGCGCCGACGATCTACTATGGTCATAGTCCTGAATGGATCAAGTGTCCAGGCACAATATCCCTAAGGGCAGAAACATTCAAGATGCTTGTAGAAGATGTACTATACTCCCTGGTTTCCGCCGGGTTCAAGAGAATAATCTTATTAAATGGTCATGGAGGTAACTCTGGATTATTAGATGCTATTGCCAGGGAATTCTCAGCATACCTCTCTGATATAACTTTGCTCGTTATAGATTATTGGAGGCCCGCCGAGCTTAAACTAGGCCACTGCGACGAGATCGAGTCATCCTTCTTAAGAGAGGCACTGGGGAGGGACATCGACTGTGGCTGTACTAAGAGAATCGATCTAGGAAAAGGACACACTAGGTTCACGGCCACAGGAACCGATCCCTGCAGTGTAAAGCTAGTCGTTGAAGAAGAAAGCCAGCCTATAAGCCTAGAAGAGGTCGCTAGACGTATAGTTGGCGTAATAATAGACGCTCTTAAATATAAATAGGTGCAGCCTAAATGGCTAAGATCGTCATAATCTACGAGCCTGATCTTGAAGAAGCAGGCAAGACATTACAGGATCTACTTGATAGAGGAGCCTGGATATCGTTATACGGTAGCTGTATGGTTGAATACGAGGGTAGAGGCTACAGTAAAAGCACATGGGGAGATAAACACATTATGATCAAGCCCTCAGGAAGTATAATCATACATGGTTATAAAGGATTCAGACCAGAAAACTGGCAACCAGATAACAGCGTATTCACGATAGAGACAAGAGAATACTTAGTTATCAAAAGCATAAGGAAGAAACCACGAGAGACACTTATCGTGATATGCAGAAAGATACATGGGTTAATGGCTCTTGAAGACTTTGAGACAGGACAATTCGTAATGTATGTTGACGAACATGAAATAAGAGACTACCTGATAAAGAACCCAGAGATAATCGAGCCGGGCTTTCGTCCAGTCAAAAAAGAAAAACCCGTTGAACCAGGGTTCATAGACATATACGGTATGGATTCGTCAGGAATCCCTGTAGTGGTCGAGATAAAGCGCGTGAAGGCAAGTGTAGAGGCAGTGAAACAACTTGAGAAATATCTATTAGCTTTAGAGAAACATGGTATAAATGCAAGAGGTATACTAGTTGCTCCAGGATTCACGGAATCCGCTATAAAGGAGGCATACAGAGCAAGAATAAAGCTTGTGTCAATTGATCCTTTAGAGATCCGGAAGAGATTATCCAAGAAGGACTCGCATAGGCGTAGACTAACAGACTATCTCTAGATAATGCTAGGAAGTGTATTAACACTCGTATATCCAGACGTAAAACTTACCGAAGCCTCCACGTTTTTCTTTTTTCGCTTCAGCGTACTCCTCGAGTTCTTTAATAGAGAGTCCCTTTAGTTTCAACCATGTTCTAAGAGCTTCGTATAGATCAGCTGCTTCTTCTATATTCCTTGCCTTTAAGAGTTCATTTGCTTCTTCTATTATTTTCCGTAGAAGAAAATCTTCTATTTCGTTTTTATCGCGGAGGAACTTGATTTCGCCTCTAGAGATAATTTCAGGTATTTTGTCTCTAACTAGTTTAGTACATTTGTCCAATGTATCATCTCCACAGATATTTGTATCCTTATAGGAGTTGGGGGATGGTCTAGGTTATGTGGTATGTAGATATTGTTATTTTAGGAGTGCCTCTTCTGCTGCGACTTCTGGGTTGAAGCTGATATATTCTATCATGCTTCCTCTGATTAGTGCTTTTCCAATACGTGCCCTTATTGTTTTTCCATCGTCCTCTAGCAGTACTGTATCGTCGAGGACGAGGTTCATTGTGCTGTCTGTTGCTAGTAGAGTGCCCATGTATTCGCTTCCATCTTTTAGCCTAACGTATATCTGTTTCTTCATGTGTCTCCTGAGATATCCTAGCGGGTTTGGTCTATGTTGCTGGCTCATTGCCCTTTCACCGTCCCATGGCCTAATTGTTTATGAATGGATATTTATAATGTTATGTAATTACTCAACATGCTCAACTATGGAATCGAATAAATACCCGTCTCATATCATCTTCGCCTATAGTATTCGTTTAAGGATGTACTCTTCACAGATCCTATTGCTATTCTCGCAGAATTTGACGCCTTCAAGCTCAAGTAGCCTTCGCTTGAAATATGCTCCTCCAAGACTATAACCTCCTAATTCACCGTTGCTCCGAACAACCCTGTGACATGGGACGACTATTGGTTCGTCATTCATTTTTACAAGTATGCCAGCGACCCTGGGATGAACCCCTAGTATTTCTGCTAGGGCTTTATACGTAGTGACTTTCCCGGGCGGGATGAGAAGCAGTAACTGCTTTGTTAATTCAAGCAAATAATCTAGTTTCTTGGGCGTATCCAAGAAGAAGGACCCCTTCCATGACCTAGAAGGATTTTACAGGTTGCTCTGCTCCACAAGCCTCGCATACTAGTATCCAGGCCTTGCCCCGCTTCTCTAATCTTGTATCTATACTACCACATGTGGGGCATCTTACGTAGTTCTTTAGGAACAGGTCGAGGAACTTGGCGATTACTTTTCTCGACACCTTCACGTTTAGTACGAGTTGGCCACTATTGGGGTCATAGCTTCCTGCCGCGGCCAGTTCTCTCTGAAGATATCTTGCAACAAGCGTTGGATCACGTTTAAGCTTTATACTGATCTCTCTGAAGTTCCTTACTACCGTCTGGTTTCCTAGACGTATGATTTGGGGAGTTGGAAGAGTATAATCGGCAGTGCCGCTTTTAGGAGGAACCTTTTGATAGAGTCTCTCTAGTAGTGCTTCGTAATCGTAAAGTATCTTTTTCTCGTCGCTCACTTTCTTCACCTTTTTGTCTCTGTATAGTTTAAAGAATAATAACATATCCGTTGATATAGCCCTACTAGAATAGCTGGCCCTGAGAAACAAACCAGAAATACTAGTGGCGGCAGGGGAGCACGCTCTATGAAGAAAACCTACTATATCGAGACATATGGGTGTGCACTAGCCCAGTACGAGAGTCTAATGATGGAAGAGATACTTAGAAATAGAGGTTTTCAGAATCTAAACGATCCTTCAAGTGCAGAAGTAATAATTGTAAACACTTGTGCTGTTAGACTAGACACAGAGCAGAGAATAGTCGAGCGTTTAGAACAACTCCAAAGGATAAACCCGAGAGCAAAGCTAGTTGTTGCAGGATGCCTCGCGTCGGCTAGACCAGGTCTAATTAAGCGTGTTGCAAAAAAGGCTTCATTACTCTCGCCTCAAAACGCTTCTAGGATACTGGAAGCTGTAGAATCAAGGAATCCTGTCACATATATAACTAGGGAAAGGGATACTAGAGTCCACGCATATATGCCGGTTAAGGGTAGAATTGCAACCATAATGATCCAAGAGGGATGTAGAAACAAGTGCTCCTATTGTATAACAAAGCTAGCCAGGGGAGCCCCAAAGAGTTATCCTCCTAGACTAATCATAGAACAGGTTAAAAGATCAGTCGAAAAAGGAGCATTAGAGATCAGGCTCACTGGCACTGATACAGGGGCATATGGTGTAGATCTGCCCGGCAAGATTAATGTAGCGGATCTAGTAAACATGATTCTCGACAAAGTTCCCGGCGAGTATTTCATAAGAATAGGAATGATGACTCCAGAAGAAGCGATAAGAATAATTGACGATCTTATAGAAGCATATAGAGATAATCGTGTATTCAAGTTCTTCCATATACCGGTTCAGTCAGGATCCAATAAGGTTCTACGTATAATGGGAAGAAGATATACGAGGGAAGAATACGAGGATCTCCATAAATCTATTAAGAAGCATTATCCAGATTCGTTGTTTGCTACGGACATAATAGTTGGTCATCCCGGAGAAACTGACGAGGACTTCCAGGAGACAATAGAGCTCGTCAGGAAACTTAGGTTTGAAAGAGTACATCTAGCACAATATAGTATAAGACCGCATACCAAGGCTGCATCCATGAGACAGGTGTCTGACCGAGTAAAGAAAGAGAGAAGCACGGTTTTGACTAAACTAATTGAAGCTATAGGAAACGAGATTTACGGTAGCTATGTAGGAAAGATCGTTGATGCATTTATTGTATCGAAATCTTTTAGAGGAGACAAGTTTACTGCCCGGATGCATAATTATTTCCCAGTAGTTGTCAACTATAGTAATGGAGAGCCACCAAGGAAGCCTGTTAAAGTAAAAATAATAGACAATTCATTCTTCGATCTACGTGGAAAAATATTATGAATACACTACTCTTCTTCCTCCCACTCATCTATCTCCTCTTCCTCTTCCCAGAGCTCTTCTTCCTCTATTTCCTCCAGTTCTTCCTCGTCAAGTTCTTCTAAAAGTTCTTCTTCGTAATCGTCTTCTTCCCAGAATTCTTCCTCTTCAAGCTCGAATTCTTCCTCCTCTTCCCAGAATATTATCATTATTATCACCCTTCATACAACTATATTTCTCCTGCCTCCAGATACCATCTATCATACTGGAGAGGTTAAAAAGATAGAGGCGTTAAACGCCATGATAGAAGAATACGTTTACGATTTCAAGCCACGGTGCGCCATTGTTATGGCTCCTTGGGAGTTAGAACGTCTTAGGTACACGGTCGAGAAAAGTGAAGCAGTTATGAAGGCAGGCCATGGATACATGAATATAGGAATAAAGAGGGCTGACAAATATGTGGAGGTTAGAGTCCTAGATGGGACATGTAAAGGTTATGTTGTTAGAATAGATCCCAGTGTATTTGAGAAAACGGAAATCGATCAGAAGAAAATGTATGTTGTCTCAGATGAGAATGTTTCTGTTGTGGAGATCAGGTCCGGGAAGTACTATAAACTACTGCCTACTGTCCCAACGAGCTATCCTTCCTTAGAGATATCAGGGATACACATGCACAGGATATGGAATTCGGATCCAAAACAAGACACTATACAGAAAATACGTGCTGCCAGGATAAGGAGAAACGACATAGTACTCGATACTTGTATGGGGCTTGGATATACAGCGATTTGGAGCGCCAAGCGAGGAGCACACCGTGTTTACACAGTGGAGATTGATCCAAATGTTATAGGTATCGCTAAACAGAATCCCTGGAGCTGGGAGCTGGATCGGGACAATATCACGACTATTAAAGGCGATGTTACTAGACTTATACGCGAGTTTCCCGATAATTTCTTTGATAAAGTTATCCACGATCCTCCAAGGATATCTGCGGAGACAGGAGACCTGTATGGTAGCGAATTCTACCGAGAGTTGTACAGGGTACTGAAACCGGGAGGGGTCTTGTTCCATTATACGGGGAACCCTGGGAAAAAGAGGAAAGGGAACTTCCCGGGCCGAGTAGCGTCTAGGTTAAAGAACGCGGGCTTTTCAAAGGTTCTGATTAGGGTGGAAGAGGCGTTGGGAGTAGTTGCATTTAAGGAGTAATGGAGGAAGGATGGTGGTTAGTATTAGTAGGCTCCATGTTGCTTAGTCCATTCCTCGTAGAGTCTTAGCATGTTCTTGTCTACGCTGGGTTTCCGCTTCTTCAGCACTTCTTCGAAGTCTCTCATGGAAACAGGTCTTGGACCCTTACCTGTCTTGAAGTATTCTCTTATCGTTCGAAGGTGGGCGTCGGTCACAATATCCTTTATGTCGCTGGCACTATAGCCTTCTAGTTCCTCGGCTAATTTCTCTATATCTACGTCATCTGCTAAGTGGAGTTTGCCTGTGAGCATTTTGAGTAGTTGTATTCTTGCCTCCTTGTCGGGTAGTGGAACGTATATTCTCTTCTGGAATCTTCTAATGAAGGGCTCGTCTAGTTTCCATGGCTTGTTGGTTGCTCCTATCACATACACGTGTATTTTTGATCCCTTGTCCTGGAGTCCGTCCATTTCTTTTAAGAACTGGTTTCTTACTCTTACTTCTCCTCCTACCTCGGTCGAGTGTACTCCGAGTAGAGCGTCTATTTCGTCGATGAATATTATTACTGGTGTTCCCTCGCCGGCTTTCTTCCGGGCGTATCTGAAGAGTTTTTTGACGTTTTTCTCTCCTTCACCTAGCCACTTGCTCATGATACCTGCGGCATCCACATATAGGAACTCTCCGTCTACTTCGTTTGCTACAGCGGCAGCTAGCATTGTTTTTCCTGTTCCTGGCGGTCCGTATAGTAGTATTCCTCTTGGCCATCCAAGTGGGAATAGGTCTGGTTCCTTTATTGGGTATATTATTGATTCTCTTATTGCTTCCTTGGCGTGTTCTAGTCCTGCTATGTCTTCAAATCGTATTGATGCGCGTGCTCCTACCTCTACGAAATCGGGTAGCTCTGGGTTATCGTTGTTGCCGGGGGGAGTTGGTCCTGGTTTGAATTCTACTCGGTATTCTTCGTCTTCTTGTGTGCTGATCATGACCATTCGTTTCTCCATTTTCTTTTTCTTGACATAGAGTCTCTGTAGCTCTCTTCTATAGATGTGGATCATTGGATAGTCTGGGAAGTTCCTAACGATGTTTTCTAGTATTTGTATTGCTTTCTTGAGTTTCTCGTATGCTATATCATAGTCGCCGTTCTTTTCTGCCTGTATGTATGCTCTTAGGTATTTTCTATAGTGTGTGCTGAGTTCGTTTACCGCGTGGAACACTTTTCTTCACCCCGGCCCGGCCAGTATTCTCTGTTTTTGTATTAGGCCGGGGTAGCTTCGGCGCCAGCCTTGTTCTTGGTTACTGTTATTACACCCTTAGACGCTAGCCTGTAGAGTACTTCCTTTACAACTTTTGGTGAGACGCCAAGGTCTCTGGCCGCGGCTTTTAGGCTGATAACGCCGTTTCTAACCTTTATGTAGTCTATTAGTTTAGCTTCTAGTTCTTCGTAGTCTATTGTCTTCGGGACCTCGGGTACGAGAGCCTCACTCTCTATGTGAGCTTCTTCCATGGCCTGCTTGATTAGGTCTCGTACCTCGTTGTCGAATTCAGTTATGCTTAGTTTGCTAGGCATGGTATCTGCTAGGGCTGAAGTGCTCCTGTAGATTTGTGATACGACGTCTCTTGTTGAGTATAGTGTAGCCACGAATTCTGGACTTACGCTCTCGATGTATTCTCCTAGACCCCTGAGTATTGGGTCCATGTATCTGGCTATGGCAGTCACATTGTCGAGAGTCCTTGCTGTCTCCAGCCTGCTCTCCATGATTGAGAGCAGTTTAATATACGCGATTATTCCCTTGAGTACTTTCTTCTTGAGTACAATATCAGCAGCTATGGTCTCAGCAGTGTCTTTATCGTTGTTCTTTAATGCTATTATCATGCTCTCCTTTAACCTGTGGAGGTCGTCGACAAGCTTCCTCTTTAGGCGGTCTAGCTCTTCTTGGCTCATTTTAAGTCTTGTAAGTAACTCTGTGAACGCCGGAGAGTCCTGTGCTAGGAAGCTCGGGACTCCCGGCTCTTCAACCTCGCCCCATACTTCGCCCCAGTCTTTTGCCGCTGGTCTTGAGAATATTCTTCTTATTACGTCTACTACCATTGTAATATGGCACCTCCTAAAGCCTCCGAGTATATCATTATAGGCCGTATATAGGTAATGGGAGTGAGCCCCCGTAACACCGAGTAAATACTTAAGGATCCCATTAGAGACCCACTCCTTAAGCCAGGGAAAACAATATAAACCTGTTCAAGAACATGAATCTACATGCCTGGCCCGGCCATAGCGGCCGGGTAACACCCGGACTCGTATCGAACCCGGAAGTTAAGCCGGCCGCGTTGGGGTTCCCAGTGGGGTCCGAGAGGCCCTGCAGGGGCCCCAAGCCGGGGCCAGGCATTACGTCTTCTCATCCATTACATAATACCACGATGAGTTAACCACGTGATTATAGGTAGAGCAGTGTGCTATGTTTGTAGAGAATACATGCTAATTATACTCTAATATTTAAAGTGTGGAAACAATTGTTTCTTGTATAATTGGTGCACTAATAATGAGCGGAGATAAATCGCTCATTAAAGAATATACAGGAGCAGGCTCATCTAGAAGCTGGACACCAATAGACTTCGCGTATCTCGCGGTTGTAGCAGTTATCTCGGCAATAATATTCTATGCTGCATGGTACGTGTATGACGCTGCAAAAGCCATAGGTGGGCCAATCTTCGCGAGAATGATCTCATACGGCTTATGGTTTATAGGAGCGCCCTTTGCAGCTACACTAATAAAGAAGCCATTTTCTGGATTCCTGGGTGAGACGCTAGGAGCGTTGATTGAGTCTTTTATTCCGACTGCAGGGGGGTTCACTAATCTCGTCTATGGAGCAGTCCAAGGATTGATGAGCGAGATAATATATGCCGTTACGGGATGGAAAAGATATGATGAAAAAGTAGCGGCGCTCGCGGGGGCAGCCGCAGGGCCGGCAGCCGTTGCGTTAGACGCTATACTATTCGATGCGATTGCTACAACCGGTGTAGTACTAGCCTGGATAATAGCCGCGGTAATAAGCGGTGCAATATATGGATATATAGTGGCCAGAGTAGTAAAAGCTGTAGCATGAGGCGACCCTCATATGGGGTCCATAACACAAATCCTTTTCAGAGACTCAGAATATATATGGAGAAAGATACTCGAGCACCCGTTCGTCAAGGAATTATTTACAGGGTCTCTAAGCCTAGAGAAGTTCAAGTATTATGTAATGCAGGACTATAATTATCTAATAGCGATGATGAAGACTTTCTCTATTATTGCTTCAAAGGCAGAATACGAAGTTGCGAAACTAGCACTAGAAATAGCCCATCAAGACGCTACAATAGAAATGGAGAACTATAAAGAACTGTTAAACGAGCTCGGATTAAATCTAAAAGATGTTATAAGAAGAGAACCCGCCCCCACAAACATATCCTATACCAGCTACATGATTTCAACAGCTCTACTAGAACCCCCGATATATGGCTTAACAGTTACACTTCCCTGTTTCTGGTCATACCAGTACATCGCAGAAAATTATTTGAAAGAAATCGAATCTATAAATAACCAACTATACAGAAAGTGGGCTCTAACTTACGTTTCCAAAGAATACAAAGAACTAGTCACTAGTCTCAGAGAGATAATAGATAAACTATATGAATCAAAGGGAGCAGATCTAGAAAAAATGAAACAAATATTTAAAACAGCCAGCAGATTTGAATACATGTTCTGGGACATGGCCTATAGAATGGAAAAATGGCCCCTCTAACAAGGATCTTAAACACTGGATAATGTAATCATTGTCTTTTAAAGAATGATACTACGCCTAGCAGTATGACGATAGCAATGCCGATCATGACATAAAGGGTATTGTTCGACTTTGATATAGTAGTTATAGTGGTTATAGTATTTGCGGTTTCCTCATAAGTGGTCATTGTATGCGAACCTGAGATAATCGTGTCAGAAGCTCCTGTACAAGCACATTCTAGCCTGGATAGAGTATAATTTTGTGTAATGTTATGGCCTCTACAGTATAGATTTACGGGAGTATCGCTTGGAATTCCTAGTGATAGAAGAGCATTTGACAACACTCTTATGGTATCGTTACAGGTTCGGATTTCAGTAGTGACACTGGGCAGCTCTATCTCCAGAAAGCTCTCATTTTTCTCAATAGATAGTTCACTATTGTCGCATAATAATAGGTTCTTGAGCTGTGATGATTCGACTTCTCCACTATAATCAAGGCCTAATAGGATAGGTATTCTTGTTCCAGAGAGCATACCTATATGGCCGACGAATTTAAGAGCAGAGAGATAATCATTGATAGTCCTGAACTCACCATATATCGTGTCATTAACTGTTATCAAAACTGTTCCGTTCGAGAGGATCATAGCCTCTTCTCCGCTTCCGCCGGTGATATTAGGTGGTGTAGTAGGCCATGCGTATAATGATGCGTTGGTCAATATAATATAGTATGTGTTATTAATTTTCCTTGCCTCGACCTTAGTAATCCTAACATTAAAGATATTCTCGAGTTGTTCAACAAATAGTGATATCTGTGAGGAATTCGATAGATACTCGTCTACAGTTTTAAAGTATCCTCCGAAACCAGTGATGTGTAATTCAGACTGAAGAACGACATTATATAAGTTGCCGGTTATATTGTAATGTCCTTCTACAATGATATGGGATGATGAATTTGCGAGACTCAGATATATTACGCCTTTCTCTCTATATTGTGATCCTGCCGCAAATTCATAATTAATATTATATTCTATGTTAGTGTCATTTGCTAGAACTGCTATGAAGTCATGGCTAAATACTAGATTGCCATTAAATACAAGAGTATTGTTTTCTACACTAGATGTAACCATGATAGAGGAATTATCTAGCATTGTCAATAGGAACGGATTAATTCCGAGCCTAACGACGGGCCTTACACAATCATTCTCTAAGTATAATTTTACGGTATAATTACTTGGAGTAAGCATAGTCGATACGATGCCGCCTATAGAGGGGAACTGGAATCCATCAATTGGAGAAGATTGGGAATTAGTAGTTATAGAGGTTGCTGGGACAAGACTTAAAGACATTAGTAGCATTATCATTAATGGGCCTAGATTTTTTGTCATTCCGCATATGCCCCTTGACTCATATATGGTATCGGGAACCGATAATTGTTTCTAGGCTATATCTCGGCGTTATTCGTATCTGTTACTAGTATAAAGTACTTCCAAATTAAGATATTTAAAGAACCTGTTTCTATAACCACT
Source organism: Acidilobaceae archaeon (assembly GCA_027043945.1). GTDB lineage: Archaea > Thermoproteota > Thermoprotei_A > Sulfolobales > Acidilobaceae > S143-63. The sequence goes on from JALUDS010000087.1 coordinate 28,082, forward strand.
TGAAGTATTCGTGTAACCTGCCTCATGCAAATTACAATTTAGCTATCTCAAACTAGAGGATCGAAGAAGTAGGTGGATGCAACATGGCCACTGATAATACCGTAATGGAACAGGAAAAGTTACCCGAGCACATTTCGGTATTCACGGTTATGGCTAGAAGAGCACGCAGAGGAAAAGTTCATCTAATAGTTTTAACTATGGCAATATTCATGGCGTTCCTAGAGATATTCTATATCATGAACTTCCACGGAACACTGGTTAACTTTATAGAAGGTCTAGGACTCACATCACTAGCGGAGTTCATCAACAGAAGTCTCTATCTAGACTTAAACATATCGCTGATACTGGTTATGGCAATACTAGTTGCAGTGGGATTCCTAATATATCCGGCTAAAAGACCGCCGACAAAAGCAACTGAAGAACAATTAAGGGAATTTATGAGGAAATACGTGGATAGAATACCTCTATATGACTATATACTAGCCGCCATAGGCTTCATTGTTATCGCATATAATGCATGGTTACAGCCCTACGTTGTCGCCAACGAGGGAAGCATTCCCGAAAACCTAACAGGGATATCAATAATCATGGCTATCCTAGGCTTTATCATGGTAATAGAAGTAACAAGGAGAGCAGTAGGTCCATGGATGATATTCGTGATGATAGTTTTCCTACTGTACTACCTTAACTTCTACCGATTCGACGCGCTAAAATGGGCTACAGACATGTTCTATGCCAGAGAGGGACTATTCAATATACCATACACAGTCATGGCAATGTATGTGTTCGCATTCCTATTCTTCGGCAACTTCCTCGAACAAATAGGAATAGGAAACTACATAACTAGGCTAATGCTAGGCCTATTTGGTAAAAAGCCAGGCGGGCCTGCAAAGGTCTCAATAGTTAGTAGCGGATTCATGGGAATGCTATCTGGAAGCAGTGTCGCAAACGTATTCACAACAGGAGTTTTCACAATACCTCTAATGAAGAAAAGCGGATTCCCACCAGAAGTCGCAGGAGCAGTAGAAGCAAGCGCTAGCACCGGAGGACAAATAATGCCTCCAATAATGGGGGCAGCAGCATTCATCATGGCAAGCTATCTAGGTAGACCATACGGAGACATAGTAATCGCCGGCTTCCTCCCGGCATTCATCTACTTCGCCAGCCTATACTACTTCGTAGACCTCGAAGCAAAACGAAGAAGCCTTAAAGGCCTAACAGAGGTTCCCGACGTAAAGCCAATGCTTAGAAAACTATATCTATTATCGCCGGTAGCCCTGATAGTCTATCTCCTAGTGATAAGACTTCCACCTCAACACGCAGTAGTCGCTAGCCTGAGCCTAGCATTGATAGCGGCAGTATGGGCGACTGACTTCCTAAAGCTCTCTACGAAGATAACATACACTATAACGGGCATAGCATTATACATTATAGGTTACCTAGTGGGACTAAACAATTTAGCCACAGCGTATTTCGGCGGAATATCACTTCTTCTACTAACTTTCATACTCTATCTTGTCCCAGCTCTAAGACCGTTCTCACAAGTAATAATAAGAAGCATAGAGCAAGCAGTGAGAAACAGTATTCCGGTATTCATGGCTGCAGCTATGGCTGGCGTAATACAAGGAAGCCTAACTCTAACAGGTCTAAGCACAAGGCTAGGGGAGACACTAATAGCAATCGCACATAACAATATCTATCTCCTACTAATATTCGCTGGACTCATAAGCATACTAGTAGGAATGGGAGTGCCTACTACTGCAAACTATGTTATAACAAGCCTGATAAGCGCCACAGCAATTATGACAGCTGCACAGACAATGCTAGGAATACCCGCGGCAGCGGCACTACTAGCAGCGAACATGTTCGTATTCTACTATGGTATACTCGCTGACGTAACACCACCTGTAGCCCTAGCGGCTTTCGCCGGTGCAACAGTAGCTAGAGCCGATTTCTGGAAGACAGCGGTAAACGCTACTAGGATGGCCTTTGCCAAATACGTTCTACCATTCATATTCGCGGTTAACCCTGCGATGCTCATAATACCGATAATGGAGGGAGAAGCAACCGTGGGCCAGCTTATCTACGCCATCATAGCCACCATAGGAGTAATAATCTCTGCAAGCGCCGGATTCGCGGGATATCTAGGAGGCCATATAAGGAGGAACTGGCTTAGAGTATTATTAGCCGTAGTAGGAATACTAGCAGTGACAACAAACCTATACTTAGTGATAGCGACATACGTACTCTCAATAATAACCTATCTGCTGGCTAGGAAGGGCCTTGCTTAATACAAATTCTCTAAACCTGTATTAATTATTTTCTAAAAAACTAAATAGTATAAGATATTGGTCTTATTGTGCGTTGCTACACTTCCCTTCTAGATTATCATTCTTTGGATATTCTGAGTAGAGAGACAATTATTGCAATAGCTAAAAGAACCAGGACTACATATATTACTACCTTGATTACAACCAGTAATATATCAAACGCAATGCCGGTCAGTAATCCCCATATAATTGCTTCAGGTAGACTCCTCTTATTATACGTAAGAAGGAATCCTATAATGAACCCTAGTAGAAAAACAAACGATATACTAAACATCCTCTTGCACCCATAATATTAAGTGTTTATCGAAAGATATTTTGAGTAATTATATAAAGTAGGGAAAAAACCTGTAATAGGTTCTTGTTAATCCATAATTATGTCATCTAGATTATATTTTTAGGCCGAAGAGTTGTCTCACGAGTTGTCTGACTATAGTTAGTCTCTGTATCTCGTTGGTTCCCTCGTAGATGGTTGTTATTACTGCGTCTCTTAGGTAGCGTGCTACTCCGGTTTCTTCGTCTACTCCTATTCCGCCATGTATCTGTATTGCTTGTCTTGCGATCCATTCTGCTGACTCGGTTGCAAATGCCTTGGCTAAGCTGCTTGCTATCACGAATTCTCTGCGGCCCTCATCGGCTAGTGTGGCTGCCCAGTATGTTAAGAGTCTTGCTGCTTCTAGTTTCATGTACATGTCTGCTAGTTTCTGTATTATCATTTCGAATTCTATTAGCCTCTTTCCGAAGGCTTCTCTCTGTAGAGCGTAGTTTACTGCTGCTTCGAATGTTGCCTGTGCTATACCGACTGCTTGCGCTGCAATGCCTATTCTTGTATAGTCGTATGTCGTTACTATTACTTTGAATCCTTCGTTTTCTGGGCCTACTAGGTTTTCTGCTGGTACTTTCACCTCGTCTAGGATTACTTCATATGGTTGTTCTCCTCTCATTCCTATTACGTTGAATCTCTGGCCGATCTTTAGTCCGGGAGTATCTTTTTCTACTACGAATACGCTTATTCCCCACCAGCGCTTGTCTGGTTTCGGTGGGCTTGTCCTGGCCGATACTACGAAGAAGTCTGCTTTTTCTGCTCCGCTTATGAATATCTTTCTGCCTGTGATAATGTAGTGGTCGTTTTCTTTCTTTGCCTTGGTCTGTATGCCTGCGACGTCGCTTCCTGCTCCTGGCTCGGTGTTGGCGTGTGCTCCGAATGCTCTGCCCTCGGCTATTGGAACTATGTATTTCTTCTTCTGTTCCTCTGTTCCGAACTTTAGTATCGGGATGCCGAATAGGTGGTTTACTCCAATAGCGACTGCTAGGCTTGGCACTGCTCTTGCTACTTCTTCTGTTAGTATTGCTTGTAGGAGTTGTCCTCCTCCCTGGCCTCCGTACTCCTCGGGTATTCCTACTCCGAAGAATCCTTGGCGTGCGAATTCTTCGAAGATTTCTTGTGGTATCTCGTTTGTTTTCTCGATTTCCTGCCACTTTGGTAGCACTTTTGCCTCTATTACTTCTCTTACTGCTTTTCTAAAGAGTTCGTGTTCGTCGTCTATTTTTATTTGGAAGTCCTGCACACTCTGGAATGGGAATACCATTTTCCATTCTCCTCCTTTACAACGATTTCTGGTTACAGTTGTTCTTAGTCGTATTGTAGAATATATAGTCACGGGGAAAAGACCATGAGTCCTAAAAACGGTATATATTTGTTAGGAAAAAGATACTATTTAAACCTAAGCCTCTTCTACTTCTACTTCCTCTACTTCTATTTCCTCTAATACTTCTTCTCCTTCCATACCAGCCATTGTGCTCGACACTATCTCGATTATGCTTGCAAGTAGTAGACCTATCGCGCCGACAACAATGAAGAATGCGGCTATAAGATAGATAGTTACAGGGGTGCTCACGGTTCCAGTTGATATGAACTGGAATATGCTTAGTTTCTCGAAGTGTGTTGTCCAGCTGGTCGCGAAGAGGCTCCATCCGATTCCACTTAGCAGGAACGATATTGCATATAGGAGGTAGTCCCGTGTTCTTGTCTCTAGATATACTATCGCTGTTCCTATGGTTGTAATAGCGAATGCTATTATTATGCTGGCTCCTCTAAGGAGACTGCCTGTATCTCTGTATGCTAGGCTCTTTACCACGTCTTCGTCTATTATTAGTGCTGATACTGACTTGTTAAGATAGTATATTCCTAGAATCCCTATGAGGAACACAATGACTGGAGCAACAACGGCTTTCTTGCTCTCTAAACCAGCCATAAGCGCTCCAATGTATGATAGTATGGCTGCTCCTATCACAAGGAATAACGAGGTTAGTATGAATAGTCCAGATGCATCTGTCCATCCTCCTAGTTGTACGTAGCTTGGAGAGATCGGGCCTTTGAAGGGATTAATTATCCCTGCTTCTAGTAGTTTCACATACTGGTACTTCCAGCCATATTCAATTATTAGTGTCTCGTCGATTTTGTTTAGTGCTAGGACTCCTGCTATGAAGGATAATCCTAGAAATAGGAATCCGATACTGCTTAGGATTTGCTCCCTTATCCTGTACATGATACCTATTGCCATTATTACAATAGCTGTCATTATGAGTATGGGGGACACCATTATGAATATAGATGTTGAGGGGAGCACTGTCTCGACACCTCCTTATAATCCGTATGTTTACAAGAGGACTAGCATATTTTATTTATTCAACTTAGGAGTATGGGTGTAGAGTACTACTAGGATGGATAATACGCTAGAATGATATTGGAGGACGCGTATCTATTCCCTATTCTAGTTCTTTAATTATGGTTTCTTTCCATAGGGGGATACTCTCCCAGTCTATAGTATATATCATAATATCCAGTGTTGAATCTTTTAGTTTTTCGAATAATTTTGATGCTTCTTCTCCGCAATATGGTCTTCCCGACTGTTCAAACATATAGGTTAGAGTTAGCTTGCGGTATAATCCTCTGAAAGAGTAAGAATCAATTGTACCCACTAGGAAGTTGAGAGACTCGGACTCTCCTTTCTCAGTCTCTAACCATTTTACTAGTTCGCTTAAGGTTCCTCTAAAGGTCTCTGACGCACTTCCACTGGTGAGAAGGGCTGCAAGGATTAAGCTATCGCAGAGTGCCTCGCTTGGCTTTAGCCTGATTCCCCGCTTGACAGGCTGGGGTTCAGCCGCTACTGTTTTCTCTGCTGGAGCCTCTACGCGGGGCTGGGGTGCGGGTACTTCACGTTTTCGAGCAGTGTATCTAGCATAGATAGGGCATCTCCTGTAGTTACCTTTACAGGGGAAGCGTAATGTACTAACTTTTTTCCTTATAAGTTCACAGTACGCGATTGTGCCTTTAAGGTTCTTGGCATAAGGACATGCCACACTTTACACCTCTACCGCGTAAAGCGGGAGACCCGCACCCCACTCAATATGATAATGAGTGTATGATAGAATTAAAAGGGTTAAACTAGAACTGATACTATCTCTCAAGTTCTTTGGCTTGGCCAGCAACGAATAGTATTTTTTCTAAGGTAGAGTCGCCAAGATAGGGGGCTGGCACATTCAGTATTGGAGATCCGTATTTATCGGCTAAATTACGGAGATATGAACTGGCCTGGTCGACTGGTTCACCGTTATCATCGACAATTACGACGGCAAGACCATCATATCTTAGAATCTCTTCTGCCTGGGAGACTTGTTCAGGAGAGGTACTGGTTCCATGTTCTACTAGAATGAATCCCTTTATATCTACGCCTAACCATGCTACGGCGTACTGTGAAGCTGGAGAAGATAGTATTGCAGGTCTTCCTTTTAAGATATTCCTGTACCTATCGTATATTTTTTCAGCTTTTTCAGAGAGATTGATTCTATTTTGCTCTATTATATTACTACATTCTGGGATCTTAGATTTTATTATATCCGAGACGTAATCGATATACTTTATGTAGTTACGGGGATCATATATGGGCATATGCAGGTTTATGGCACCGCTAGGTAAATTGTATAGAATTAGCCCAGGGATCTCTGGAATTTCTACTACTTTATCGCCTGCTATGTCTTTAATCTGGCTTTCAAAGGGCGCGTGTCCTGTAGATATGATCAATAGGGCAGAGCTAATTTTTTCGTAGTCTGATGGTTTCAGCTGGTAGTCGTGTGGGTCAACTCCACTTGGCACAAGATGTTCTATGTCTACGTCGCATCCGGCGAGAAGCGATTCTAGATCTTTATCGATTCCCGGAAAGGTTGTTAGGATTAGAGGAGACCGGTCTTCTGAATTATCTGTAAATGTTGTTAGAAATAGTGTTATGCTCATTGTTAATACGAGTATGGTCGCAATGAGCATGGCATGTTGTCTATTTATCATTTTGTATACACCCTTGTCGTGTTTGCTTGATTCTGTTGGCTCATTCCATTATCGTTTAAAAACTGTGCACAGACCTATTATATTTTAATGGTTGGTGTGCACGGTGAAACTATGTATATCGAAATAAAAAATCTAACAGTGAAATATAAGGACATAACAGCATTAGAGATCATAGATTTAAGAATAGAAGGACCAGGACTAATACAAGTACTAGGTCCAAACGGAGCAGGCAAAAGCACGCTCCTCCGATCAATAGCGGGCCTCGTGAAACCCCAGAAAGGATGCGTTTGTATAAACGGAAAAGATACGACGGCAAACCCTCGATTGGCAGGACGCAGTATCGGGTATGTTGCACAGAAACCTGAAGTCTCCAAGTATTCAACAATAACAGTTAGAGAATTCCTATGCTACTCATATATGATAAGAAGACAAAGATGGCCTAGGCCTCCCTGTCGAAAACTTCTATTCAATAATGAACTAGTTATACATGAGGATATCTTGGATAGGAAATTAACAGAGCTCAGCGGAGGCCAATTAATGAAAACCTACATTGCAAGAAGCCTTATGTCTGCTCCCAGTATCCTTCTACTTGACGAGCCTTTGGGTCCTATGGATCCGGCTAGTAAACTCGAGTTTGCAGATATTATAAACATGCTTTCCAAGGAAAGATTGGTGCTAGTAACGAGCCATGATCCAATTATTCTCCTTGAATACACGGATAGGATACTTCTCTTAAACAAGAGAGTAATCGCGTTTGGTTCACCAAGCGAGGTGTTACGGGAGGAGATTCTTTCTAAGGCGTATGGTAGGGGCTTTAGAGAAGTTGAGTATCACGTACACCTATTTGACTCGCACTATTAGGAGGAATGAAAAATGAGAAGTTCACTTAGCTATAGAATAGCGATTTTCATTACAGTAATTAGTGTAATACTAAGCATAGCATACATTATCGGTAACTCGTATCCTATTGAATGGTTCTTCACCATCGTCATGTCAAGCACAGCAATGGGAAGCCTAAGTATACTCATTTATACTCGTAGGCTAAGATATCTTGCAGCATCTTCTCCCCACGCAGCATTTCTAGCTGCAGGACTAGGTATCGTTGCTTCTGTATCGATTGGAGGTAATTGGTTCTTATGGACGATAATGATAGGTATGGTACTTGTATACGTTGCTGGATACATGATCTATAAGGGTGTGGATCCAGAAGATTCGGCAAGTATATTCGTGGCGTTTAGTAGTTCAATGGGAGCGTTAGTCCTATACTATGTTTTGACGAGGTATTCATATGGAGTTAGCGTGGTCTCTATAGTTATCGGTGATCCTCTTCTCTCGTCCTTGGAGATTGTGGCCTACTCGATAGTAATAGGATTGTTATCGGTCATATACGTGTACTCTGTGGGCCGCGAGATAATATACATTGGGTCAGACATAGATGATGCTAGGCTAGCTGGATTGAAAATCTGGCTGTACGACTGGTCCTTGTATACTATGATAGGTTTAACGACTATAGGTCTGGTAAAGAGTGTAGGATTCGTTATAGAACACGTCTACCTACTACTCCCAGGAGCTATTGCGGCAATGATGTGTAGAGGCGTAGCACGGTCTATTACCTTTTCTATACTTGTGTCGATACTTTCCGCTAGTATTGGCCTGCTAATATCTATATCGCTAGATCTGGCTCCGTCAGCGGTCTCCGGAGGGATTTTAATAATACTATTTGTAATATCTGCGATAATGAAAGGGCGATGAGTCAAGATGAAAGAGAGAACAGGTAAGAGGAGGTTTGGTGTTAGCATCAGTGAAGACGTTGCTGGGGATCTGGATACACTTGCCAGAATGTTAGGAGTTGACAGGAGTAGAATAATCGAGGAAGCCGTGAGAAGTTATCTCGAGGATCATAGGCATCTGATGGTTGATCATAGATGTAGTGGGATAATAGTGGCACTATGTAGTAATAATGTTGAAGTAGCAAGTATCGTGAGGTCTCATAAGGAGATAATACACGGATACATGCACATGCACCTTGACGGTTACTGTCTCGACTTAATTATTGTCAATGGTGAAAGTAGAAGCATTGCATCGCTCTATGGCGATCTAAAGAAAATAGGATGCAGAGTAAGATATCTACCTGTTTTTGAGGCATATCACGGTTGACACCTTATAGGATTAACCTTAGGACTCTCTGGTAGGTGGGACAAAGACGTTGCAGCACAATACATTGGCGTCATCTTCGCTAGTTGCTCTATCAATGACGATATGGGCACTGATAGAGATAGCCTTCATTGAAGATTATGCGTCTGATCCTGGAATAGCAATAGTCGTGGCTTTAGCATGGGGAGTCGGCTATGTTATGGGCTTTAGAATTGGAGGGAAGCTCGTATCAGATGAAACTAGGTGGAGAATTCCCTTCCTACTAGTCTCTTTTATTTCTCTTGCTATGATCGAATTTTTTAACAATGGGTTTTCAGTAGAGTTCTGGTCAGGTATAATGGTTTATTTCATAGCGTCATTACAATTAGGATTAGTGGTATCTAGTCTTACAACTATTCTCATTAATTTAACAGACTATGAGTCGTGGCCAAAAACTATATTCAGTCTGCGAGGACTATCTAGCTTGTTATACATCATATTTACACTTGCGATAAGCTATGCCTCAATATATGGGATAATAAGTCTAGCAACAGCGATTAAACTGGTACTCGTATCTACGGGAATAGCATCACTAGCAATTTTCTTTAGAATAAGAAGACCAGCCATTAGAGAAAGTCTTCTAAAGAACCTAGAGAAGTTCGCTGACGCCGCCGCTTTCGGGGACGGATACCTCATTATTCAGGGACGACAGTTAATGGTATTGGCGTATCTAACTTCGTTAGTAGGAATTCTACGAGTCCTAGCACTTCAAGAATCGGGTCTAGAACTTAGTCCTGTCACGATAACTCTCTACGGATTATTCTATAGTCTTGGAGCAGCGGTAGGTGTTCTCGCTTATAGTCCTCCACTTATAATCTTATCTGTTGTGGGCGCGGGTATGCTTTCTCTACTCACTAATGGCTTTGTAGAGCTTTCATTTCTGCTTATATCGGCTGGGCTGGCTGAAGTGGGATTAATGAGGTTGATATTGGAGTCTGAGCCGACGAGACTTGGCAGGGTCATGGGTTTCATTACGATAACGATGGTCGTTATTACGTCCCTAGTAGTCGTTATTCATAATTATCTTGGCTTGGATTACGAGTATGTTATAGTATTCTTGTTCTTGTTGGCTCCATTTGTCTCTAAGAGGAGTCCTTCGTGGTACTAGGCATGAGGGCTCGTTCAAGGGGAATGGTCATCACTCTTTTATTCAGTCGACCGTCGTCTCTTCATTGCCCATTGAATGAGATATATTTGCCGAAGAATATTATAGTATACTATCCGTTATGGGCCTTGATTGAATCCTATTAGCTCATTGAGTTCTTCTAGTCGCGTCCTGTACTTATTCCATGTTGATGGGTCACTTGAAGTAACCGGTTGAGGTCCTTGTGGGTATCCTTGGAGTCCTAGAAGATACCATTGAAGACCGTTTGATAGACCTAATCCGTAACCTCCTTCTAGGACTGTGATTATTCTGTCGGAGTATTTTGATAGTGTTTTTCCTAGTAAGTAAAATGTATATTCAGAGTATCTTAAGGAGACGAACTGATTATCGTTTATGTATCCGTCGAATCCAGCGCTCACAACAATATACTCGGGTTCATAGTCCGCTATGATCTGGTCAACGATAGAAATAGCGTGTTCTAGTAAGTCGTCTCCTGCACGCGGAGGGATATTGATATTTATCTTGGTTCCAGGTCTACCTCCAATATCTCTGGGATGACCTGTCCCAGGATATATTGTTGAAGCGTCTTGGTGGATATCTATGTGGATTATATCCTTTTCCCATAGTATTTCTTGGGTTCCATTCCCGTGATGGGCATCGAAGTCAAAAACGAGCGTCTTCCCGAGCCTATGCAATAGGACTGCTAGTAAAGCAGATGTATTGAATATACAGAATCCTAGTGTAGGAGCTCCAAGCCCTGTTCCACTATATCCTGCATGGTGGCCGGGTGGTCTTCCAAGTATTAAGATAGGTCCTTTACCATCGTGTAACATGTCTAGAGAGGATTCGACAGCTCCAGCTAATCGTTTCAAGGCTTTAATCGTTCCAGGCGATACATAGGTATCGGGATCGATCCATACTACGCTATCGCTATTCAGTATTCTTTCTACTATCATATTATAGTAGGCGTAGGAGTGGGCGTTAAGATATATCTTGGTGTCTCCTATAGGGGGCTCTACTATATGTATATTTTCTAAGTGTTGAATGCTATTCAATGCTAAAACTAGTCTATTTGGATTTTCAGGGTGATGATATGGAGCTGGGTCATGTTTCTTAAAGTCGTCAGAGTAATATACCGTGATAGTCTTCATTTCTGTATCCCTCCATTTGCAGGGGATTAGGAGTAGGGTGTCAGCGATGCGGGGCTGGGTCATAGCCTTGTATTCCGGCTCCCTTCAGGGATTCTTCGTCATCCATACTCTAGGAGATGATTTTGTAAGGTATAAAGATTCTCTGAAAGTTATAGGAGAAATAAAAGTATGAAAGTTGATTAAGTAGAAAATCTATATGTATCTTGTGTGTTTGTTGTTTTCGCCGCCGAACTCTGGTTCGTTGTATTTTTCGATTAGTGCATTGCACAGCATTATGTGCTCGGCTATCTCTATGATTCTTGCTATCTCCATTATCTTTGCGACGAAATACGCGAATGCAGGAGATGAATTCGTTATTATTTCGTCTAGGTCTCCCTCCATGCTTAGTATGTCTCTGACTTTGTAATATGATTCTTCTGATTTCCTGACGCTTGGAGGCCTTATGGAGAATACGGTTGTTGAGAGTGCTACTTCGAGGAGTTGTAGTAGGAAGGATAGTCTTTCTTTCTCGTCTTCCGAGAGTCGTGAGGCCATTGAGATTAGGTCGAGTCCGAGCTTGTAAGCTGAATCGGCTACGATGCCTATTAGATTGCTTGCTGATACCATGTAGCGGCATTTTCTTTCATGTGCTTTGTTATAGGATTTCACGCTATTCGCGGTTCTGAGAAGCATATAGTTTATCTTCATGAGGTGTTTGTATTTTCCTTCGAGTTCTTCACGTGTTAGTGGTCTGCTACCCTTCAAGAATTCGATATAGTCGGCGTAGAGCCTTGATATTAGTCTACCATATTCGACTAGTTTGTCTATTAGTGTAGCTTCTTTCCCTATATGTTTCATTTTGACGTGGACTTTGTTGAAGTCTTCTTCGATATTGATGTCTGGGAGAAGTTCTTCCATGGATTTTAGCTTCTGGATATATTCTTTTTTGAGCGTCTTCTGTGAGTAAAACGTGACTTCGTCGAAACCGAACACATATGAGCATAAGATTAGTCTCTTAGCATGCCTCTCTACATGGGTATGTCCTAAGTTGAACTTTAGTCTGATTTTATAGCTTTCATCGTTAGGGGCTATAACTAGTTTATCGCCTTCATCATAAAGCGTGAGTATGTCCCCGACCTTTATTCCGTGTCTACGGGCCCACTCTTTTGGAAGCGTCACTATTAGTGAGGAAGCGCCAAGTCTCTGGATTTTCCTGTGTAGAAGATTCGAGCCGTTTTTTGAGTTCTTTGATCTCACATTATGCACCCCGAAGGGATTCCAATATAGAGAAATATGAGTATATGACTAAAAAATATTCCCCTTTAAAAAGAGGGATTTAGATGCTAGCATATACTTGGCGTATTTTGAGTATTCGAAGTCTTTGTAATACGATATTATTAAAATTTCGATGATGCACATGGATATATGTGTTTTTATCTAGACAGATTGTATAATAAGGTAAGTCTATTTAGCCCAGCTAGATCTGAGAAACAGGTATTAGCGTAGGAAACCGATACACCACAAACACTACGTAAATAATGTTTTAAACCTGTGTCTCGTATTCATAACTAAATTAGAATAGGATTAACAAAGTAAAAGAGGTGGACAGGTATGGGCTTAGAGGAGCTAGAAAACAGAACATATAAGCTAGTACTAAGAAAAACGGCTAGAGGCCCGGTAATACAGTTCAGAAGTGCTACACCAGAAAGAAGAGAGTCGACATTAATCAGGATAGGAGGACAAAAAGCTAAAGAAATATTCGAGACAATGGTAGAAGTATTGAAGAAATACGAGTATATAATAGAAGAAGGAGGTTCAGAGAATTACAAATACTTCAAGCTGAGGAAAGACATAGGTCCTGTAGTAGGTGGATTCCTAGTACTTCTTCGTAGGAGTAGGAACCCCGAGAAGTGGATTCCATTGTTTGAGGGATTCATAACAGAGGATCCATATAAAGGAGCCCATGTACTACTAAGCCATGTACTATCGGTTTCAATAGCGCTAAGCAAGGTATATCCACCGCCAGAAAGAGTGAGGATGCAACTCTCCCCTAAGGTCGTCGACAGCGTAAGTGCCGGGTTTAAATCCACAGTAAAGAAACTCTGGAACCTTGGAGAAGACTAAACAGTCTGTGATCAATGCCAACACTATAATTTTCCTTTAATTTATTCTTTAAAGAATACATGGATTGAGAGTAGTCATACGGTTTCTATTATAAATTTATAGTGTTTGAGCCGGTCTAGTAGTTTCTTTATATATGTACAACTGGGCAAGGTGATGGGTACGTCTTCTATAAGTGTCACAGTGGCATTGTTTGCGAATGCGATCGAGTTAAGTAGTGCAAGAAATGCGTCGAACTCGTCTCCTCTTAGCATTATAGTTTGTTCGGGATAGATATGGCAGACTCTCTTTATCGTGCCTGGATGCGTCTCTAATGCTATGACTACGGCCTCGTAGAGTTGCCAGCATAGCGAGTTTCCTATCTTTGTCAGTTTATGCATGCCTTTGAGACCACCTGGAAGGAGTCCTATCCTAGTGCACTTCATTAGGGTTCGTTCCACTCGTCGGAATCCTCTATATGGTGTGCAGAGAGGTGCGTCTATGCTTATCAAGTTGATCGAGTGTTTCTTGATAAGATTAGTGATCTTGTAGATGTTTTTAGAAATGTAGATATGGATGGTGTCTTCCCATAGTATTGCTAGAGAGTTTTCTCCTTTCCCGGCTGATAGGTCTAGGCCTGCTACATTGGGGGTCTTTGATCGTCGTGTACTCTGGTATGTTATAGCGATCTTATACGCTTGATTAGGGCAGTGGCAAGAATAGGCATTATTATCGTTGCGTCTCCATATACTACTGTTTTCCTTGACTCGGGCTTTATCTTGCCCCATGATATCGCCTCTCGTGGATGGGCTCCGCTTAGGCTGCCATCGTATTCACATGCAGTAGTAACATAGACTGTATAGTCTAGGCCTTCTCTGAACTGGCTCCACCATATTGCATGGTGCTTGCTTATACCTCCACCTATTATTAATGCTGTAGCTGTGCCCTTCATAGACGTAAAGAATAGATCTGATAGCTTTTTCATATCGATGAAATAGTCTATCACGAGATCCCTCCCGGTTCTCTGCACCTCCATGAATAGCGACGTGCCAAATGCACCGTCTGGCCATCCCGGTACAAAAACAAGTGCGTCTGCTTCATATGCTGCTTTGAGGAAGCTGTTTTGGTCGTTGATGTGTTTGCCTGCTTCGTATAGTAGTTCGTGTATTCCCCATTTCTTCTTGTCCTCGGGCAGATGTTCTAGTAGTCGTCTCACGAATCCTTCGACTTTGGGCCCATATGATTCTATGGGGATGAATATGTTTCCTAGCCTATGATATCCTTCTTCGTAGAGCTTAGTATCATCGGCTTCGAAGAATCCTTTGAGATATGAGCCTCCTTCTGCTCTGGCTATGTCGTGATCTAGTGCACCCGTGGTTGTAATTATTACGTTGAATAGTTTTCTTCTGATTAGTTCTGTGAATACTCCTCGGAGGCCTGTGGATACTAGGTTTCCCGTGAATGTAAGGATTCTTAGCTGTGAGGATGGTAGGGCTTTCGAGAGTATTTCTATTGCAGTGGCTAGATGTCCTGCCATGAAACCGTGGATATCGCTATAGGAGGCTAGGAGGTCTTCTAGTGTCTTGTCTTCTGAGGGGATATAGTCCTTTATTTTTTCCATTCGGGGTCACCGCAGTGTTTATGTGTGGCTAGAGATTTATTATTCTCGGAAGGGGGAGAGTCTCTGTTATTTATTCTAATAATAATTTAAAAAAACATTAGTTCTAACCACAATACTCCCATAACGAAGACAAAAGAGAGGTCGAGAGAATGCCGAGAGCACGGCTGAAGAGGAAAGGTCTCTCCCCACTAGTCGCTACAGTAGTATTAATAAGCGCAACAATAGTAGGCGGAATGCTCGTCTACCAATACTTCCAGAACAGCATCAACAAGGCACAGAACATGGCCGAAGGCCTCACTATAACAGCAGACCTAATACAACTAGACAACGGACAAAGCCTAGTATATGTAACCGTCTCCAACGGATACGATACAGAGATACAAGTAACCGGGGCTAAAGCAGTATATCCCAATGGAACAATATCAACGATAACTCCAACTCAAGACACCACGCTTCCAGCCTCGATACCCTCGGGGGAAAAGAACACATTCCTATTCACATCGCCCACGGCGCCAGATGCAGTAATAGTACAATATACGGTAAACGGACAACAATACCAGACAGAACCCATAACAATAGGATAACAAAATAAACTAGAAGACAATATTTTTCCCGGATAAGTCCAACTCTAATCACTCATTTCTCTTATTGAGGGATAACGAAATGAGAAAAATAATGACCCGTCTCCTCGACAAAAAGAAAAGAAAGCAGACAACGACACCAACACACAAAACACAACACGAACAACCACAAAGAGCACAAATACCAGACATACAATCAATAATAGCAAAGTACAGTGTAGGGCCAGTAACATATATCATGTATAAGGACGAATCAGGACTAGCAAGACTAAGAATAAACGAGCCACCAAAACCAGACGAACAAATACTAAAAGAAATATTAGCAGGCCTAGACAGGCCCCAGACACTTGAAGAAAGATATTACTACGAGAAATACAGGAGCGGATACGGAAGAATATACCCGCTCATAATAGATCCACACATCGAAGAAATAGCAGTCGACGGGCCCTACAGGCCTGTGGCAGTAATACATAGATTCCAGCCAAGCAGATGGATAGACGTAGACATCTACCTAACCCGCCAAGAAGCAGACAGCCTATCACTCCAACTAGCAAGAAAAGCAGGCAGAATAATAAGCATAGCAAACCCATATGCCGAAGGACTAACAGAAGAAGGACACAGAATAGCAGTAACATTTACACGAGAAATAAGCAGGTTCGGAAGCACCGCAGTAATAAGAAAATACCCCGACAAACCCATAACAATGGCAGACCTAATAGCATCCAAAGTAATAGACCCTCTAACAGCGGCCTACCTATGGATACTAGTAGAGGCAAGAAGCTTCATCATAATAATCGGAAACATGGGATCCGGGAAAACCACACTCCTACAATCACTCGCCGGACTAATCCCCCCATACCACAGGATAGTAACAATAGAAGACACCCCAGAAATAAGACTACCCCACGCCCACTGGGACAGCCTAGTAGCAAGACCTTCAACACCCGGAGGAGAAGCCCCAGAAATAACACTAGAAGACCTACTAAAATTCAGCCTACGCCGAAGAGCAGATCACATAATAGTAGGAGAAGTAAGAGGGAGAGAAGCAAAACTCCTAGCACAAGCAGCCGCAAGCGGGCACGGAACAATAACGACGTTTCACGCAGACAGTCCGGAAGGCGCTATTCTAAGACTGAGGCTAGAACCCATAAGCCTACCACCCTTATTTCTCAAGATCATAACAGCAATAGTCCATGTGAGAAGAATCCCTATACCCGGAGGAAGAGCCATTCGCAGGCTCATAGGCATAGCAGAAGTAGTAGACAAAGAACTAGTAGAGGTATTCAGATGGATCCCTCATAGAGACCTAACAGAACCACGGGATCCCGGAGAACTAATCACTCTATCTCACAAACTCCATGAAGCGTGGGAAAAGCTAGGCATGCCCGCGAGCATGCTAGAACAAGAGCTAAGAGAAAGAACACAATTCCTAACCATTCACTCGGGAGCCCCACCAGAAACATTCTACGAGAAGCTCAGAGAATTCTACATATCAAAATACGGGGAGGCGAGCATAATATGAGCAAGTCACAAGCCTTAGGCCTCCTCAGCATATTAGAAGGCCTCGCCTACCCACTACAACAGTATTACAAGCACATAACAGAATATACAGCGGTAAAAATAGACCCACTAAAGACCAGTCCTATAGTCGCCGGAAAACTTAGAATCATTCTGGTAATTCTCTTAACGTATTCTACGATAGCATCAGTAACGGCCCCCATAGTAGCACTACTCGATCTAAATACAGCATTCTACATAACCGCGACAAGCCTATTATTCTACGTTATAGCTGAGGCTCTACCAATTATGTGGAGGAGCATCGAAGGATCAGGAGTAGACTCCGAGATACCAGCCCTCCTACTCTACCTTATACCATACATGGGTAACCCAAAGTATCTGGCAGACGTCTTAGAAGACGTTCCTGAAGACGTCTTCAAATGGACAAGTCACGAAGCATCAAAGCTAAGGATGCTCTCACGTCTAGGCCTCGACCCTGTATCATCCCTCAGGAAACTACAGGAGCTCACTCCTTCTAGAAGGCTAAGAATAATCCTATCAGAATACCTAAACCTACAAGCAATAGGTGCGACCCGGGCATCGATCGCCTTGAGAATAACCAGCAGGGCACTAGACGCAATAAGGGACTCGTGGGCGAACTATAGTCAAATCGGTAAACTCGGTGTCGAGGCCACCGTGACAAGCCTAGTGGCTATCGGAGCACTACTCCCTCTTGCAGGAGGAGACAGTGCCATATATGTCGTTGCTCTCCCGGTCGTGGCAGTAATTGTGACAGGCATCGCCTTATTATTAATGAGGCCACGCATAGGCGACTCGCCCCGCAAATGGTATATTCCGCTAATAGCATTATCAGGCATCGCTCTCAGCGTAATATTGATCACACTAGGATACAAGTACACCGCCATGGTTCCAGCCGCCCTCTCATCACTCATAGGAGAATTATCATACGTCAAGATCAAGCAATCAGAAGAACAAGCACTCATAAACTTGAGAGTAGCAGGAGAGAAGGCAAGATACGGACAAGACTATATGGAGGCCCTCGAAGAGGCAAAAGCAGTAGGCGAAGGAATAGTTGAGGCAGTAATAAGAGCAAGTAGAATAGCAGGCTCGATAGGGCTAGGTGAAGCACTCTCGGATCTAGCAAGAATACTAGACGAAGCCTACAGTATACGCAGAAGAGTATGGATCGAATCAATATTACTAGAGGCAATAAGCATAATTGCCCCAATAATAGCACTAGTAACCCTCGAAAAAGCAGTATCATTCATAGGATCAACTGCCGTACTACTAGGAGGAATAGCGGGCCCAAGCATAGATCCAAGCACATTAATGGTCCTGGCCCCGGTAACCCCTCTCGCAGCATCCATTTATAGGAGAGGGCTAAACTTCACAGCTACATCCTCGCTAATAGCACTAGTACTCGTACTTCTTGTCGTATAGAGTCCTATTATTGATACTGATTGTTAAGTGAAGCTCCTAACAGCTCTAGCCTCATAATAAGTTACGTTACCGTGGCCATCTACAATAGCGACAACCGGATCCATTCCATCGCCGGAGGCAAGCCTACTCCACTCAACTATATCTTCGAGCTCTACGAGAACACCCTCCCTAAGCACCAGTATCTCGACAGGCCTCCCCTTAGAGCCTTTTCTCATAATCAGGGTGCCAGGACGGAACCCCCTCGTAACAATACGCCCTCTCTTCCTTAGATCATAATATACGAAGAACAAGTCCATGTCTCCAGGAGAAACCCTGGATATTAAATCGAGAGAAACAACCCATCCACACTCTGACCCAATCGAGATAATACACTTGGCAACCAAATAGGCGGCTTCAAGCACCTCTAGAAAGCCGTCAATGATCAGCCCCCTACTCCTAAGACTCTCACAGAAAGACCTATCAAAGCACTCGTCGACAACTACCTTGGTATCCTCAACACTTAGCCTTAGCTTAAAGCTTGGTCGATCAACCTTCTCCTCCAACCGCATATTCCCCACTATATCTCCCGTCATGGTAACATTAATTATATTGTAGCTACGAGTATTGAGAACACATGGTGCAAGGATATGAGCCTACCAGAAGACCTCAAGACAAACCTAACAAGAAAACTTAGAGAGGACGCCAAAAAATACAAGAACGAGAAAATATCACGTTTAGAGGCCCTTTATAACGGGAAGAGAAAAGACCTACTCTCAAAATACCAAGAAGCAATAGAAGAATTCACAAAAAGCCTACAATGACGTCACTATCTGTTTTCCCCAGATAATATCAACAACACCTATAAGGGAGAATAGATATGGTTTCAAGACGACTCCTCCTATTACTATCCGGAGTCCTACTCATAGCCCTAGTATTAGCCGTAGGAAATCTCATTAAAACAGACGAGATAATATTCCATGTTAACTCCGCGTATATCCTCCAACCCGGATCAGGAGCAGTAGCATCAATCACAGAGGCTCAAACCAACACCTTCCATCTCAAGATAACATCAAAACAGGGAACATCAGTGAAACTCATAATAAAAGATCAAGCAGGAAACACAGTCTACGAAGAAGACATCATCGGCCAAACAACTAAAATAACCCAGATCCCCGTAAAGCAAGGATCACAATACTATCTCCACGTCTACTCAACACAGATGAATTCAGAAATAACAATACAATTATGGGAAATAAACACACAACCCATAATAATGACAGGCTACGCTGCTCTACTATATCCACCTCTCATAGTAGGAGGTTCTCTAATAGGATTATCAATCACGGCGAGAAACGAGAATAACAACCGGTCAGAAACAAGCCCCAGTGTAGAAAACGAGAATCACGAGTAGTCTATGTAAACCCGGGACACACCCTACTATACACAAGCATTCTTAACCCTCCACAAGTATCCAATAATTATAATTGATGTTCTTGGAGGGAAGAGAGATGAATTCTATCAAACAAGCAGTCTATACAGACAAAGCTCCTAGACCAGTCGGGCCCTACAGTCAAGCAATCCTAATAGACGGATTCCTATTCGTATCAGGACAGATCCCAATAGATCCCTCGACGGGCAAACTCATAGACGGAACCTTCGAAGAAAAGACACGTAGAGTACTAGAAAACGTGAAAGCAATAATCGAAGCGGCGGGAGGAACACTGGATGACGTAGTCAAGGTAACAGTTTACCTAAAAGACATAGGCAAATTCTCGGAGTTCAACAAAGTATACTCCGAATACTTCAAAGGAGTACCCCCAGCAAGAGTCGTTGTAGAGGTGAGCAATCTACCGCTAGGAGCAGACCTAGAGATGGAAGCCATCGCCTACATACCCACTACACAAGAAGAACACTACTAGTAGCCGACACTAGAAGTCTAGGAGGAGGTTACCCTATTGGACGAGCTAATAAACGATATAGTTCAACGGAGCAGAGAAGCCCTAAGAGTAATAAGAGACTATGTACATAAAACCCCGATAGAAGCATCATCAACCTTCTCTCGGCTAGCAAACGGAAAAGTCTACCTGAAATACGAGAACCTGCAAAAGACAGGAGCCTTCAAGGTCAGAGGAGCCCTCTATAAAGTATACAAGATAAAGGACAAATATGACGGCGTAGTAGCCGCCAGCGCCGGAAACCACGCCCAAGGAGTAGCATACGCTGCATCAGTATTTGGTCTAAAATCAATAATCGTCATGCCCGTAGGAGCCCCCATAGCCAAAATAGAAGCGACCAAAGGATATGGGGCAGAAGTAGTACTCGCCGGATCAGTATTCGACGAGACACTCAAAGCGGCACAAAAGATTGCAGAGGAGAAAGGATACTACCTGGTACACGCATTCAATGACCCAGACGTAATAGCTGGGCAAGGAACAATAGCCTTCGAGATAATGGAACAACTAGACAGCTTCGACCAGGTCCTCGTACCCGTCGGTGGAGGAGGATTAATCTCTGGAATAGGATCGGTTCTAAAGAAGTATCGTCCCTATGTGAAAATAGTAGGAGTCGAGCCAAGCGTAGCACCAAAAGCAACACGCGCACTACAAGAAGGAAAACTAGTCACAATAAAGCCAGGCGTATCAATAGCAGACGGCCTTATAGTAAAGACACTTGGTGATCTAACATTCAAAATAATGACAAAAGTAGTAGACTCAATGATAACAGTAGAAGAAGACGAGATAGCTCACGCGATCTATCTACTCCTTGAGCGAGGAAAAGTACTCTCAGAGGGAGCAGGAGCCGTTCCACTCGCAGCACTCCTATACGGGAGAGTAGACACACGTGATAAAACAAGCGTCGCAATAATAAGCGGAGGAAATATAGATCTAACCCACATATACAGGATAATCCTAAGAGGCTTAGGACGTGAAGGCAGGCTTGCACGCATAGCGGGATACGTGCCTGACGCTCCGGGACAGCTAAGGAGGGTCCTTGAAGTAATAGCTTCTAACAGAGGAAACGTAATAGGAATACAGCATGACAGAATAGATCCAAGACTACCGGCATGGCATGCAAAGGTAATCGTAACGTTTGAAGCGCCTGGAAGAGACAAAATAAAAATGATAGTTAAAACGCTCAGAGAGGAAGGATACGAGTTCTGGGAAGAGGACTCATACGAGTAGCGTCACTTGTCATAGATACTCTTCATCCCATATTATACCAGATTCAAGAAGATCCCTAATCCGTTTCGGGACAATAGGACTACCATCACGGCCAAGAGGATAAACAAAGGGAAGCTCAACACTATATTGTCCAAAAGGCGACTCCAGCCAGAGCACAGCTGGGCCACCAACCTCAATATCACTAACTCTTTTCCCACCATAAACCTGTATCACGGCCCACGTAGCAGTGTGAATACTCATTTGTCCAGGCCCCAAGTTCCTCGCAGAGAAACCAGGCAGATCATGAACCAACAATAGACCCCTAGCCTTAGGAGGATAATCCCCCATTATTCCTCCAATAACAATACACGTAGCCGCACGAGCCTCCCAGGGCTCAAGCGGCCTGGGCGCTCGGAGATCCATAACTATCGAGGGAGAAGAACAACCGATTTCCCTAGCAGAAACATACGTATAAGGAATATCATTCTTATCCAGCAGAGAAGCCAGCATAGGATCATAAACCCGTGATATCACTAGATCGAGTCCAAATTCTCTTGCCACTTCATAAGATTCGATATATTCGGCCACGAGCCAGCGTGTAGGCTTAGATTCTAAGTGTTCTATAACGATTAACGGAGCCTCAAAGACCTTATCGGTGCCCGGCACATTCAAGAGTATTCCCATACCTCTATCCCAACCAACTGGGTTATGGCCGGAAATCCTTAAATACCACCAAGGAGCTCCCTATGAATAACGAACCAACAGCTAAGAACAGGAAAGAGGTGTACAGAGATGGCATGTGAAGGAGCACCTGAGGTAAGAATCGGTAAGAAGTCAATCCAGAGCTATGTCCTCGCAATACTAATGAACTTAGTAGACCAGGGTGCAAACCAGGTCGTAGTAAAAGCAAGAGGCCGCAACATCAACAAGGCAGTCGACGCAGTAGAAATAGTAAGAAACAGGTTCGCCAAGGGCGTAAACATAGTAGTAGAGAGCTGTGAGATCGGCAGCCAAGAAATACCAATAACAGACCCACAGACAGGCCAGACCAGAACCAGGAGAGTAAGCAGCATCGAGATCTGCCTCAAGAAAGAGGCAGCCTAAACCACTCTAACATAAATATAAACACAATAGTAAATACCGGGATTTTTCCGAAGATCAGCCCCTGCTCTAGGAACGAGAACGCCAATGACACAGGCGCCGACACTAACAGGCACATCCTATCATTCTAATCTCATAACCTCCTCGTCAAAAAGATATCCTTCTTGACATAGAGACCTTAGTAACTGTCTAATCTAACGCTACAGATCAATAATGTAAAATAATAGACGCATACAATATAATGAATCTGGACAATAGGTGGATACGGTATGCAGGACCAGCTGCTCAAGACCATAATCGAGAAAACGTTATCACAGCTAACACCAGAGGAAGCAGCAGGGCTCATTGATAACACTCTCCTCTCTCCTCGAACAACCATACCAGACGCGCTCAGACTAATAGAAGAAACAGCTAGATACGGGCTCAACTGTGCAATGATTCCCTCAGCACTAGTGTATAGGGTATACGACGCCGCCAAAAGCTTAGGAACTAGGCTATGCACAGTCATAGGCTTTCCCCTGGGAGCAGTAGCAGCTGACTCGAAGCGAGCAGAAATATTAACAGTTTCTAGCTATGTTGAAGAAATAGATATTGTCGCGCCCATATGGGCGGCAGAATCAGGTAACTACGATTACCTAGTGGAAGAGTTGAATGAACTAGTTACAACCGCAAAGGAACACGGTATAGGGACAGTCAAGATAATAGTAATGGCTCCGCTAGTATCGGACAACGTTCTAGCGATGCTTGTTGAGGCTTCTGCCAAGGCGGGAGCCGACTATGTTAAGACCAGTACAGGGGTATATTCCAAGGGAGGAGACCCACGCACGGTTCTCCGATTATCAGAACTTGCAGAGAAATATGGTCTAAAAGTAAAGGCTGCGGGAGGAATTAGAACAGCTATTGATATGATACTAGCCTTAGCAAGTGGAGCCCATAGAATAGGGACAAGTGCAGGGGTTAGGATACTCGAGGACTACAAGAGATTATATGAACAGTTAGCATAGGAGAACAGACGTGAGGATAGGTATAGTAACCAGTAAGAACGCTGAGCCACTAATAAAAAGCGTATTAGAGCATCTAGACCCAGAAATAGCCAATAAAATAGATATCAACATAATAACACTACCAATACCGGCAATAAGTCACCTCGACACATCGACACTAGCAAGACTACTATTATTGCAGAAAGACAAACTCAAAGACATAGATATCCTCCTGATACCAGGACTCTGCAGAGGCTCAGCCCACATAATAGAAGAAGCCACCGGCGTTACAGCATACAAGGCAAGTAAGGATCCCGGACTCCTACCAGAAGTACTACGCCTAGTACACAATGGTGAAAGACTAAGTAAAGAATATCCGATCGAGGACTACTATAGTAATATACAGTCAATACAAGAGACACCACGCACAGCGTTCAAAATCAGACAGCTAGATATACCACAAAGAGGACCTCCTCTACTTATAGCCGCGGAGATCCCTCCTCTACTCAATGAACACCAATCGTTAAAGCTCGCCGAGAGATATATGGAAGAAGGAGCAGATATTATCATAGTAGGATCAAGTAACTTTGAGAGCCTCGATCTATTCTCTAAAAGAATAGATATCGCACTCGACACAGGGAAGCCCGTCCTATGCGAAGCAGCGTCTCGCAAAGCTTTCCGTGTAGGTCTAGATAAGGGCTGCGACGGATTCTCTCTATCAAGCGATCAAATACTAGGCGGAGGAACCAGTGACCTAAGTGAATTAACCGATAAAGTAATTATAATAGGAGACAGAGATCTCTCCAAGCTTATCCAAGCGATCAGAATACTTGAAGAACACGGGGTAAGGAAAAACATAGTTGACCCCGTAGTAGGTCTACCAATGATAGATTTTACCGAGACCTTCTACCGGTATAGAAGAGCCTCATCACTAGACTATCCCATGCTCTTCTCGGCTGCCAACGTCCTTGAAGAGCTGAGTGCTGACACTTACGCGGTTCAGGGACTCCTCATGACAATAGCAGCAGAGCTAAGAGCTTCTGTTTATCTCGTAGTCGAGTCAACATACAAAAGTATACATACAGTAGCTGAGGCGAGAGAAGCATCTAGGCTAGTGACCAAGGCGTTCTTAAAGAAAACGACTCCACGAGATCCCTTCACCAGGCTCCTAGTCATAAAACAGGAAAACTATCCGCCCAAGATCCGTTTAGAGAAGTCATCGGAGGAAGAGATTATCGATGTGCCCGACTATCTAGAGCCCAAAATGGACAGAGGATATTTCGTCATAAATGTTGATCACGAAGCCGGCAAAATAATCGTAGTCTACCGGGAAGGATCTAGGACTATCACATGGCGTGGCAGGGGTGCCCGAGGGTTATTTAGAACTATAACTAGGAGCATAAATATCTCAAGAGAGCATGCCGCGTATCTAGGCTATGAGTTAGCCAAAGCCCAGCTCGCTCTCGAGACGGGTAGAAGCTATATCCAGGACAAGCCTTTATTCAATTATCCATGGAGGGTGTAGTACTAGGATGAAACAGGTTATAGCCAGTGCACCGGGCAAGATTATCCTTTTCGGCGAGCATTTTGTGGTGAGAGGAACGAGAAGCATAGCATCCGCCATATCTAGAAGAGTCTATGTATCGATAACGGAAACAGACTCGAGATATATCCGACTAATAAGTCCAGAGGCAGGCATCGACTCAGTCATCGATCCAGAAACCCTAGAGCCTGGAGACCCCATGCTCGCCCCGCTAGCATCGATGCTGGAGTATATTAGGGATACTCTAGGATACAGGATCATCCCCATTACTATCAGGGTGAAAAGCGAACTTCCTATTGGAGCCGGGTTGGGAAGTAGTGCGGCATTCTCGGCAGCTTTTGCGAAGGCATTCCTAACATTTATCGGAGAAGAGGATTCGCTCGAATTAGTCCGGAAAATAAGTATGGTTGGAGAGACGAAAGCCCATGGAAAACCGAGCGGGATAGATACAGCTATGGCTATAGAAGGCGGGACAATAATATATAGGAGGGGAGAAAACCCGGTAAAGATCTCGCTTTCTCTACCCAAAGGGTATTCGCTTATTGTGGCCAATACAGGCGTAGAGCGGTCCACTAGAGAAGTTGTCGAATTTGTCTTGCGTAGAGCCGACAGAACGTTCAGGGTATCTAGCATGCTTTATGAAGCAGCGGATAGCTTGATTGATCTAGCTCTTGGAGCGTTTGAGTCTGGTGACATGGAGTTGTTGGGAGAATTAATGGATATGAACCAGGGATTATTGTACTCTATGGGTGCATCAAGCGATGTTATAGAGAGGCTTGTGTGGGCTGCCCGAAAGAATGGTGCGTTAGGGGCTAAGCTGACGGGTGCAGGTTGGGGAGGCAGTATAATTGTTTTAACAGATGAAGCATTAGCTCCCGCTGTCAAGAGTGTTCTAGTTAATGAGGGTGCTTTGGACGTGTTTGAAGTGTCTTTGGGCGAGCCTGGAGTTCGTGTAGAGGAGTAGGATTATCTTATTGTCCCAGGCTTAAATTTTTCGAAACATTTATAAACTCTTGTTCCTCCATGACAGGCTAGGGGGATTTAAAGATAACGGTTGATAACACGAGGTTAACCCCTTATATATCCGAGGTGAATTCTTGTGGATGAGAATCAAGGAAACCAGAGATGTCCTCCAGACAAGATCGTATATGATCCGCAACTAGGAGTAAGAGTATGCCTAGAAACAGGAGAAGTACTAGAAGACCAAATCATAGGAGACGAAGCAGAGTGGAGAGCATATACACCCGACGAAAAATCGCGTAGAACGCGTGTGGGAAGTCCAATCTCGTTCTCCAAGCCAAACATGGGTATCGACGTATACATGGGAGGATACCAGGAAGGAAGCAGAAAAATCAGAGGACTATCTAAACGCATCGAGAACATCAGGCTACAAAGAAGCTTCAGGATGGGTAGAGCCCTGAGCAGTCTAGAGAAGAACATAAACCAAGCCCTAAGACTAATAGACGACATATCGGCAAAACTAGAACTTCCCTTCGCAGTAAAAGAAGAAGCCGCCAGACTATATAGAGAAGCAGCAAGCAAAGGACTAACAAGAGGAAGAAGTATAGAAAGCATGGTAGCCGCAACACTATACGCGGCATGCAGAAAACACAAGTATCCCTGTACACTCGATGAAATAGCCAAGTTCCTAAAGATGAGAGATGCACCAGCGAAACGAGAAGTAGCCCGAAACTATAGGCTCTTAGTAAGAAACCTAGGAATAGAGATCCCTGTCATCGAGCCAGAAAGATTCGTATACAGGATAGCAAGCGCCCTAGACCTCCCAGACTATGTAGTAGTGGAAGCAATCAAAATAGTCAACATGGCCAGAAAGAAAGGATTGACCGCAGGAAAAGACCCAAGCGGGCTAGCAGCAGCCGCAGTATACCTAGCGGCCCTCAAACATGGACTAAGAAAAACCCAGAAAGAAGTAGCACAAGTTGCCGGCGTAACGGAAGTAACCGTAAGAAATAGATACAAGGAAATAGACAAGGTCCTCGGACTGGGACGAATCGAGGACTAACCAAGAGTTATACGAACTACCCGATAATGGTTTATCATATTATCGGGTCATCGTAATCCTTTTTCCTATCATGTAATTGAGACTCTGAGATAGCTGTATCTGGTCTTTTCCCTGATCTCTGGAAATGTAGAAAAGGATTAGAGTCTACTATCAGTGTAAGGATAAGGAAAATATAGTTGTTTGTAGTATTCCGTACTTCTAGGTATGTTACCTTAGTCCAACCTTGCTCTCCAGTACTGGTATTACGAAGTCAAGATGCAGCTTTTCTAAGGTCTCTTTCTTGGGTACACCTCTTCTATCCCAGCCTCTTAGGTCATAGTAGTGGTCTAGTAGTTCTTCGAATTTGTCCTTGTCAAGCTTGGCGCCGGCATATGGTCCCTTGGTTAGCGGCTGCTTGAACCATTTGACAGGTGGCTTGTCCATTTCTCTGCTCCAGTCTCCTAGCTCTCTTATCCAGAATGCTCTAACAAGTGCATAGATTCTATCAGCTATATCGTAGAGCTCTTCCCACGTGAAGGTTACGCCTGTGGCGTACTTTAGAAGTCTCGGATAGTATTCTAGGTTTAGACCGACTTCTACCCATGGGAGTCTGCACGCGACAAAGCTCTCGAAGAGTCCTCCTCTTAGTCTCTGAAGCTCTATGACTTTGGCAGCTTTCTCTCTTCCGTATCCGAACCTATCGGTCGCGACCTCCCAGCTTATTACCCAGGCTTCTTTATGGTGCGCACCTATGCTACTTGTGCTGAATGCTAGCGCCATTCCGGGTGCAGCGTGGCAGTCGTATGCTGATACTTCAAGGCCCTTTACCTGCATGGTGTATTCGCATCCTCCTCCTGCTTCCTCGCATGCCCTCTTCGTGCCTTTTGCGAGTAGCTTGCCTAGCTCTGATTTCTTGAATACTATCTCGTCTATTAGTTCCTTGAACCTCTCATAGTCGCCCCATTCTAGCTTTTCGCTTAGTACTCCTTTCTGGCTTGCCTCGACTGCCCAGCCGATTGTGTTACCAAGGCTGATCGTGTCTACTCCGTATTTGTCGGCTAGCCTGTTTAGTACGCTTACCTTTGCTAAGTCGTCTAGTCCTATGTTGCTACCTAGCATAGCTACATTCTCGTAATCCAGCTCGCTAGGCATTCCTTCGGCGTCCTTTACAACGTTTCCACATGGCATATTACAGAATGGGCATCCTCTCTGGTCGATCTTCATTTCCTCGAGACGGTATCCGTTTATGTTCTTATATCCATCGAATACTCCTTCGCTGAAGTTATATGTTGGGAGAACGCTGGCTTCCTGTGCCCAGTCAATAGTCATCATTGTTCCCTGACGCATCCAGAACGAGTACATTTTTGCCTTGACTATTTCGACGTATGCCTTTGAGCCTTCTCTCCTGAGCTGTTTGGGATCATGCACAGGAATCTCTTTGGTTCCCTTGACGACAAATGCTTTTAGCTTCTTGGATCCCATTACTGCTCCGATTCCAGGTCGTCCTCCACTTCTGCCTTCCTGGCTCATTACTGTAGCGTAGAGGACTTGGTTCTCACCTGCAGGACCTATTTCTAATATGCCTAGGTTCTTGCCATATTCTTCTTTGAGTTTTCTCTCGGTCTCCCAGGTATCTTGTCCCCATAGATCGTCTGCATCCCTGAACTCTACTTTATCATTCTCGACATATACTACGACAGGTTTCTCTGACACGCCCTGGAATACTACTGCGTCGTAGCCTGCCTTACGTATATGGTAGCTGGCCCAGGATCCAATGTTTCCATCTCCATATCCTCCTGTTAATGGGCTTTTCGCGGCGACTACGAGTTTACCGCTACTAGGCACGGTTAGGCCAGTGAGTGGTCCTACAGCGAATATTAGGAGGTTGTCTGGACCCAGCGGGTCTGCTCCTGGAGGCATGTATTCCCAGAGGAGTCTTATTGCGAGTCCTCTTCCTCCAAGGTATTCTTTTGCCCATCCTTGAGGATACTTTACTACCTTACTTTCTCTTCTAGATAAGTCTATCCAGAGAATTTTGCCGTTCCAGCCCTTCAAGATCCTTCACCTTTAATTTATTTCATTTTTGTAAATAATTTGTCGCCGGATTATCTATGTGGATGCGGGGAAATAAAACGCTTTATTTGAGAATCAATATATTTAACGGTAATAACGTTGGGATAATCCTTAACAAAAATGGTAGGTGGATCATGGGAAGCGAAGAATGTGGTCGTGTGATCATAAAGTTCCTAGGATATTTATCAGAAGTAATGGGATCCCAAATAGAAAAAGAAGTCTGCGGGGAGGTAGAATTACGGGAGCTCATCGACGAAGACAGAATTGGTACTAGCCTTAATGATCTCGTCATATTAGTGAATGGCGTCGCGAAACGACCAGAGACTAAGGTGAAAGCCGGAGATACGGTTACTGTGATGCCTCACATTAGTGGTGGGATCTAATACGTTCCAATATTTTCTGGTAACATTCCTTGTGTATTTCAGGGAGGTTGCGCAGGTAGTCGGTATTCGCTTCTTTTAGATAGAAGTATCCTTCTATCTTGACATTCGGCGAATACTCTTTTATTATTGATATTAGCTCGGCCGCTATGATTCCGTCTATTTTTAGCCAGATAAGACCTAGGTTCCTGTTCTTGTGAGTTGCTAGCATTCCCGAGTAGACGCCTAGGAGGACTGGTGCAGCATATACTGTTCTTTGAGGATCTCCGCCATTAACCGATAATATAATATTGGTTGTCGTATAGTAGGGTGCTTTCTCTATAGTGTATCCCATTATGCTCCGACGCTCCCACATAGTATAGAATTTTCTCTGCATCTTCGGCACGTTGAAACCTAGCTTTCTGGCGAGTCCCGATATACTCTCTATACCTATGTGTCCTTTAGCGTATACTAGTAGGGCCATGATCTCTGGGTCGAATGGATAGTGTCTTCCAAAGAAATAGCGCGGCACTCCTCTAGCCAGTTGGTCTACGTATAGTTTCTCCATTCTCTCACGAAGTTCACGAGGCAGGGGCTCGTCCAGATTAAGGTTGAGTATTCCAAGAGACGCTAGGGCATGTCTTGCCCCCCATTCGGCGTCTACTCTATAGATCTCAGCGTCCGGATACTCTTCTTCAAGGATCATCTGACATCTAACAGGCAGATATAGATCATATATGACTGATCCCTCAAGTGTTAAATACTTAGCATAGAACCTTGGCTCTTTTTCCGGTTCTTCATCGAACTTGAGGAGGAATCTAGCAGCACCTAGTCTAGCATAGTTTATGCTTATGCCAAGTGCGAATCCTAGCTTATAGGCTCTGTTCAGTAACTTGTATACGCTTCTCTCGTTAACCTTAATTCTTCTTGCATATGCTCTGAAAGCGTTAGGCGGTTTAGAAGTCTCAGTCGAATACCTTGTCAGCTGCTCTAGGAGGTTCGCTATTGTGTATGTTATTTCTAGTTTTTTACAGGTCATCGGTAATACACCTAAATTTATATATATAGTTGTTAAAAGTTATTATAGATAACGACCTTGGCCTAGGTCAAAGCCATCACAACAACGAAAACTGTAAACTATATTAGCTTTACATCGAGGACCTCGCCAAGCAAACTCCTAGAGCTGTGAACACGAGTAATCTTGACCCCCGGAATATACGACAATAACGGATAATTACCTCTCACAACAACAGTCAAAGGATACGAGCCCGGCTGCCTTGCATAACAATAACCGTCAGAACAAGACTCGACCCAAAGACCCCTAAGAATAATACCACTAGGTGCCACAAGTTTAAGCATCTCTCTTTCAAACACATTCCTGACAAAGTAAACAAAAGAACGAGCATGTTTCTCCAATCTATTCCTAACACCATGCTTCATCCTAAACACTCGTGTAGATGGAAGAGGAAGAAGCCTCCTAACATTAACTCTCCTAACAAGCAGTTTTTCCTCGAGTATACGCTCTAGCACATGTCTATTCATTTCATAAGTCTTTCGGGTTTCACCGGGAAGACCTAATATGAAATTAAGACCTGGAAGGAGATGAGGCAATCCATTATCTCCCCGGACTCTACCGACTCGATTAATTATCCTAACGGCCTCAATAACAGTGTCCCCATCTACATTCAAGTTGTTTAGACTAGCAACTCGTGGATCTGCAGACTCGAGCCCAAAAGCAGCGACATCTCCCGGAGTATGATAACTAACTATGATTTTCAATGCCTCGATAGATGCCTCGACATGTCGAACAATTGTTCCAGGATTCACATTATCAATGTGTAGGGTTTCGAGTCTAGGAGCTACCTTTCTAATGCCGTAGAAGAGTTTTTCCAACTCTCTGGGATTTGGTCTAGGCCATTCGCTAGAGCCGAGTTCCTCACTTCCATATACAAGGATATCTGCCTGTCTACCGAGTCGGAAATTCCTCGCTCCCATGTTATAGAGAGCTTCAACTTCCGACACGATACCAGAACTATCCCTAGATATAGGCCGGCCACGAAGAGGTTCAACACAGAAACTGCATCCACCAGTGATCCACCGAGCACACCCCCTATAGGTTTCGATCTCTATAACAAGGTTCCGACCATAGTTAGGATGTTGCCGTATGATAGGCGCCCCCTTAACAGACACCTTATCGACAAAATCATAGTTTTCTCTAATACGCCAGGGCTCTGCTCGTTCCTCGCCATGAATGAGCAGGTTATAGATGTATTCTTCGGGATCACCAGTAACTAGAACATCTGCACCTGCACGTAGAAAGCTCCGAGGCGGATAAGCCGGTCTACCTCCAGCCCATCCCAAGCCCCATCTAGCAGCAGGACCTACAAGTACCTTGAAGGGTCTACGCAGAGTTCTTAGAAGGAACATGAGCTCGTTCGGTTCAAGTGGTTTACCTCCTAGATATCTACCTGGTACTACAACACCGGCAATAATTATGACTAAATCATAGTTGTTTAACCGCCTTGTATATGATTTAAGGTCTCGTCTAATCGTATCTATCGTATAGTAATGAACAGGTATACTCTTATCAACTAGCCATATGCTTCCAGCAATATATCTTGTATACACGTCCAAGTATGGAGGAACACCTAGACCTCCAGGCTCATCTGTATAGCCGTCGATTATTGCTACTCTTCTGAATCTCATATCGGGCTGACCACTCCTCCAGGCTTACTATATTGCATATCAAGATATAGACTTCTGAAGCATAAATAACAATCTATGGGGTAGGCCCGCGAGGCCCTCGATTAATCCCTGCGAGGGTGGCTGTGAACGGGCCTCTCCCGGCCTAACAATACACACTACTAGATAATCTTAGGAAAGAATTTTCCAGCTTCTCCACAGACTAGAAGCAGCTAAGACTACTCGCTTAATCTAGGGATTTAATTAAATATGGGAATATGTGGCTAGACTATGTTTCGGAGATGAAATAATGGTAGAGTACAAAATCAGGGCGGTGACACTCCTCATAAAAACACACGAGGACCCTCTCAAGGTCATAGAACAATACGCGGCGAAAGCCCTGGAGGCGTCAGACAAGGCCTCTGAGGAAACAGGGTATCCAGTAGAAACGACGCGCATAGTGGTTGAAGGACTCGGAATAGAAGAATGGGCTGAGAAGGCATTACGGGTTTCCGAACTAGTAGACAACTATCACATACTCGTATCAATGGGGGCTGTTAGTCTAGAAGAAGCATACTCTAAATTCGAAAAATACACGCATATAGTCGAGAACAATATCTTCTCAAACATTATAATGCCAAAGGATCTTTCCCGTGAGTATGCAATAAAAGCGTCTGAGATTATTCATAAGCTAGCAGACAAAGATCCAAGCCTCGCGACGAGATTAGGCATAAACGTGTATGGCAAGCCACTAACCACCCCGTACTATCCCCTCGCATCTCCTGGAGCCAACAAGATGGGGTTTGCAGTAGCACTAACCTATCCCAACTACCTCTCATCCTGCTACAGGAAGAACGGTCTAGAAGGCCTAGAAAACTGTGTCATAGAAGCCTATAATGTCGCCGAGAAAGCAGGTAAAATAGCCTCATCACAGCTAGAAGCGGAATTCCTCGGCGTGGACCTAAGTGTTGCACCATGGATGCAGGAGACAAGTCTCGGCCTAGTAGAACTTGTAGCCGGGGTCAGAATGCCGGAGCCAGGATTCCTAGTGGGGATACATAAGGTAAACAGTGTTCTTCAAAAAGTCGCATCAATGAAAAAGACAGTAGGCTATAACGAGGTACAGCTACCAGTTGCGGAGGATCTAAAGCTCAAGGCACGTGTCTCTGAGCTAGAAACCACGGCGAGAGACCTGGCACGGTTCTCATGTGTATGCTTAGCAGGCTTAGATCTCGCAGTTGTACCAGCCAGTGTATATGGAGTAGCAGGTCTAATACTTGACACGGCGGTATGTAGCAGGGTCAAGAATAGGCCTCTCGGAGTAAGAATAGTGCCTGTCGAGGACGTTGAGCCGGGAGACAAGGTATGGCTCGATAAGTTCGGTGAGACACCAGTCATATCATTATAGACCAATGCCCCGGATCCTATATGGATCGACAATCTACTTTTTCCAATACACATGTCCAGAAAGCCTCAAGCCTCTTCTTGTATTCTTCAAGAATATCGCACAGTTTATGAATAATTCTACAATCACGGGAGAACACATGGGTTTTATCATATGCGGCGACCTCGACCAAGTACCCACCGCTTCTATGTTCTCTATAGCAGGATCGCTTAAACCCGGCGGCCTTTCCACACTTTACTATCTGCTCTGCTAGGCCACGTGTTCTTGCGACGATGTGGAGAATAGGTGGTTGAAGACTGAGCCATGAGATGTCATTCTCATTGACGGAATCTAGAGCCGAGCATATCTCAGATCTGCACTTTGAAGGATCATGCCATACATGCAGGAGACTCGCACCTTTCTTGTCGAGTAGATCGTCGCCCTTTATCAGTGCAACTCGACCGCTACAGCTACTCGTGGTAAACAGACATTCCCTTTTATTTAATCGTTTAAGTAATTCGATTATGTCACTGTCAACTAGTCCTTTTTCCAAGTGGCTCTTGAAACGGTTTAGTGCTGAAGATCTAGAGTTTTTCCAGGTGGAATCATGACTATTATTTTTTGCCCCACCTGTGCTTGAAGAGGCGTCTTGCGTCATCAATGTTTCCTCCCAGCTCGAATATTACTAGTTCGAGGAACGGTCTGACGCGTCCATCAATTAGGTGGCCTCCTACAACAAGGTCAGGTTTCTTTGCAAGTGTTACGTGTAGGTGGGTATAGTATGCGCCGTCGGGCCCGAGAATACTGTTTCCTTTAACTGATAGCGCCTCGAGGACTCTGCCGGGCTCTGCTTCGACGTCAACTGAATAGTACTTGTTTTCCTCCGGGCTGAATACTGCGATCCTGGCCCAGTGGAAGGCCCCTATACCAGCGATATATGCGAATGATATTCCGTTATCCGCTAGAAAACTTTCTATTGCTTGGTGGGGACTGGTGCCTTCTTTGATCTTCACGAAAAATACTCGTCCTTGTTGCGCTGGGAACATCTCGTACATCTGTCAGCACCCATTATCATTTGACTAGGTCGTGAGGATTAATCTCCTTAGCACCAAGAGG
Source organism: Acidilobaceae archaeon (assembly GCA_027043945.1). Lineage (GTDB taxonomy): Archaea > Thermoproteota > Thermoprotei_A > Sulfolobales > Acidilobaceae > S143-63. The sequence continues at coordinate 62,825 of JALUDS010000087.1, forward strand.
TGATACTCGTGCCAGTACTCCGTTCCACGCCTCCTCTATACGGGACGCTCCTGCATAGCCCAGAGATGCTTGTAGACCGAAGAACATGCGGCTCATAACCTTTACGAGTGGGCCTTCATACGGGACCAGTCCCTCAACACCTTCTTCTAACTGTTTACTAGGCCTGCTATATCGGTCTGCTGCATGCCTCCTCTTCATTGCTCCGGCACTGGCCATTCCCCTGTAGGTCTTATAGAGCTTGTCGCCGATTCTCACTAGAAGAGACGGTGCCTCATCCGTGCCGGCGAAGAGTCTTCCACTCATTACAGCGCTTGCCCCGGCTACAATAGCTTTAGCGGCTTCGCCTGGTCCACGTATTCCTCCATCAGCAATAATCGGTATCCTTCCGAATAGGCCTAGCTCCTCTAATGCTTCACGAGTATTCATGACGGCAGTCAAGGTCGGAACACTTGCCCCGGCGACAACACCTGTTGAACATATGCTACCGCTAGAGATACCTACTCTTAATCCAGAGATACTTTCCACTGTAGTCAATATATCTAGGACAGCCTCTTTCGTCCCGATATTGCCGGCAACAATGTCTATGGAAACTTTTTCAGCCAACTTCTTTAACGCGCTCAGAGCCTCGACATTATGGAGATGTGCGACATCTGTAACAAGAAAGTCTGCACCTGCTTTTTCAAGGGTCTCCGCTCTCTCTGTATCGAAGGGACTAATAGCTGCCCCTACAAGTAATTTACCATTATTGTCTTGACTGGGCTTAACGAGTCCAGTTCGAAGTAGTCGTAGTACGAGATCTATTTTCTCAGCCAATGCAGGTGAAAGGCTTTTTGCCGGAATATAGACTCCAATAGGAGAACTATTGCTTGTTATAATTAGGGGCTTATCTGATCGGAGATACGACTTGTCTAGCTCGTTTATACTGATAATATCGAACAAGTGTTTGAAGTCGGGAGATGCGCTTTTCACGCTCTGTATCATATCGGCTTGTTCACTTATACTCATGTTCCTATGTATTACTCCTACTCCACCGAGCCTGGCTATCTCTATAGCTAGATCCTGCTCGGTGACAGTATCCATTGGACTAGATAGAATGGGGACACTGATCCTGTGGTTGCGCGTGATATTGGATTCGAGAACAACGTATTGTGGATCGACAGGTGCTTTTCTCGGAACTATGACGACATCGTCGAAAGTAATGTATTCTATGATTCTCACTATATTGCACCGATTGGGAAAGAAGATGGTAGGGTATTATAACATGATGTATGTTAGATGCTAGATTCTTTCTATGGCGAAGGTTCTACCTACTCTGACTACTTTATCTGGATACACGATTATGCCCTTATCAGTTATTTCGAATAGATGACGTCTCATGCTGTGTCGTGTCCCTCTCATCTTCCATATAATTATGCTCCGAACAAGCTCTCCGTTTATCTCGTCAAGGTCTAGTCTGATGATGCCGTCAGCAGCGTGTTCCACGCCTGGGCCTCCAAATCCTCTCTCAGTGACGCTGACTTGGCTAACTAGGATACTGGTTGTTCCGAGTCCGCTTAATACTCTCTTAAGTAGCATTACTGTTCTTCTAGCTAGTGCTGGTTTTGCTAGATATAGTGTGGATACTGAGTCTATTACTACTCTTTGAGCATTGATGTCTCTAATTGCCTGTTTGAGCACGTCCACCAGTAGGCCGACATCCTCGGGGTCTCTTACCACGTATCGCTCTCTCTTGGCGGCTTCTCCGATTCCTCCTGTAAACGCATCTACAATGGCGAATAATCCTCTGTTCTCGAAGGGCCTAACGTCCCATCCGAACTGGCTCATGTTCAGTCTCACTTGTACTGGGTGCTCCTCTAGGGCAACGAATACTCCTGGTTCTCCGTTTTTCAGCCCGTTCCAAAGATACTGATAGCTGAATATTGATTTTCCAGTGCCTGGGCCGCCGCTGAGGAGTACAACGTTACGGCGTGGGATGCCACCGTATAGTATCTCGTCGAGCCCAGGTATTCCTGTTCTTACCCTGTCCACCATGGTATAGTACACCTCCTTGTTTTCCTCTCCACATATAATTATTAGGTAATTCCATAGCGATAAATGTTTGGATAAAACAATGGGAGTATCATATATCATGGTAATAGAATATAGTAATACCATCTATAAACTCTGACCGAGAAGAAGCCAAATGGCAAAACACAGGAAGACACTGCTCAAGGGGTCAAAAACGATGCTGACAAGCAGACAACAACGAGAGACCACAGATACCGAGATACTATCAATGCTCAGGCCCTACATCTCAGAATGGTTCAAAGAAAAATACGGGTCATTCACAGAACCCCAACGCCAAGCCATACCACTAATCAAGCAGGGATGGAACGTCCTCATCTCGAGTCCAACAGGAACAGGAAAAACATTAGCAGCCTTCCTATGGATACTAAACGAGCTACTATGGCTCGACGAGAGAGGAGAACTAGAAGATAAAATATACGCGGTATACGTTAGTCCCCTACGCGCACTAAACAATGACATGGAGAAAAACCTCATCAGGCCACTCCAGGAAATAACCGCAAAAGCCAACGAAATGGGATACGAGGTAGGAAACGTCAGGATAATGGTTAGAACAAGCGATACACCAAGCCACGTGAAACAGAAAATGCTAAGAAAACCCCCGCATATTCTCATAACTACTCCTGAGAGCCTGGCAATATCACTAGTAGCACCTAAGTTTTCGCAAAGGCTAGCCACAGCAAAATGGATAATCATAGACGAAATACATGAAATGGCTTCAAGCAAGAGAGGAACACACCTATCTCTGAGCGTAGAGAGGCTAAACTATCTCGTAGAAGAACAAGGAGGCCAGTTGCAAAGAATCGGAATGAGTGCAACAATCGCTCCCCTGGAAGAAGTAGCCTTGTTCCTAGCAGGATTTTTGGACAATGGAAAGCCACGCCCAGTAAAGATAGTAGATGCACGGTTCTCAAAACCAATAGATATAAGAGTACTGGCGCCAGAAGTGGACCTAATACATGATCCAGCAGATAAAGTAAACGAAGCGATCTACAGGAAACTAGCCGAGCTCATACAGAAACACAGGACAACACTGATATTCACTAATACGAGGAGCGCGACGGAGAGAGTCGTTTTCAAGCTCAAAAAACTCCTCTCTGAGCAACTAGGCATAGTAGACGCAGACATGATAGAGGCACACCACAGCAGCCTTAGCAGGTCCACTAGGCTCGAGGTTGAAAACAAGCTTAAACGAGGAGAACTAAAAGTAGTAGTGTCAAGTACAAGTCTCGAGCTAGGAATAGACATAGGCTACATAGAACTCGTGGTACTCCTAAGCAGTCCAAAAAGCGTGAGTAGACTACTCCAACGGATTGGAAGAGCAGGCCACCACATACAACAAGTCAGCAAGGGAAGAGTCATCGTAGTTGACAGAGACGATCTAGTAGAATGCACGGTTCTCGCGAAATCCGCTATGGATAGACACATAGACAGGGTTAGGATCCCGAGAAAACCGCTGGACGTCCTAGCCCAACACATAGTAGGTATGAGTATTGAGAGGAAGTGGAGAATCGAGGAAGCATACAGAGTCGTCAAGAGAGCATACCCGTACCGGGACCTGACACTGGAAGAATTCATGGAGGTACTAGAATACCTTGCCGGGAAACATGGCCTAGAAGACGAGAAAGTATACAGTAAACTCTGGTACGACGAAGAAGAAGGAGTATTTGGTAGGAAACGAAGTGCACGAATGATATACCTCTTAAACAGTGGTACTATACCCGATGAGGCAAAGATATACGTAATAACGAGAGACGGGAAATTCGTCGGAAACGTCGAAGAGGAATTCGCAGAAATACTCGATAAAGGAGACGTCTTCGTCCTGGGAGGAAGAACATATCGCTTCATCAAGAGTGAAGGCATACGAATAATTGTAGAACCGGCAGAAGGCGAACGACCAACAGTTCCAAGCTGGTTCAGTGAAATGCTCCCGCTTAGCTATGATAGCGCCCTAAGAATAGGTCGTTTCAGGAGATGGATAGCAGGAATGATCAGGAACGGCCAAGAAGATGAAGCCTATCAGATACTAGTCGAAGAATACATGCTCGAGCCACACGCCGCTAAAACAATAATCGAGTATATCCGAGAACAACTCGACTATATAGGAGTAGTTCCCGGAGACGATCTCATACTTATAGAGCATTTCAAAGACGAGTACGGCTACAACATAGTATACCATACGCTCTACGGTAGGAGGGTAAACGACGCATTCAGCAGGGCAGTAGCATACGTTATGAGCAACAAGCTTGGAATACCGGTAAGAGTTACAGTAACCGATAACGGATTCATGCATACAATAGAAAGAGAACTTACTAGCAATGAGATCATGGCGGTATTCAGTGAAACAATAAACTCAGACCTTAGAAGTTTATTAGAGAACGCGTTATCACGCACCGAACTAATGAAAAGAAGATTTAGACACGTGGCACAACGTAGCTTCATGATATTAAGAAGATATAAGGGATATGAGAGGAGCCCAGAGAGGCTACAGCTCAGTGCGCAGAAACTATTAGAGATTCTATTGGAGAGGAACCTAAGGATACCACCTGTCAATGAGACCTATAGAGAAATACTAGAGGACTATATGGATATAATCCACCTAGAGGAGGTCGTCGAGAAGACAAAGGCAGGAGATATAAAGATAGAGATCCGAGGACCGCTACCCGTTCCATCGCCCTTCGCACACGGCATTGTCGTAAAGGGATACAGTGATGTGGTTCTAATGGAGGATAGGAAGAAGATCCTGAGCCTGCTACACATGAAAATAATGAAAATACTTGAAGCTAAGTCTAGAGACCCTCCCCGAGCCCAACAATGAATCTCAGTATATCGGTTCTCGTGATTATGCCTACGGGATCTCCTTTATTATCTACGACAAGTAGTCTTCCTACGCTATGGTAGTCCATTAGTCTCATGGCTTCTACTATACTTTCGTTTTCTCTGATTGTGAACACGTGGCGCTTCATATATTTACTAACAGGCTCCTCTAGTCCTCCTCCCTCGCCTATCACTCTTGCTATATCGGTCATTGTTATGAAGCCGACGACCTTGTTCTTATTATCGACTACAGGTGCACCTCTAATACCATACTTGTACAGGGTCTTGGCTACATGTCTTATCGTCATGTTTTCCTTTATCTTTATCAGTCTCCTGCTAGCAATCTTTCCTACTATCTCGTCGGGTATGACAACCATCTTTTGTACATCCACGAGGAGTTCTCCTGCTACGGGATTGACCTGATTTACCTTGCCGGAGATGAATATTCTTCCACGGGGATATCCGATGACTTTTATTGTATTGCCTTTTTGTATTCGTGTAATTGATCCGCCTACATGTAATAGGGCTTTTACATTATGCCCGGATAGGAGATTCATAATTTCCAGTCTCTGAACGACAAGTTTGACCGTTCCTTCAACGGTGTCTACGAAGGCCTCGCCGTATCCAGCTGTGAATACAGGAAGTTCTCCTGAAAGCAACTGATATGCTTTGATCGTAGGTACATAGCCTCCGCTAGGCCCGGTACGACTATCAACAAGGCCCATGCCGCGAAGCCACATAATAATGTTTCTAACTGTTCCTTCATCCTTGTTAAGGTATTCTGCTACTTCTCTACTCTTTATCATTCGTTTCTTTTTCTCGTAGAGCTCTATTAGTGTCTTTAGAATTTCGAGTTGTGTTGCTGTGAGCTGCCGGCTCATTTCTATTCACCTTAGTGCTTTAGTATACTTGTCATCTGTATTCCTAATACAAAATTGTCATATATAAATTTATTTGATAATTATATTATGTGTGACTAATCTAAGGCAGATAATTGAAACATTTTAAATATACTAATGCGAACATAATGAAACCACAATAAAATAAAGAAAAACGACCTAGAGCTTACAAAATTCTAGAACTATTGTTTTGCCTTCTTCCTTTTCTCTCTAGGCGCTAGCACATGGTCTAGGACTCGCTTATTGACTCGGAATACCTCCGAGGCAATTTTCCGAATATACTTATCATCAGGGATACTTCCATGGAAGTCGCTGAAGATTAGGGCTGTGCCCTGCTTCATCGCTTCCTTCGTAAGCCTATCTCTTACTTCTCCACGATATATTGCGCTTGCCACTTTAAAGGCGATATAGAACCTTACGTACTTTGAAATGATCTTTTCTTTCTCAGGGAACACTTTTGCCAGGGCTTTAGCAAGATTCCTTAGGCTCTCTTCGTCGGCGAATCCATAGTATACCTGTGTAAATCTTAGCCTTAGTATCCGGGCTATGGTATTATCGTCGGGAATACTTCCAAGCAATGCCATTATTTTCTCTCTAGCCTCTTCCGGCGTACTTGACATAACTATCTCTATGATCTGGTCGTATTTTATCTCTGGGTAGAATATAGCGTCGAAGAGATCCGGGTACTGGTCTTCTAGCCCCATCCCGTACTTGCCTACTATATAGAGGCTTGCCATTTCCTTATCGAATATGTCTTCGGGCAGGGAAGCTCCTCGTAGAGGACTCAAGCGTTCCTTCTTGTATTCCCGCTTCAGTATTTCGATAACTTTAGCACGGTCTATTGACCGATCCTGTTCCCAGAGATTTATAATCGTGTTCCACAGGTCAAACAGAAGATTCAGTCGTCTCTGCACGTCTTTTGCTCTTGAAACCATTCTATTATCTCACCCTATGCACAGGTCTCCTTACCCCCCTAGGGGACTAATTCTTGTCTCAGCATTGTTATCCAGTTACTGTACTCGGCAGATCCTTTCCCAAGAATTACCCGAGCCCCTCCACGATTAAAAATCCGATAGTAGCCTCCAGGCAACTAACACGATGCATACAGTAATCGAATTCCCAGGCTAGCCTCATGAATTTACTAAGAGAATTAATATCAGGATCTCTCCAATACATACATAAGTGAAGCATACTCCTATCCGGAGCATCAATGTGTCAACGTGGTGTAATGGGGCGATGAAGAGACCGCTCGCTGAGGAGGCCTACAATTACATTATGAATAAGACAACCTTCAAGGCCGTCATAATATTAGTCCTAGTATTCACTATCTCGATGACACTACCATTAATCTACTCAGATGTTCTCCAGTCGCAGATAGGCTCGATAGCCCAGGAGGAAAGCCAAGGAATACAAGAAGTACTGGACTACCCGCTATTCCTGTTGCCGGTAGTAATATACCTACGTAACCTATCCGTCTCCCTAATCCTTGCAATAACTGCGGTGACCGTAATCATACCCTTCCTAATAATAGTTATAAACGGAATAATCGTAGCCCTAGTCATCTCAGCTATCCCCTCTCAAATAGCCGAAATAAGTCCACATCTCGTAGACGAACCTGGAAAATACGCTCTATTCATATATGCCTCCCTAGTTCCACATGGAGTAGTGGAAATACCAACAATAGTACTAGCCGCAGCAGTTATGGCTTATCTAGTAAAAGGCATACGGGTTCTAGCCAGGAAAATACCAAGCGCATTATATATTGCATCAGCCAACCTAATGGCTGCAGCAATAATCGAAAGCACGGTTACGTTTGCTCTTGCCCTAGCCGTAATCCTGCTCATACTATAGCTCTAGGCTTAGAGGGAGGTGTCGTGGAGAGAGGAAAAAGCCCGACAACCGTGATATCAGAGCTACTAGTAAACAATGACATAACGACAATCCTCTACAAACTAGTAGAAACTCTCCGCCCAAAGGGGCTAGAAGAGTCCATTACGTTAAAAGAGCTTGAGAGCACTGCTACAATACTATCTATGAACTTGTCAAAGACTGCACCATACTATGGGCCCTTCAATAACGTGAGCAGAATACTAAGAGACATCGTTTCATTAGCGGCAGACAAGGACTCAATACTCTATGGGAAGACAATACTTCATATCTGGAGCTGTCTAATAGACGCATTACATACATATACGCACAGGAGTCTAGCACACATTAAGAAGATATGCATGAACCTAGACACAGACAAGCTCCTAGCACATAACTATGGTAACTTGACGTATTGGTGCCTCCTAGGACTGAGAGAAAAGAGTCCCATGATATTTATTACAGGTCCAAACCCTAAAAACCTAGCTAGAAAACTAGTCCAAGCAGGATACAATCCCAAAAAACTAGCAATAGTACCCGTGTATTATAGCTATCAAGCCTCCCACCTAGTAGACGCATATATTTTCCAGGCAGAAACTGTCTCGGTAGAAAGAATACTTTCCAGGCCTGGAGTACAGTTAACAACTAACTATATAACGAAGACAGGAATAGACGCGAGAATAATCCCGCTTACTCTCTCACTAGCCTATATAACAACGCGTGGAAAAGGCCTCATAAACTATACTAATATAATGAAGATACCATACGAGCTCGAATGGAAAGAAGTAGAACAACTCCCCTTATTCGAAATAGTCTACATCAAAGAGTTGGCCGATAAACTAACCCTTCTAGACGAGTATGGTCAAGCTAAAATCAAAACAACAGAGTATAGGAGGAGGCTCAGCAACGCACACCGGAGAATACTAGAGCTGGTGGACGCAAGATGCAGAGTCTTTCAATCCTAATACTAGGTCTACTATTAGCCATTATGCTTCTATCTGGCATTGTTCCGGCATACGGGCAAGATCAAACCTATAACTATTGTATTGTTAAAGGAGACGCAACCATACAGTTAGATGTCTCAAGATTTGGCTATTCTATCAAGATATTGATACGTCTCAATAATACCGGGGAAATAAACCTCTCAGAGATACAAGTCTCTATACTATTAGACGGAGAAACAGACGTAACTGACCAGTTCACCATAACTAAAAATATCGAAGAAAATGACTCCGCGACACTACTAAACATAACAATAATACCGGAAACTATTCTAGGCACACTCGAGCCCAACAGGTACCACGATATACTCATAGCCATGAACACGGCCACTGTAGCAGAGATCTACATATACAGTGGAGAATCCCCATGTACCGTAACAGCAAACGAAAACAATACAGTAACCAGTTCCATCCAGCCAAGCAACCAGGAATACACGGGAGAATACACAACACTAAAAGAAGAGAATAAGACTCTACATCCACCGGAAACACTAGCCGGCGATAAAGAGATTCTTAAAAACGTATTAACACTACCATTGATAATCTTGCTAGTGGCGCTGACAATTGCAAGCATGGTGATAGAGTATGCAAGAAACCCTAAAACAAGCAATTGACGCACTACGAAGCGGAAGACCAATAATGATATTCGACGGGGAAGAAAGAGAGGGAGAAGTAGACCTAGTATACTATGCCGAGAAAGCAGACGTCGACGCAATCTACAATCTAAGAACCCTAGCAGGAGGACTCATCTGCTATGCAACAACCTGGGAAATAGCCAGGAACCTCGGGCTCATCTGGGGAGACGAACTCATCTCCCTACACGAACCACTGAAACCCCTAACACAGAAGAAGACCTCCTATGGAGACAGGCCGGCATTCACAATATGGGTTAATCACGCATCGACAAAGACAGGAATACCAGACAAGGAGAGAAGCAAGACAATCAGGGAACTAGACAAAGTAGTAAAACTATACCTAGAAGAAAGCCCTGATAAGGCGAAGAAAAAATTCCTCGAAGAATTCCAGGCCCCAGGCCACGTACCTATCCTCGCCGCGAGAAAACTAGATGAACGACGCGGGCACACAGAGCTCAGCATCTGCCTAGCAGAGCTAGCTGGGCTAAGACCCAGCGTAGTCTTCGCAGAAATGCTCGATAAAGGAGACTCTCTCAGCCTTAAAAAGGCCCGGGAGTTATCAAAGAAACACGGCATACCGCTAGTTACGGGAGAAGAAATTATTGAGGCGTGCAGAATATGAAGAAATGCGTAGCGGTTATCGATACAACTTTCGCGAGAGTCAACATGGGCGACATAGCGGTAAAAGTCCTGAAACGGAGGCTTCCAGGATATACCATTAAGAGAATTACTGTTCCCGGCATAAAGGATCTCCCAGGTGCAGCTAAAAGAATGCTTGATCAGGGATGCGACGCTGCTATAACGTTGGGATGGGTGGGCATGCGGGAAGCCGACAAGCTTAGCTACATTGCAATGAGCGTAGGCCTAATAATGGTAGAGATATTCACGGGGAAACTACTTCTCGACGTCACGGTTCACGAGGACGAGGCACCTGGAGATCCAAGAAAGCTCAAGGAAATAGCGGTTGATAGGGTAGAGAAACATGCAGAGAACCTCGCCCTATTACTGCGTGAAGGGCCGGAAGCACTCGTGAAATATGCTGGTAAGGGTCTAAGACAGGGATATGAACATGCGGGAGAACTAAAATAATCTCCACGCATAACTATATAGCTACTATCCAACCTCCACGATCCTCATCATAATACGCTAATCCCTCCTTCACCAGTTTACGGAACAACTCTCTAGCCTTATCTCCCATTCCACTGCTTAAAAGGAGCTCTACCTCCTCAACAGTCCTAACTGCGATCTCAGAGAGTCTACGCTTGAACTCATCCCAGAACTCTGGATCGACCGCGGCCCTACCATCTTGGAAATGAAGTATGACTGCGCCTTCACGCTCTAGGCTTTGGAATAATTTATCTGGTTTCCGGATCCAAGACGCCGACTCGTATACAATCTTTTCCTCTTTGAGTCTCTGGAAAGCAGTTACCCTGGTATATGGTCTTTGTTCCCTGTATTCACGTTCTCTATACGTATATCGTTGCCTAGGATACCTCTGGTAGTCTTGGGTTTCCCTGTACTTCTTTTCGGAGGGCTCTTCTCCTCCCTTCTTTGTGGAGATGTTCTCCAATAGCTCGTACAAGTCTGCTATTCTTCTCGAAATCTCGTCTAGTTTCCCGGTATATGGATTCAAGAGGTCTTGGATTGTTCGCTGGATCCTCCTAACAACGTGATCTAAGTCAACAGAACCGCCTGGTCCATGAACTGGCTGCTCCATACCGCCGTGAAGGGTTTTCTTTATCATACTATAGATGTAGTGTGTGACGAGCTCGTATCCTTGGGCTTCAGCTAGTGCTTTTAATCGCTCATACTCATCCCTGGTGAGGGTTATCTTTATATTTACCTGGTCACGGGGCGTTTTCCTCCTAGGATCCTTGTTCTCCATCTGGAACACCTATTAGACCGGAGAGGCTCATTGGTCAAGAGTGTGATGTCAAAGGGTCTTAGGGGCGTGTCATGGCCATTATCTATATTGAAAATGTATAATGTGACCCTAATATTAGGAATGGGCCTGGGCGTGGATGTATGAAACATGGGAAAATCCAAGCAGTGTATTACCCTGTTAAAACATTAATGTTGTTCTCAACATAACCTGACCTAATCTGGTCCAATGCCTTTGTGGCGAGCATGACGGCTGTTCTAGGCCTAAAGCTTATTCCTACTCCTACCTTAAGGCTAGTGTTGCTAGCTATTTCTTCCACTAGTGCCTCGTATCCATGGTCTGGGAGGATAACAAGTATATTGTCGCCTCCCAAGTACTGGGCTATGCCCCCATGTTTTAGGCTTACTCTCGACACTTCGTAGACTAGCTCGTTGATGAGTGAGAGGCTCTCTGTTAGACCCATCTTCTGGGTAGTGGCTGATATACCGTTTATGTCTACGTGTGCGATAGCAGTTAAGCCATCATGTCCCTCCATAAATGAGAGCTCGCCTGAACCCGTGTTGCGCAGCGCATGGTATGCCCTGTCTAGGGCCCTCTTAGGCACGTCGTCGGCAACGCTGACCAGTCTCAATGGCAGAGTCGTGGATGCTCTTGCATGATCGAGTATGCCGAGGTGCCTTTCTTTATCTATACCTGTGGATATCAGCAACTGGTAGTCATACCTTAGAGGGACAGCGTAGGCATGGAGCTTGGACACGTATTCTTGCATGGATGCATAGAAGCGGGCCTGGGAGATCTGTATTATCCATTCTCTATCCTCGCCTAGGGTCTCTGTCCACTCCCTGTATCCTATCTTCTCTAGTAGCGTGAGTCTAACCATAAGTCACCGTGCCCTCCATCCAATACGTGGTCGCCTAGTTACTGCTAATAGGCATCGTTTTAGGGTGGCACATTCCACTCTTTATTACTCAATGACTATATTTTCACCGCTCGACGACTCGAACAGTTTGGATCTCCTAGCCATCTTGACAGCTGTCTCTACGGCTCTCGCCGCATACTCTTCTGCTCTCTCAATGGCCTCGTCCCTGCTAGCGTTAGGACCAATAATGCCCAGCGAGACTGGGACACCATACTCTAGGCTTAGATCAATTATCTTCCTCGCGGCCTGGTTAGCCACGACTTGATCATGGTCAGTCTCGCCCTTTATCACAGCACCAAGAACGACTACCGCGTCTATACCTCCCTTATCAAGGATCTTTTTCACAGCAAAGGGGGAATCATAGGTTCCAGGAACCTTATAGATGATGACAGGGTCAGCATCGAGGAAGTGTGCGTGGCTAACAGCTTTCTCCAACATTATCTTGGTGACATCATAGTTGAACTCTGAGACCACTATTGCGATCCTCACTCTCTCAGCCAATAGTTTGCACCAGGTAATCCTAGAGGAACCTAAAAAGGGAAAAAACTATTTGCATTTTTACAAGTCCGCCCAGAAGAAGACTCCTGATAATACGGTCCACTAGTTCGGAGAGGAACAGGGCTATATTGCTCAGATAATAAGACATAGTTAGTGGGCTGTGATTGGGCTTTAGCAGGGCCGACCTTTGATTGCATAAAGGAATGAGGTTGCCGCGCGGGCCTGAGCCCTCCTACTTATCAATAATTATACTGGATCTGGTTCTATTCCTAGATCATTATATTTTCCTCTAGTATTACTTTTAATCATATTATTAGAACACTTTTGATAATGTTTAATTCTTCAATTCCTATACCAATCATTTATAGCCCCATGGACAATTATATTCAAAGGATTCGGTGAATGAAAGTAGAGGTGATTTATCATGACGGTTACATTGAAAGTAGCAGAGGCATATCCAAAAGACGTAGGTAGGAAGATAGCAAGGATAAGCAGATCTACGATGAGAGAGCTAGGCGTTAGCACTGGCGACTTCATAAAAATAGAAGGAAAAGAAGGCGACGCAGTCGCAGTCGTATGGCCTCTCCGATCAGAAGACGAGGGCAAAGATATCATCAGGATGGACGGCTACCTGCGCTCGGCCATTGGCGTAAGCATAGGAGACACCGTAACAGTGGAGAAAGCTGAAAAAGTAGAGCCAGCGAAGAAAGTAGTACTAGCACCGGTACAACCGATAAGGTTCGGCCCCGACTTCGTAGCATATGTAAAAGAGGTCCTCCTCAGGAAGCCTATCGCCCGGGGAGAGATAGTCATAATACCGGTCTTCGAGGGGATACCTCTAGCAGTGGTATCCACGCAGCCAGCACAGATAGTCTACGTGACCAACGCCACAGAAGTAGAAATAAGAGAAAAACCAGTCAAACAAGAAGAAATCGCAAGAACCAGGGGAGTACCCAAGGTAACATGGGAAGACATAGGAGACCTAGAAGAAGCCAAAGAAAGGATAAGAGAAATAGTAGAACTCCCAATGAAACACCCCGAACTATTCAAACACCTAGGAATAGAGCCACCGAAGGGAATCCTACTATACGGTCCCCCTGGCACCGGTAAAACCCTGCTAGCAAAAGCACTTGCAAACGAGATAGGAGCCTACTTCATAACAATAAACGGCCCCGAGATAATGAGCAAGTTCTATGGTGAGAGCGAGCAGAGACTAAGAGAAATATTCAAAGAAGCCGAGGAAAACGCGCCAAGCATAATATTCATCGACGAGATAGACGCAATAGCTCCAAAGAGAGAGGAGGTAACCGGAGAAGTAGAGAAACGAGTAGTAGCACAGCTCCTAACACTAATGGACGGCCTCAAAGAAAGAGGAAGAGTAATAGTAATAGGAGCAACAAACAGGCCAGACGCAGTAGACCCAGCCCTCAGGAGACCCGGTAGATTCGACAGAGAGATCGAGATACGGCCACCCGACAAGCGTGCCAGAGTAGAAATCCTAAAAGTACACACCAGGAACATGCCACTAGCAGAAGACGTAGACCTAGAGAAAATAGCAGAAATGACACACGGCTATACAGGAGCCGACCTAGCTGCTCTCGCGAAAGAAGCAGCAATGGCGGCTCTCAGAAGATTCATTAAGCAAGAGAAAATAGATTTGACCAAGGACGTGATACCGACAAGCATACTAAAACAGCTCAAAGTAACCATGAAGGACTTCATAGAGGCAATGAAGCTTGTCAGGCCAACACTAATACGAGAGATATTCATAGAGGTACCCGAGGTAAAATGGGACGATATAGGAGACCTAAAAGAACAGAAACAAGAACTAATAGAAGCCGTAGAATGGCCACTCAAGTACCCCAAGATATTCGAAGAAATGGGAATAAGGCCACCCAAAGGAATCCTACTCTTCGGCCCTCCTGGTACCGGTAAAACCTTGTTAGCCAAGGCTGCCGCTACTGAAAGTGGTGCTAACTTTATCGCTGTCAGAGGACCAGAAATACTAAGCAAATGGGTAGGAGAAAGCGAAAAAGCAATACGCAAGATATTCGAAAGAGCAAGACAAGTAGCACCCACAATAGTCTTCTTTGACGAAATAGACGCAATAGCCCCGGCGAGAGGACTAAGACACGACACAAGCGGAGTAACAGACAGAATCGTGAACCAGCTCCTAACAGAGATGGACGGAATACAGCCGCTACAAAACGTCGTAGTAATCGCAGCAACAAACAGGCCAGACATAATAGACCCGGCACTACTAAGACCAGGCAGATTCGACAGACTCATATACGTGCCACCGCCGGACAAGGAAGCAAGAAAAGAAATCTTCAAGATACACACCAGGAAAGTACCACTAGCAGACGACGTAGACCTAGACAAACTAGCAGAAATGACAGAAGGATACACAGGCGCAGACATCGAAGCAGTAGTAAGAGAAGCAGTAATGATCAAGCTAAGAGAAAAACTCGAAGTAGGCCCCGTACACATGAAACACTTCGAACAAGCACTAAAGAAAATACAGCCAAGCCTAACACAAGAAGACATAAGAAGATACGAGAGACTAGCCAGAGAACTCAAAAAACTAAGCCTAGGCTAAACCAGCCATGCCAGGCAATAATTGCTTTTTCCTCACTACTTGATATCTAGATAATAGTGTAGTCCTTATCAGAGATGTACAGATTTCTATACGATGCACGAAATAACACTAACAAGAATTAAACCATAAACGGCAAAACCCTATAATCCGGCCATATGTAGTTACGCTTAGAATAATTTTAGCCTATAGGTCATAGATTGCTACTTGTGGGGGAGCAGAGATCTTGTCGTACGAAGTAGAAATAAAGATAAAAATTGATTGTAAGAATATGGAAAGAATTAAAAGAAAGATCATCGACGGCGGTGGTAAAGTTGTACGTTCTCAAATAGAAACAGATTATTATATGCTTCATCCATGTAAAGATTTCCTCTCTACAGACGAGGCTTTGAGGGTTCGATACGTAGATGGTAGCGTTGAGTCATTAACGTATAAGGGACCCCGTATAGGAAAGGATGCTAAGTCTAGATATGAGATTATAGTTAGTATAAAGGAAGGGGATATTATAGGTCTATTAGAAAAGCTCGGCTTTAAGACCGGTATAGTTGTCAAAAAGCATAGAGAGTATTACACATATGGGGATGTACTAATTACGCTCGATAAAGTTGATGGTTTGGGATGTTTTGTCGAGCTGGAACTTATTTCAGGTGAAAGCGAGAGGGAATTGTATAATGTCGCGAAGAGGCTTGATCTAACGGGTAGTATCTTAGTGAAGAGTTATGCTGAATTGCTCTGGGAGAAAACAGCATCTTCGAAATAATACGACTAGTAAAAAACATAGTGTGTGATATTATTTGTGCATTTGCAGGAAAGTATTAGTGGTTTAACCTTTTT
This sequence comes from Acidilobaceae archaeon, assembly GCA_027043945.1. Taxonomy (GTDB): domain Archaea; phylum Thermoproteota; class Thermoprotei_A; order Sulfolobales; family Acidilobaceae; genus S143-63. The sequence goes on from JALUDS010000087.1 coordinate 78,836, forward strand.
GTTACGTCTGATGGTCTTTATTACATTCAGGCTATTGGGATACAGATGGTCTCCTACATGTCTGTTATACTCGTGTAGTAATTCTTAGTGTCGACTATATTAAAACGACGAGACCGAGATATCATGTAAACTGTTAAATCGTATGTGATAAGAACACTAAACCAGACAAAAGGCTTGGAGTCTAGAATAATTTTAGCCCATAATTATGGTTAATTGTCCTTGTGTGCACAGAAATTATCGTATGAATTTGAAATAATAAGAGTCAACTGCGAGGAGACAGAGAAAATAAGAAGGGAAAAATAATTTGGTAGAGGCAGTAAACTACTGCATTCCCAGAAAGAAATAGACTATTATAAGCTTCATCCATGCAGAGATTTTCTCTCCGCAGACGAAGTGTTGAGGGTTCGATTTGTGGACGATAAGGTGAGGTCGTTAACTTATAAGGAACCCCGTGTAGGAAAGGGCGCCAAGTCTAGATATGGGTTATAGTTGTTATAAAGGAAGGAGATATTAAAGGTTTATTAGAAAAGTTAGGTTTCAAGGATTAAGATGATTGTGGAAAAGTATAGAGAGTTCTACAAGTATAGGAATGTCTTCGTGGCAATAGACAATGTGAGAGATCTAGGATGCTTTATAGAACTAGAACTAATCAACGAATCTAATGAGGAAGAGCTGTTCAAAGTTGCAAAAGAACTAGAAATTGTCGGAAAATAATTATTGAGAGTTGGGAAGGGCTTCTGTAGAGAACCTTATGATGTTGCTTAAGCAATTACATAGATCTCCATGATATATTTATGACGTTTAAAATAAGGTATGGGAGACACGATGAATTATTATAAAGTGCAAGTATTATTTACAACTCATAACGGAATAACAGTCTCAAAAGTTTATGTTCTTGGATGGAAAAAAGTTAATGATTAAACTGCGGATGTTCTGCTAGCCTTTGTTAGTAGAGCAGGGTACCGGGGTCATTATCTGTGTTTCATTCGGTAGAGAGCATGGCGCGGCAGAAGGATATTTCCAGACTATTACATCGTACCCGAATACCAAAGGTCTATTTGTCTCATTATAATAGTTTAAATCTAGATACTCTAAGGGCATAGTATACTTATATACAATAACAGCATAACTGTCAGAAACCGTATTACTCATAATATACGCAAGGACTTTTATTGCTCCAGATCTCATCTTAATAAAGTTTATGCCGAGAGTATCACTTGCCAGTGTTGAAGTATGTAGTAACGCTGTCTCCTGGAAGAAAGCTCCAGCGGCAGTGTATATAAGCTTATTGAGTAAAAATGTAGCAAGCCATGTTAAGTCATCTCTGTAGATACTAGTAATGTTATTCGTGTCTATATATACATAATTGAATCCTTGATCTAGAACATTATCATAAATCTTTTGTCTTACAGGAATATGGAAGTTATTGTCATTATATGACCAGTAAGTGTACATGTTTGTAAATGCATTGTTGAGCTCCCGCGTTATACTACTTATCGGATTCGCGTAGTCGTCGGTTATAGCTTTTACATTGTTAAAGTCGTATAAGAACTTGTAATATGGTAGAAACACTACTAGTGGAACAATCTTCCAGTAATTTGTCCCATCTCTAGTTACACTTTCAATGTTGTAGAATACATATGCTGCGTCAAAACCGTAATATATGTCTAGAGGAGCGAATATATAGCCAATGGATTGTGGAGACCCTTGTGGGCTACTATTAGGTGAAAGGGATACTCCGTATCCTTGCGCAGTCAGAACATAGTGCTCACTTCCAAGTACTAGGTGTCCGAAGACAGTTAGTCCAATGGACTCCGTGTCTTGATATAATTTCGTCAATGTAGAAAAGAATGTAGGTGTAGGTGGTTTTTCTCCTAGGCTGGCATAAGAGAATGTTGCCCTGATAAGAGGAGCATTGTCGTAGTGTGCTAGGAGTTGATTGTACTCGTATGTCATGCTCCACTGAGCGGTAATTGAGGTAGGATCACTAGATACATATTTGCTTACTGTTGCAACGAAATCATTCATGGTATAAACGCCTGGCTGTAATAGCGTATATTTTTCCACTAGGTTGTTTATGGCATCTTCCGCATTAGTGCAAGAGTCTTTATTGTAATAATATGCTCTTGAAAAGAAAAACCTATAGTTGTCCCACATTTCACGTTTTATTATGTTTGATACCTCGTCGCCTACTCCCTCAATTTTTATTCTATTCATCCATGTACTGGGAGGCTCGGTCATATTGTTTAGTTCGGGAAAGACTATTTCCCAATCACTCCATGAGGTACAGGAAGATGAGGTAGTTCCAGCTGTAGTATGCTTAAATGATTTTGGTAGATATTTTCCTAGAGTATTTGTATCTAGATAGCCTACTGCTATCTTGCTAAGAGATAGGTTTAAAGGCTTACATTCTGGAACGATTTCCTTATTTATAACCACTGTGCCCGCTTTTAATAGACCCATTGGATCCTTTCTAGCTAGTTCTAGGGCCTCAGTTAAGTCATTAGTCTTACTTAGGTAGTAGTCTAGAGTAGAGTAGGATACTGATACCAAGCAAACATTTCCGTTCTTATCCACAGCATAGATAGACAAAAACAGTGTAGGGTATGAGCCCATACCATGACTTTTCAATATGTTGATCTCATTTTGCATTTTTGTATCGTTAATTAAGAAATTAAGGGTAAGTTTTGTTGTCTGACCAGGTTTTTTGATTGTGTGTGCTTCGGTGTATCCTCCTGGATAGAATACAAATGCTTTGATAAATAATAGTTTATCTCTATAGATATTAT
>JALUDS010000088.1:0-8795 GCA_027043945.1 Acidilobaceae archaeon
CGGGAAAAAGGAATAAAACTACATGCCGGTAAACATCATTTATGGGCGTGTGCCGCCGTAGCTCAGCGGGAGAGCGCCCGGCTGAAGACCGGGCGGTCCGGGGTTCGAATCCCCGCGGCGGCACCAGGCACACAATTCTATTGTATTAATGAGAGACACGTATAGTTGAGCGTGGATTATTCGGTTAATGGTCTCAATTATTTAATACTAGTTACCATATAATGGTTTCATGGGGTGCGTCGTAGATGACGATCGCAATGATTCTAGCAGGTGGGTACGGCAAGAGACTGCGGCCCTTGACACTAGAAGTGCCAAAGCCACTGGTTAAAGTCGCTGGTAAACCAGTAATGTTCTATCAGCTAGAGTGGCTCAAATACTATGGAATAAACGAGGTAGTTATACTCGCTGGATACCTAAAAGAGAAGATCATTGAGACCATAGGTAGCGGATCGAAGTTTGGCCTCTCAGTCTCGTATGTTATAGAAGATGATCCGCTTGGAACGGGAGGGGCTCTTAGAAACGCGGCACATATGCTTAGAAAAGATGAGACAATAATAGTGATAAATGGCGATATCCTCACGAACATAGACCCTAACAGACTTATAGAGAAGCTAGATTCTGAAAAAGATCTTGTGGCAGTGATTGGATCTGTGCCTCTACGTAGCCCCTATGGAATCCTTGACATAGATGAAGAAAAGATGCTTATACGAGGATTTAAAGAGAAACCAATACTACGCGAGTATTGGATAAACGCGGGCGTATATGCTTTCAGACCAAACATCGTCGATTACTTACCAGAGAAAGGAGACATTGAGAAGACTACATTCCCTGAACTAGCCGAGAACAGGATGCTTGGAACTGTAAAGTATGACACGCCCCCCTATTATTGGAGGAGTATTGATACGCACAAGGATCTAGAGGAGGCGGCTAAGGAACTGGAATCAATTGGGGGACTTCTACCGGTAAAAGGCATATAGACTATTCTTTTCCAGCATCTTGATTTAATGGATTCTTCACGATATTATTTATGTTCAGCAAAACATAGTGCAACTATAACATTATTAGGACAAATAGAAAATATTCGCGAAGCGCTAGTCCCCGTATTCTCCGATCTGGTCTAGAACTAGCTCATAGTATTCTTCTTTTGCCTGTTCTATGTCCTCTTTAGAGACAGCACTTTTTTCTACTTTAGCAATTACTTTTGTCGAGATGATCTTTTCTTCTTTTCTTGTTTTGTGGACTGCACGGTATCTTTCGATTATTTCTTTTGGTGCTGGCATCTCGTATCCGCATCTCTGGCATTTTAGTATTATTTCATTTTCTCCTTTTTTCACGGGGACCATTGGTCCTCCACATTTCGGACAGAATTTCAATATGGTATCCCTCCATTGTTCTTCGTGACTTGTTTGTTTGTGCCTATCGTGGTCTAGATCAACAGGGGTTTATAAACATTAGTTAATGTGTATGGTGAGAAAAGGGATATTTATAGGGTAAAAATATTGTATTAATAATTATAACTCCGATCAACGATAGTGAGGAAAACCGGGAGTAAGTTATCTTACTATTTTGAGCTTGTATCCGCATTTCGGACAGGTATTATCCGGGTTTAGGTTAATCGATAGAAGGTATACACTATACCTCTCGATAACTCTGTATCCACACTTGGGACAATAAGTATGCTCAAGTGGGTGTCCCGGCACGTTTCCTATAAATACATGGAGCAATCCCTCGCTCCTAGCTATTTCCGCTAGTCTCTCTAGCGTTTTTACTGGGGTCGGCGGCAGATCTCTCATCTTATAATGTGGATAAAACCTTAGGAGATGGAATGGTGTCTCTGGGCCGAGGTTGTCTCTTATCCACGATGCAAGGCGGCGTATGTCCTCTTCCTTATCTCCAACTCTCGGCACAACAAGATTTGTGATCTCAATCCACCATCCTTGATCTCTCATTGCAAGAATCGTATCGAAGATCTTGTCTGGATCATATACGCCGATATATTTTCTATAAAACTCCTTGTTTCCCCCACCCTTAAAATCAACCGTTACCGCATCAATGAATGGTCCGAGTTCCTGAACAGCTTCTGACGTCATATAACCGTTAGTTACGAGCATATTGTAGAGTCCGTGTTGCTTAGCTAATTTAGCTGTGTCAAGGACAAATTCGAAGAATATCGTCGGCTCGTTATAGGTGTAGGCTACTCCATCAGCACCGCTGGCAAGTGCAGCTTCAACTACTTCTTCAGGAGACCTATATGCTCCATAGAGCCCTTTCTCAAGTCTGCTCTGGCTGATTGTCCAGTTCTGGCAGAATTTACAGTAGAAATTGCATCCGACAGTTGAGATGCTTAAAACGCTGGATCCAGGACGATAATGGAAGAGAGGCTTCTTTTCAATTGGATCAACATTAATGGCTGTGAGTAAGCCATATACGAGTGTATATAGTTTTCCATCGATATTCTTCCGAACACCACAAGCACCATACTTACCAGGAGCTATAATGCATCTTTTCTCGCAAAGATTGCATTTCACCCATCTAGGCTTATCAGGTAACGGTTCCCACAGCCTGGCTAGTCTAACGTGCCTCGAAAGAACGTGTTTAGAGCCTTTATTTCTCTTATACTCAGCCATTTCTCGGTCCCCGTAACTATCAGTAGGTTGCGAGGGGTCTTCTTTCTCACTTTTCCTCTTAGAGGAAGTGGTTTCCCACATTTCCAGCACTTGTTTTCAGGTGCCTCAAGGCTCAACAGCATCCCGTCCTCTCTTATAGCGATTGGAGCGTTACAGAACGGACAATGGGTGTCAAGATAAGGATATAGAGGGTTATGAATATAGGTGAATGGATTAAGACTCTTAGCTCTAGAGTAGAGATCGCTTATTGGGCCTCCTCCTTCATGATATGCTATGTGAATATGAATAGGTATTCCCTTCTCTCCCGTGAGTCTTATAAGAGGAGCTATAGGCGAGAACGATGGTTTCTTCATATAGGTGTTAACCTCTATCCATGGATTCGAGTTCTCCCTAATTCTCTCTAATAGGTTCATTGTGTCGATAATCAATCCGGGATCTTCGGAGAACATATGGATGTCGTCTATAACGAGGAGGTCAAGATCGGGTAGAGGATTCACTGTTGATCCCCCAATTATACGTACTCCTAGTTTAAATCCTTGGTCATGGATCATCTCTATGACTTCTCTCTGAAGACTCTCTAGGGGGTTCAGCCCCTCGAATAATATAATGTCGATGTGAAAGTTTTTTGAAAGAGCCAGGACATGTTCTAGATCTATGTTGACTGGTTCAAACACGTCGGGGCCCTTTCCATATACGCAGATGCTGAATAGGTCATCACAGTCGAAAGGAACATAGTTATGGCTATAAGTGATTACTCTTAGAGCCGATCCTCCAGGATAATAATGGAAGACAGGTATAGACTCTACAGTGGAGACGCCTATTCCGGCGATCGTTAATTTCGTCAATTCTATCCCCATGTAATCTTTCCATAAGCTAATCACTAATAGTAGTATAAGAGAATATAGCTAATATGGGGGATGAAGAAATGACGATTATCGCCGGGACAAGCCCTGGTTCCAAGGAATTCGCTGAGAGTCTGGCAAAGGTTCTAGGCATGGAGGCTATACATGCCAAATATAAAGTATTTCCAGACGGAGAATCATATGTAAGAATTGAAAAAGAAGGCCTCGACTCAGCTGTAATAGTCCAAACTATGAGCAAACCTCAGAATAGTGCCCTTGTCGAGGCAATGTTCCTAGCAGACGCGGCGAAAGGTTTAGGGGCTAGACGAATAATTCTAGTAGCACCATATATGGCTTATGCGCGTCAAGATAAGAGGTTTCTCCACGGAGAACCCATCAGTATAGCTGTTGTATTGAGAGCATTGTACTATAGTGGGTATAGAGAACTGTATACTGTGGAGATACATAAAGAGGAGGCATTATCAGCGTTCCCCGGAAAAGCGGCGTCAGTATATCCATATGAATACATGATTGAGAAAATAGGGATAAACGGAGACTATGTTCTTCTTGCACCAGATGTCGGAGCTCTTAGGAGAGTAGAGAGACTTGCCAAGAAGATAGGTGCACAGTACGATTACCTCATAAAGAGGAGGGACCGAGTTACGGGAGAGATAATCGTAGAGCCCAAACATCTTAAAGTAAAGGAGAAGAAAGTAGTGATTGTCGATGACATTATAAGTACAGGGGGAACAGTGAGTAAGGCTACAAGGCTCCTCCTAGACCAGGGAGCAGTAGAGGTATATGTCATGGTGGCGCACGCCCTTCTAGCAGGTAACGCTTTGGAGAAACTGGAAAAAGCAGGTGTAAGCAGGGTGTATGCTACCAATAGTCTTCCGCCGAAGGACGCAGGGCTAGTCGAGTACATTGATATAGCTCCTCTTCTAGCAGAGGAAATCTCTAAGGAGCTAGGAAAAGATTACTAGAATGATATATAATGGGAGCAGGTATTGGTAGAACTAAAATGATTAAATGCAAGACCCATTGCTACTACGCGATATTATCAGGAGAGCACCCTACTATTCCTCGAAGCGAGCTAGAAGCTATACTAGAAGTCGAAGCGAACTCGTATAGCATAGTTCGCTCGTTCGAGGGAATAGTCATTTTTGAAGCCAAACTGGAGGAGCCAAAGATAGTCGTTGAGAGGGCAGGCTGGGTAAAAGAGATAGGTAGATTCCTAACCATTACCTCAGCAGATACTGAAGCAATTGTAGAAGCAATCAAAGACATGAACGGTGTTTCCAAAATCTTATTCCGGAGATACAAGAGATACGGAGAACACGTCGATGAGCGCGTGATAAAAGAAATGCAAGGAAGAGAATCTACGCGTTCGACCAAAAATAGAAGAGTGAGAGTATTTGTTACAGAAGGTATAACGGTTATCGGCATACCAATAGCCGAGCTGGACACTAGGTCTCTCTATTATCGGAAGCCCGGAAAAAGACCCTTCTTTAAGCCCGGACCACTCAGTCCCCAGCTAACAAGAGCTATGATAAACTTGTCTAGGCTGAAAAGAGGCGGCACGTTCCTGGACCCATTTTGTGGAACCGGAGGGTTTCCACTAGAAGCTTGCTTTATAGGAGCGTCGAAATGTTTGTGCGGAGATATACTACGCGATATGGTGGAAGGCAGCAGACTCAATTTAGACCACTATGGTCTTGCTGATAGGGCTCTAGTAGTAGCCCATAATGCGTCTGCCCAGCCCTTTAAGGACCATTCTATCGACGCTATATCGACTGATCCCCCCTATGGTAGATCAACCACCACGAAGAGAAAAGGATACAGGGAAATTATAGAGCTCTTCCTAAAGGAAGCCGAGAGAATTGCAAAGCCAAGAACATACATTGTCTATGCAGGTCCATTACAGTTCAAACCCTCAAATATAGCCGAAGACATGGGACTAATAGTCGTAGAAAGACATCATATGCATGTACACTCTACCTTAGTCAGGGAGATTGTGGTCGCTAGGCTCCCAGGACGAGGCGACTAGAATAATGCCGCGGCGAATCGAAGTAGTATTCCTTGGAACCGGAGCGGCGGTGCCAACACTAGAAAGATACACGTCATCAATCCTAATCCGTGACTGGCACGGAAGAATGTTTCTTTTAGACGCGGGTGAAGGCGTGCAAAGGCGAATAATGGAAATAGGCATGTCTATCAATGATATCGATTACATAATGTTAACTCACTCGCATGGAGACCATATAAACGGCGTTGCAGGATTGCTTCAATCTATGAGCCTTCAGGGACGAAGGAGACCTATAACAATTGTCGGCTCAGAGGACTCTGTATTCTTTGTCCGAGAAGTTCTAGAAGCTGAAAAACAATTACTGGGATATGAGGTCCTATACCTAACTATAAGTAACGGGGCAATTTTTGGAGAAACAATCCTAGACAGTAAGAGTGGCGATAAACTAGTACTCTCATGGTATAAGACATGTCATACAAAGGATTCTTATGGTTTCGTGTTAAAGTGGCTCATGAGACCGAGAATAGCTGGACACATAGAGAACATCTCTCCACTAGACTGGAAAAGACTCATTAAAACAATACAAACCAAGCACGGATACACCCAGTTCAAAATATCGTATACTGGCGACACAAAACCCTGTCCTACAATAGTAGAGGCCTCAAAAAAAGCATCCCTGCTCATACATGATTCAACGTTTACAAGCGAATATAGTAAGGAAGCACACGATCGAGGCCACAGCACGTCTACCGACTCGGCCAAAGCAGCGATAGAAGCCAACGTGGATGTGCTCGTTCTAACCCATATAAGCTCTAGGTACCGTGGATTCGAGGCCCGTAGACTCCTCGAGGAAGCCAGAAGGATATTTCCCAAGACAATACTGGCAAGAGACAAGATGAGATTACTATTCGAGCCCCCTATTCGGGAGGTCGATCTATCTCAAACAAAGGTCTTCCTCGAACAGTAGGTGGGGCCAGCCAGTCAATGACCTTACGTGGATCAGGATGCTCTATAATTACCATTATTGCCCCCAGAGGAGACTCATGGTCTCCAGACACAAGACTTATCCTGCCGTTGAACATTGCTTGTTTATGAATATAGAAAACTATCTTATTATCCTGAATTCCCTTCCGCATAACTTTTCTAGCAGCATCAAGGATTCTCTCTGTCCTCAACAAGTATCTGAATTTCTCTAGGCTCTTCAAACTATAGGCAGTAGCTATCATTCTTTTATGGGCCTCGCTCCCCTCAATGACGATCGTATCGGGATCGAAGAAGTTAAGTATAGCTTGTTTGACTTTATCTTGATCCTCTGTAGGCCTAATATCTGCCTCCACTACAACGCGTGTAACCGTCATTTGAAAGCACCTCGATTATATTGTCCACGTTCTTGTAGAGATCCTCGAGATCTCCCTCATTAACAATCATGAAGTCTGCCAAAGCTATTAACTCTCCTATTCCAAAGCTCAAATTATACCTATCTCTCAGAACAAAGTCTTCCCAGCCCCTAATATCCCCGCGCCTGCCTCTCTCTATCATTCTCCTGTACCTTGTCATTGGAGAAGCGTGAACAGCTATGATACATAGTTCTCCAATATTGGCTAGTTCCCTTGCCTCATACACGCTACGCATACCATCAACCACTACGCCTTCCAGCTTTTCTCTCTGAGACTCTATCTTCTTCCTAAGTAGTATCCCCACAGCGGCTAATCCCAGTTCCTCTCGTAGCTTCTTAGCGACGTACTCGATGTTTTCGGCAGTAAGTTCGAGCCCTCTTCGTCTTACTTCTTCGCGTACTATATCGCCCATGGAATAGATCGGCCATCCTATTTTCTCGGATATCCTTTTTGCCACAATGCTTTTTCCGGAGCCCGGCATACCGGTCACAGATATCATTAGCACCATTAAGCTTCTCCCAGGCCTACTTTATGAACAAGTGGAAGGCTATAAGGTGATCCCTAACACCCTTTATAGAAAGGAATAGGCCTTTAGAAAAACGGTGAATGGAAGCCTTGGCTAGAGAACTCCTAAGAATATTCATAGCAGTAGATGTAGAGGATCCCCTACTCGTTTCACGGCTAGAGAGGCTCAAAGATCTCATCCTATCAACAGGCGTCCCAATGAAACCTGTTGAAACCCAGAACTTTCACATAACTCTACGATTCATAGGTGAGTCGCCCCCAGATGTTGTTGAAAGAGTACGTGAAGCACTATTATCATTGAAACGATCAAAGTTTAAGATAGTGTTCTCGGGTCTTGGTGCATTCCCATCCCCTATAAGGCCGAGAGTAGTATGGGTAGGAGTAACGGAGGGAGGAGAAGCACTAAAAGATATACGAGACGAGTTAGAAAGACATTTGCGCGCGATCGGTATACGTCCTGAAAGGCAGAGTTTTCACCCTCATGTCACCTTGGCACGGATAAAGGGCTCACGTAATCTCCCACAGCTGCAACGGATCCTAAACGAATACCAGGACTATCTCGTTGGAGAAATGATAGTCAAATATGTTAGATTGAAAAAGAGCACGTTAACTAGGAGAGGCCCGATATACGAGACTCTAGCCGAGGTAGAGCTCGAATAAGCGCTAATGGGCGTGTTATCGATATGGATAAGTGTCTTATCAAAGGCGATTTCGAAGAAGTAGAATCTACTGTGCTAAGCCTAGTCAAGCCTTCATCACGCCAGATATTAATCCTAGCATCATTCTTTAACTGGATCAGAAGAATCCTCCAACAATGTCTAGAGAAAAAAGGCATCAAAGCACGCATAGAGCTAGAAGGAAGCTTGGCAAAAGGCACAATCCTAAATGATAAGTGGGAAATAGATGTCTTCGTAATATTCGAAGATAAAACGAAGGAATGGATCGAGAAAAAAGCTGAGGATCTATTAAAATCATGTATGAAAACAAATATGCCATACACGGTAAAGTACAGTCAACACCCATATATCACAGTCCAAGTAGCAGGACTCGAAGCCGACATTGTCCCCGTAGTAGACATAGAAAAGATACAGGGAGACGTAGGCGTCGAGAGAACCCCTCTCCACACGAGATTCATGAAAAAGAATCTAACCAGAAAACAGCAAGACGAAGTACGCCTCCTCAAGTCTTTCCTTAAAGGTATAGGAGTGTATGGAGCTGAATCACACATACGAGGATTCTCAGGTTATCTCACCGAAGTCCTTGTATATCACTATGGCAGTTTTAGAAACGTTCTCGAAGCAGCATCTAGCTGGAAACCCGGGACATATATTGATCCCATAGGCAACGCAGATCCACGCTTCCTAAGAGAAAAATATAA
>JALUDS010000089.1:0-8769 GCA_027043945.1 Acidilobaceae archaeon
TTGTTCAATTGTTGCCCTGTTGTTTTCAGCCATACTAGTATGTCTAGTAGGTTCATGCTTTTCCTTGCCATTTTCTTATAGCCCCGTTAATTGGTTAATGTTAGGTGGAGGAATAATGGGGTTATCCCTTGCGTATTTATTTCGTCGTTATTATTATCTTGAAGAACATAGTTTAGAGTATCGGATATGAGTGATAATAACCTGGGTGGCATTAGATGGTTGCTGGAGTTTCCATAGATGCTCATATCGTCGCTGGAATAATTATAGGGCTCGTACTAGGAAGTATCCTAGCAGTATTATCCTATATAGGAGGCTTTGAACAGCTCTCGATGCCTAGCAGGGGGCTAGCGGGATCATTAGGATCTGCCATAGTCGCCTTCCTGCTCCTTCCCCTCGTACAGCTACGTGTCGGAGTCCTCTCCACGAGGAAGAAAATCGAGTACATAGCCGTATCCGTGCTAATGACTGTAGTCTTCTGGCCAGTCATATACGCTGTCCTTATTGGTTAGCTTTGACAATGATACCTCATAATTTATTTTATCGCTTGTCTAAGAGCATATATGGTGTCAGTCTAGCATGCATAGAACCAACATGATGAGACTTACGTATTTACTCGTGATTACTGGTTTGATGCTCTTAGCAACATATATGGTTCCCTCGGAAGCCTCCTCCTCTGTGTGCTTTCACCCCAATAAGATGATAATAGTTCCAATACAATCAACAAGCTACTCGGATAAGCTAGAGATATACTTCGAATCCAGCGCGCAGCCAATAACAGTATACAATATATCTAGCTCTCTCTATGATGTTAAAGGAGCAGGCTGTATCGACGGCTATTTTACAGTTATGTATCTAGATTTAACTAATGGTAGCCTAATTCTTGACTATTATAATATAAGTGTCCTCAATTATGGGGTCTCCAGTATTGACCTTGGAAAAATGAATGATTTATTAATAAAACGAATAACGTTCTCTCCAGAGTCTCCTGCAATTATAAGCTCTGCTGACGGCTTTTTCACCAACGAAACCTTACTAGCGATCGGCATCTCCAGCGCAGTAATTGATAATGAAACAGTATCAAAACCATTCAGTATCTATTTAAGCGGTGAAGCAAAAGATGTCGTGAAAAAGTATTATAGCGTCGAATCAATGCTTAGGCTACCTTCGAAACCTGTACTCCCACCCTTCTTCTATAATGTTACAGGAGAACAGCTTACTATCGGAACAGTGATTAATGGAGAGCTTGAACTTATGAAGACTGCTATACCTAATTCTCCGGATCCCGGCACGATAATCTATTATCCTAGCGATAACAAGAGAATAACAGTTTATGTTTCAAACTCTACCACTCTAACTATTCTATATACAGATAAGGCAACGCTTACAACCAATATCTACCTGGTAGGGCTCGAGAACTATACGCTAATATCTGTAGACGGGATAATCAGCCTCAATAATACCTACTATATATCATCCAAAGCTATAACCTACACCGCTAGAACCTCTCAACCGGAAACCGTTAGCCTCATAACGGTGTTCGTTCCAGCGAACGATTCAATCACTATCTACAAACAAAACAAAACTACAAATCTTGTTGAAATAATGGGTTATCACTATCTAGCCCTTGTCAACGGGACCTATCTCATAGAGCCACCGGTGTCTGATCTAAACAGAATACTCATGAAGCAGACAACTATAGAATATGCGTTGGAGACCCTATCAACTACATCCGCATTCCTACTAGCCCCTTCCCAAGAGGCATCAGACTTCACGACAGTAACCAAGGTATATACTGAGCAAACCACGACAACTCAAAACCCGACGCTACCCACAACACAGACAACAGAGGAACAACCATTAATCAGCACTAAACTCCTGGTCCTAATCATAGCAGTTATAATTATAGCAGTAGCAGTCATCCTAGTCTACTTCTTCAAAATAAGAAAGAAGATTGTATCAACTGGAGAAGAAGAGGAAGAAGCAGAGCCCGTTATAGAGCTAAACATTTAGTCCTAGTATTCCAATATAGAATTCTCTAGGAAATTTTTTATAAATCAATCGTAAACCCATAATCTTCTCCGATAGCGGGGGGTGCTGTGTGGAAGATGAAGCGGAACATAGTGGTAGAAGAATATCTCCTGCCGAGTGTAGAGGAGATAGAAGTAGAACTCGTGGAAAGAAAAGGCCTAGGCCACCCGGACTACATTAGCGACGCCGCCTCGGAGGTAGCAAGCATTGCTCTAAGCAAACTATACCTCGAGAGATACGGAAGAATACTTCACCATAACCTCGATAAAGTACTATTAGTGGGTGGCCAGGCAAGCCCACGTTATGGAGGAGGAGACGTCCTCCAGCCAATCTACATAATCGTGTCTGGAAGAGCAACCACGCAAGTACGCACCGACGACGGCGTAGAGAATATACCTGTAGGAACAACAATCGTGACCGCAGTAAAAGAATGGATAAAGAACAATTTCAGATTCCTAGACCCAGAAAAACACGTAATAGTAGACTACAAGATCGGAAAGGGAAGCGCAGACCTAGTAGGAATCTTCGAGGAAAAAGACAAAGCGCCTAAGAGCAACGATACAAGTTTCGGAAGCGGATACGCTCCGTTCTCGACCCTCGAGCGACTAGTATTTGAGACAGAGCGCATGCTCAATTCTCCAGGATTCAAGTCTAAACTCCCACAAGTAGGCGAAGACATCAAAGTCATGGGTCTACGCAGAGGAAAAACAATAGAACTAACAATTGCAGCAGCTATAATCAGTAGCCTGGTGCATGATAGACAAGAATATCTCTCGGTAAAAGAAGAAGTCAAGAACTATGTCCTCGACCTAGCCGCAAAAATAGCACCAGAACACACTGTAAATGTATACATAAACACCGGAGACATACCAGAAAAAGACATCGTCTACCTAACAGTGACAGGTACGAGTGCAGAACACGGAGACGATGGAATGACAGGACGCGGAAACAGAGCCAATGGACTAATAACTCCTCTAAGACCGATGAGCCTCGAGGCAGCAGCTGGAAAGAACCCGGTAAACCACGTAGGTAAAATCTATAATGTTGTTGCTAACGATCTTGCCCGCAGAATATACAGTGAGGTAACAGGCATCAAGGAAGTATATGTAAAATTGTTGAGCCAGATAGGAAGACCAATAGACAACCCACTTGTTGCCGATGTGAAAGTAAAACCGGAGGGCAACGGTTTATCAAGCGATCAGAAACGCGAGATAGAAGCAATCGTTAACGAGGTCTTAGACAATATCACTACATACACGTATAAAATAATAAACGGGGAAGTAATCCTCTTCTAGACACAAATCTTTTACTGAGCAATTCTTTTCCCTTGAGAACCTAACACTCTGGATCTCTCTTTCCTGTACTCGGATATAAGTCTCTCCAGACTAATCCTCTGCGCATATTCTTCCTCTAGCTTCTTTCTCATCCGAGACAACTCCTCGCGAACCCAAGCATCTAGCACTACATATTCATCTGTCATATAAAGGGGGCGGATACCTAACTCTTCCTCCGTAACGACAGGAATGGACAGTCTCTTAGCGTTTTTCTTCAGTATCGCGATATCGGGCGATCCTCTAACAATTATTCCCAGTAGTTTGATACTTGACAGAGTATAGAGTAATGCATCTTCGAATACCGGATTATCAAGATAGAGAACCTCGCCCATTAGCGATCGAGTATTACTAATTAGATTCTTGGCATTGCTCTGGGTTAGGCTCTTTACCCGGTACGCTAAGAAATATGTTCCAGAGTAGACTTTTGAGAGTATTCGTTCTATTGTTCTCTTTTCATTTATTAGGTTGTTAATAGTATCCTTGAGTGATTCTATTTCTTTCGATAGAATAGTAATCTGCGACTCCATCTTTGATACTAAACTGTCACGATATACAGAGGACTTAAAAGAGGCTAGCTTCCTTTCCATCTCCTCCTGCAGTCTCTCATTCTCGTCTTGGAGCTGTTTAACTCTCTCCCTCAGATAAGTTAACTCGGCCTCAAGAAGCTGTAGTCTTTGATAACCCCTGGCATCCTCTTGAGACTGCTGGATCCTGGTTCTATGATTCTTATCCTCTATTTTCTCCATATTAGCAGACAAGATCTTGTCGAGTTCCTTTTCAATAGCTATTTCGAGGGCTTCAGCTACAGTTACTCCTTTGATGACTGCTTCTTTTACGGTTGATGGATCAACACTGATCCCTATCTTTCTAAGCTGTGACTCGACGTGTCCTAGCTTGTTTCTCAGAGATAAGTATGCTTTATAAGCGGCGGCAAGAGCATCTCTTTGATGAGAGTCTTCTGGCAGTAATCCATTTAGAGCCTTTTGGGCCAGGCCCCTCTTTTCCACGATACTGAGTTCTCCTGGAGGAGTATATAGCAGTGCTCCAGTTAGGCTTGCTATTTTCCTAACCGATTCAGGCGGCTCAGGAACGTCGACTGCTAATATTACGGGTTTTCCGTGTTCAAGTATCGCCTCTAATAGGCTACCCCTATCAAAACTCTTCGAGCTATCCAGATAAACTACTCTTCCATTAAGGTCTAGAACCGCGATACCTGTCGTTATCCCAGGATCGAGCCCTACAATTATCGGTTTCAGGTACTTGCTGCTTCTCTCTGGTATTGAGAGGATAGTCTTGTACACGGGTTTTATGGTAACTGAATAATCAGCTCCCCTATGTGGCCTGACAATGCCTATTAATCTCTCCCTTGGAGCGTAAACTGTGAAAGTAGCTGATTCTAATCCTCCTTCACTTTTCCTGTACTTTAAATCGTATTCGAGTCCGGCCTCATCAAGGGCTTGTTTAACTCTCATCGTAGCGTTTAGTACAGCTGCCCTAACCTTTCTCTGATATCTTTGCTGGCTGTATCCGCCGCTTGAAGAGCTACGA
Organism: Acidilobaceae archaeon; assembly: GCA_027043945.1. GTDB lineage: Archaea > Thermoproteota > Thermoprotei_A > Sulfolobales > Acidilobaceae > S143-63. The sequence continues at coordinate 4,911 of JALUDS010000089.1, forward strand.
TGTTTAGTTATGAGTATCATAGTCTTTTTCTCTATTTTTCTTATACTTGCACCGTAGCCTTTTGAGGCCAGTATCGCCACTAGGTATGCTGTTTTTCCAGGAGTCAACTTACCGTATCCGACTATATCACGGTAAGGGGCCGCCAGTTGACTTATAGAGTAATGTTTGTCTTTTCCTATTGTGACTTGTACTATCTCTGATTCGGCGGGGAATAGTTCTAGTATGCGGGCTAGGTCTTTCTTGTTTGATGCTATCTCCATTATGTTATCGAAGGCTATTTTCCTCGGTTTGTAATACCATGCGAGCCTGATTAGTCTCGAAAGAGGAGCCTTCGACTGTTTTTCTATTATTTTTCCTTCCGCGTCAACTATTACAACATTATATAGCGTTCTCCTTGTGGAACTCTGGGGGCTACCTTCTTCTATATCTACTCCCATGTATAGTTCTTTGGATCTTTGTGGTTGTGTCTTGGTCATTTATTCACCTCTTATGTATGAAAGGGTCTCCTCTAGTTCTCTCTCGACACCATATTTTCTTTTGAAGAAGGAGAGGATATAGGTTACATCTCTTCTGAGGAGTTCATCTGCCATTTCTTCTTCCTTGTAAACGTACTGTGGCCAGTCTATTATGTATGGTATTAGGTCCTCGCTAATCAGTACATTATACTCGCTTAGGTCTCCGTGTACAATTCCGACTTTTTGATATGCTGTGCGGAGCGTATCTATTATCATTTCGAGTATTCTCTCGGCTTCGTCCTTTGAGAGTTCTCTAACCCTGTATAGTTCAATCCCAGGTATGTATTCTTGGACGACACTATTCCTGTTCCATGCTATCGGTTCCGGGACAAGGGCATTATGTTCTTTTAATGCCACTAGTATCTTGAACTCTCGTTCCCCTAGCAACCTTGCTATCTGGAACCATGACTTTCTGGGCAAGTTTGCAACTATTCCTCTGTATCTTTTGATTTTCTGAAAACTTCTTCTTCCTTCTCTATGAAACTTAACTATAACTAGGCTTCCTGAAGCGTCTTCCGCTATGTAGATGTTTCCTTCTTTTCCTACACCTATCCTGTCGCCGAGGACTCTTATGACTCCTCTCTGAACGAGATTATTGAGTGATAGAATGTCCAGGCCCCAATACGTGAGTGTATATCCAACTGTTGAGCCTAGTCTTCTCTTTATCAACTTCATTTGATTCAGCTTGTCTATGCTCGACATGATTGTCCGGGGAGTACCCTTAAGGCGGCGTTCGATATACTCTAGAGGAACATACTCATATCTGGTCATTCCACGTTCGACTGTTCTCAATACTGCTATGTCCAACTTTGTAAGTCCTGTGTATATTTTCCATAAGTTTCTCGGCATCAGTGTGTTCCCCATTTACGTCAATATAGCATATTCATTAATGGATGCAAATGATTCTTATATACAATTTCCTAAGAGCTGAATGACTTAACTTTTTCATTATATGTGTTTTGAAACCATTCATTCTTTATAGACGGAAGTTGTGATTATTAGTGGTGTGGACAATATCTCATTATTATCTAATTAATTCAATAGTTAATACAAATTAAACAAGTAACGTTAAAACACATAATCATTTAAATAATATATTTCACAAATAGACTAAAATGTAAAGGACTATTCAAACACCAGAAAGGGGGTGCACGGCGTGGGACTAAATCCACCATTCGATAAAGAAGGGATCTACATAGTAGATGGTAAACTCCACGTGATAGGCCCCAGATACATAGCCATGGTAGCCAACGCCCTAGCCAACGAGACAAGAGCCAGAATACTACGATACATAGCTAAAAAACCAGCCGATTTAGACGAGCTCTCGCATATAGTAGGGCAAAGCAAGGCAAACATTAGCAGTCAAATAAGGAAGCTTGAGAACGTCAATATTGTTAAGGCCAAGTATGTCCCGGGGACAAGAGGAATCCGGAAAGTAGTAGAGCTAAACGTTAACCAGATAATATTCCATATAGCTGATCCAGAGAAGAAATAATGACAGTATACCAAATAGATCAACTACAATAGTACATCAATGATTTAGTGGAAAAATTACCTGTTTCAAAGACCAAAACTATTTACGAGATCCTTGCTGCCGCCTCTAGTAATCCTATGAAGAGAGGTGCGGGTCTAAGAGGTCTACTCTTGTATTCTGTATGTGGCTGGGTTCCAACGAAGAATGGATGATCTTTTGGCCGGAGCTCGATTATTTCAACAAGGCCGTCAGGACTCCATCCCGATACAACTAGGCCGTGGTTTTCTAGGATCTCTACGTACTTCGGGTTTACCTCGTATCTATGCCTGTGGCGTTCGTATATTGTCGTTTTACGATAGTAATGCCATGCATGTGTTCCTTCTACAAGCCTTATCGGTGATGCCCCTAGCCTCATTGTACCGCCCAGTCTGTCTATCTCTTTCTGTCCGGGTAGATAGTCTACAACTGGATGAGGGGTCGAAGGATTTATCTCTGTGCTGTTAGCATGTTCTAGTCCCACAACGTTCCGGGCAAACTCTACTACTGAAAGTTGCATACCGAAGCAGACTCCGAGCATGGGTATCTTCCTTTCTCTGATCTCCTTTATCGCCCGTATCTTGCCCTCTGCCCCGCGTTTCCCAAAGCCAGGGAGAATAATGGCAGCATTGATATCCTCTATAAAGGATAGGTCTATTTTTCCAGTTTCAATGTCGGTTGATTCGATCCATACAAGGTCTGGTCTCACGCCGAGATGAGCACCAGCATGTTTTAGGGCTTCTACAATACTGATATAGCTATCTGGGAGCTTGGTGTACTTTCCTATCATGGCGACCTTGACCGTCTTTCTAGGTCGAGTCAGCTTTTCGACAAAATCCATCCAGTCATTTAGATCCGGTTTCCTATTTGGCACTCCAAGCTTTTCTAGGATTATCCTCGTTATGCCCTGTTCTTCGAGCAGTAAGGGAACCCTGTATATGGTGTCTACGTCGTGATTACTGAAGATACGGTTTTCGGGGAGACTTGCATATAAGGCAATCTTTCTGCGGGGCTCAGGCTCGAGGGGTCTGCTTGTTCTAACTACTATTGCATCAGGATTTATTCCGATTCTCCTGAGCTCCTGGACACTGTGTTGCACAGGCTTGGTCTTCTGCTCTCCTGTAACTGATAGTATTGGTGCCAGTGCTACATGAATATAGAACGTATTTTTCTCTCCGAGTTCAAGGCCTAGCTGTCTTATAGCCTCGAGGAAAGGCAGTCCCTCTATATCGCCTACTGTTCCTCCGATTTCCACTATCAGGAAATCAACTCCTGTCTCATGGGCAAGTTCTTTGATCCTGTTCTTGATTTCGTTAGTAACGTGTGGTATAACCTGGACTGTCTGGCCAAGATATTCTCCTCTACGCTCTTTTTCGATTACAGACAAGTATATCTGGCCTGTGGTTATGTTGTGTCGCTTCGACAAGTTCATATCGAGGAATCTTTCATAGTGTCCTATGTCTAGATCTGTTTCTCCACCGTCTTCTGTGACGAAGACTTCTCCGTGAGCGAAGGGGTTCATTGTACCGGCGTCTACATTGATATATGGATCTATCTTCACTGCTCCAACACTATATCCTCGAGATTTTAGGAGAAGGCCTATACTGCTGGTGACGATGCCTTTCCCTACACTCGAGAGGACGCCACCAGTCACGAATATCAGCTTTGACTCCACGCTTCTCAACCGGCATTTTGTTAGGGGCCCAGTTTGGGGATTAAAAATAGAGTTACATAAACAGGCATAAAGGGAGCCTCCGACAAATGCCTTTACTTCATCGTTTCCGCGTCGGGAGTAGTCTTCATCGGCTCGCCTGGTAAATGAAATAGGTGGGAA
>JALUDS010000090.1:0-8755 GCA_027043945.1 Acidilobaceae archaeon
ACTACTTGGGGTTCCTCAACAGGCTCTTTATAATCTGCTATTAGTATTCTTCCCTTCTTTGAGAGTTTTACTAGTCCTTTCTTTTCTAGTTGGCGTAGTTTTTTCCATATCCATGTTCTGTTGTAGCCTGTTTTTTCTGCTAGCTCGTTTATGCTTAGTGGGCCGTGGTCTATTAGGTGTTTTAGAATCGTGTATTCTGTACGTCGGGTTTTTTGTGTCAAGACTGTATCCTGATTCATTATAATTGTTGGGTACTTATTTATATAGGATTTGGAAACAGTTGTTTCCAATTGGTGTAACAGTAATGAACAGAAAATCACTCGCAATAATATACCTAGTCCTACTACTACTCATGTACCTTCCCCTATACATTGAACATCCAACGGGATGGGGACTATACATATACTACGTAATCGTATCACTAGTAGCACTCGCCACAGGATACATCTCGAAATGGGGTGAGCAGACAAGATGACAAGCCTATTCATAATATTCCTATCAGTCCTCGCACTATATCTAACACTAGGCACCATACTAGCCATAATCAGCAGAAAATACCAGAAAGGCGACATCTCAGACTTCTACACTAGCAACCGGAGGCTAAGAGGATTCCTCGCCGCAATGACATATGCCGCCACAACCTATAGCAGCTTCATGATAGTAGGACTAGTCGGATTCTCCTACTTTACAGGAGTAGGAAGCCTAGGATTCGAGCTCGCATACTACGTAGCAACACTAGGCCTACTAATCCTAATAGCAGGAAAAGTATGGAGACAGGCAAAGGAGAAAAACTGGGTCTCACCAGCCCAGATGCTCGCAGACCTCGCAGGCTCCAGAAAACTCGCAGTACTCATATCAATAGTATACCTAGTAGCACTCGTACCCTACGCTTCCGCCCAGCTAAAGGCAATAGGAGAAGTCATAGCCGCGGCAGGCGGAGGTGAGCACTACTACCTTATAGGCATCATAATAGGACTCCTGGTAATGCTTGTCTGGAGCAGTTTAGCCGGGATATGGAGTGTCGCGGTCACCGACACGCTCCAAGGATTATGGATGATAATAGCATCACTACTACTCCTTGGATGGATAATCGGAATCTTAAGAAGTAATGGAGTGACACTCGGCCATGCAGGAGAGATATTATCAAGCCAAGGACTTCTAAGTGTTGGAACAGGTTTCTGGAAACCCGAAATATTCCTCGCCTTCACCCTACCATGGATATTCTTTGCAGTAACAAATCCACAAGTAGTACAAAGACTCTACATGCCAAGAGACGAGAAAAGCCTTTCAACCATGATAAAATGGTTCGCAGTATTCGGCCTCTCCTACACAATGATAGTAACCCTAATAGGATTGCTTGCACGTGCAGGAGTGGAAGCAGGAATCATACCGATAAGCCCAGAGTCTAAAGACCAAGTCACACCCCTACTACTAACAGTGGCAAACCCATTCCTCGGCGCAATAGTATTCACAAGCATTATCGCTGCCAGCGTCTCAACCGCAGACAGCATCCTCCTAACACTAGCAAGTACAGCTAGCATAGACCTGGCTCCAGATAATATAAACGAAGCTACTCGGAAGAGAATAGGGATCGTAGCAATACTAGTAGTTGGACTAGCGATGGCTGGTATAGCGGCGTTGAGAATCTCATACATCGTAGGGTTAAGCGTGTTGTCTAGCGTGATGCTACTTGGCCTAGCGCCTACAACACTCTTGCTCCTTGCAGGCCATAAGATTAAGCCGGAGCTAGCTGGAGCCAGTATACTACTGCCTCCGCTGGTATCAGTTATACTCTTCGCCTATTGGAAGAACCCGGTGAAAGTATTCGTCTACACTGTGTCCGGGGCTCCTATATCAGCATGGCTACTAGTAGCATCCACAATTATCGCTGTTACAGGTATATTCCTAGAAAGGAGATAAGGCTGGAGGGGAACGGGTTTTTTCCATCCTCTAACTCATTATATTTTCCTTTATTTTTGATAGTTATGCTTGGAGAGCGATTGGTGCAAGATAATGTCCGAGTTCCCTATCTGTTCCACGTACATGATCCTGTATCCAGATCACTAGGTACTTGAATAGCTCTAGCGTAGGTATCGCAGTCGAAGCATCTATTATCTCCTTATATTTTGCTATTGCGTTCTCGAATTCCCTATGCTCCTCGACATGTTTCCTATATAAGTGCTCCGGGTAATCAAAATGTTCCATTAGTAGTTCTTCGCTACGGAAGTGGATCTTAATGTATAAGTCTAGAAGATCGGTTACCTTGGTTATAACACGTGCTGAAGCTCCATTTATCAGAGACTTATACAAGTAGTTCACTAAGTTTACGAGCAGTTTGTGTTGCCTGTCAATTCCAGGTATCCGTATTGAATATTCCTCGTCTCTCCACTCTACCAGGGTATCCGGAATGTATATTACATTGAATACAGCTTTCTCTATCAGTTTCTCTTCTATGTAGAGGTAAGCGTCTATTCCTGTAAGTGCCATATCCTTCGTTTCTAGAATTATTCCAGTGACATAGCCATCGGTAGAGAGTATCCTGGCTTTGCCTATTCCTTCTAGGGTACCTTGAAACAAGAACGCCTTGCCTTTGCGGAGTAGCGTATAGTCTGCGATGCGTTCGAGTAGTTGGTCACCTGTTATCTCGACGAATACTGTGGATGTACTGTATATTCCGTGTAGCGTTATCTCTAGGAGTAACTCGGTATCTTTTATGAAGAGACTACCGTATCTGAGACCTGAGGCGATATATGGTTTTATTCCTGGTTTCGGGGGAGGAGGCTGGCCTAGTTTACAGCTAGGTACTCCTGTTTTTATTATGTAGTTGATGTCGCCTTTCTTGATTTTAGATAGTACCTGCTGATATGATTCGAGTAGATGGTCTGTGCCTCTAGGCTTTTCGTGTTTGCGCTTTATCTTAAAGAAATCTAGTAGTATTTTCACCATATCTCTCACCATATTTAAAAAGTAGTAAACAATATTTAAATATATTCTGAGTCATAAAGCAAAAATACAATAAGAAAAGAAAGACCTATACCACAAACCTTTCAGCAGAATAAATATTCCTTAAAACAATATCGAGCAATATCTCATCAACAATCGGAAAACTATAAGTTAAGTTAACCAGCCTAACGAAACCCCGACGGACAACAACCTGAATCGAAGCCCTGACCCTAGATATACTATATCTATCAATTATCCTCATAGCCCGTCTACGTACCTGCATATAGGTTCCTCTATACGTGACCGGTTTACCCGTCTCCGGATAAAACGTTATAGACGCATACAGTGAGGGCTCCGGGTCTAGATACTCCCTATACTCTCTCCACAACTTCTCTACCGAGTCAGTCGTGAAGTAGATTCTACCAATGCCTGTAAAGATATATGCTGCGAGACCATGTCGGAGTAGCCAGCCTAGGCCTTTCTGTATTCGTTCCAGTGGGGCTTCAAGTGCCCTTGAAATTATGTCGACGGGCAGAGGGCTCTCCGATATGAGGTCTAGTATTCGTCTCCTCCTGCTAAGGCCCAGGAGATATCTCATGGTTTCCGGCTGAACTCCTAGCCTAACACCTGCCTTCTCCGCCAGTATAAGCCCGTCGATTAAGCTATCGGTGTCTACTGTATCAGGTGTCGCGATAAATACTGCATATTTCGTCTTTTTGACTCCTCTCCTTGGACGAAGTATTCGTCCTAGCCTCTGGATGAATCTTAGAGGACTCGCTATATTGCTCCATATTATTAGGAGATCCGCTTCAGGGAGGTCTATTCCTTCTTCCCCAGCGCTCGTTGCTATAATTATTCTTGTCTCTGGGCGTCTAGCCTGCTCGATTGCTTTTCTTGGCTCAATCCTTCTCCTCCCTATGATCAAGACAGGCCTATAGTGACGGAGAACACGGTACAAGTATAAAGCTATGGCTACTCTCTCCACGAAGATTATGGCCTTAGTATATTCTCCCTCGTAGTCTGACAGGACTCTTTTAAGGGCGTCGAGCTTATGGAGCGGACGTATTTTTTGCGATGACAGTAGCGGCTCGTATTCCCGCAGTATCCTCCTAAGCCTGCTCCTGGGCTTTCTATAAGTCTCCCACAGTGCCAGAGCACCGTCACGAGAATACCATCGGAGAGCATTGCCAATTAATACTCTGAGAGATCCATGGCTCTTCTCCCACAAGGACTCCAGCAGGTTATAAAGCTTCTTCTCCTCATCATTGAACGGGGCCTCGTAAACTTCACCGTACCAGTCAGGAACATATCTCCTTATACGAGGATCGCTCCAAGACCAACACCTTATCTCACCAATGTACTTTCTAATCAGGCCATGCCTGCTCCTAGGAATAAACGCGGATAAACCCAGCCGGTACGACGCGTTTATCTTCTCCATAACCTTTAGGTAGGCGTCCTGTCCAGTAGTGTGATGAGACTCGTCTATCACAACCGCATCTATACAGTCAAGTACCTTTCCATACTCGCCCAGAAGTATCTCGGGAGTAGCCACTATAATCCTCGCATCAAGCGCTTTCCTCTTCAAAGACTCCGGCAAGCTACCGTGGAGAGGCCTAGCCTCCAACCCATACATAGTCAGGAACCTAGAGGTCTGCTCCACCATGAACCGTGTAGGCTCCAACACGAGAACCTTCTTTGCCTTTCGCGTAGAGAGAAGCTCCTCTATCCACAAGGCGGCGACCAAAGTTTTCCCAGTGCCAGTCGGCATGCAGACCACAGCACGTTTTTTCTCTAAAGCCCATCTATAGGCTTCTAATTGGTAGTCTCGTGGTCTCAGTCTGCGTTTCTTCACTTCTATCACCATGAGGTTATACTGGTTCCATACACGATCCAGGCCCTTTGTACGGTCATTGCTAGTAGTTGTGATTTCTATTTGTCAGGAACCAAGGGTTAGAGCCAATATTTTCTCTGGTGTACTCGGATAACCATGTATATCTCATCTCGGTAACGCGGACATATTAGAGGAATAGTTCAATAGGGAAAAGACTTAGAGTAGATCCCTAGTATTTTCAACTTAGAGATGTCTCGTTGCTTCTTGCATTATTGCTGCGTATAGTGCTATTGTGTCCTTGTATTTTGTCTCTGGAGGACCCGTGTATATAATGTGTGCTCTTAGCGGTAGTGCCTTCCTATGAATGTTCTTTACGAGGAACTCGGCCATAGCACCTGCTACAGGCTCCATGTCTGGATATCCTTTCCCTAGCGGGGTTCTCTTTTTGAGAATTCTGCGTCCTAACGCGAATGCTATAATTTGGCTGAATCTTAGGCTTAGATAGTTATGACTTAGGGAAAGTGCCTTATCGAGCATTTTCATCCAGAATTCCTTCGTGGCTACCTTGTTAGCCTCTTCTAATAATCCAGTATCCCCTGCTCCGGTCTCATATAGCCACGCGTTTTCTAGCTGTACGCTTACTATTATTTTGTCTTCTCCTACAGCTTCTCTAATGTGCCTTATCTCTTCCCAGTCTCCAAGCATTCTCCTAGTATATGGGACCTCTATGCTTATCATGATACCTGGAACTTTTTCTGTTAGGCGCTTGAAGAATTCTACAGCGTAGTCGAGATCTCTATGATCCATGTATGCTCTCCAGCCAAGATGAAGGTTGTAGATCTCGGCCCCGGCCCTCTTGGCTTTCTCCGCTCCGGCTATCAGGCCCCTCCAGCTCTTCTCCATTGTCTCCTTATCCACCGATACAACATTATAGTAGGGGGCGTGAGCTGTTATCGATGTGAAGGCTTTCTGTGAGAAGCTCCTGTAGTCGTCGAAGTATGAGGGATCCCTCTTGTATGCAAGGTCTCTTGGAGGTATCTCTGTGAGCTTTAAGCCTAGCGTTGCAGCAATCTTCAGTTTTCCGAGCCCGTTATAGGTTCCCCAATCAAATAATATCATATCTGTCCACCTCCTAGTAATCACCATATATAATATTATAGTAGGATTCTTCTAAATAAATGAAAGGTAAAACAAAGTATTCAAAATAGATAGAATAACTAGATTAACCCTAATAGAGTAAACAGTGAGGTACCTAGGCTTGCCGACCAGCATGAAAAAAGTAGAAGTCTACTGTGAAGCAGGCTCCGCAGATAAAGTCACGTCTCTACTCGACGAATGGGGCATATACTGGTACAAGACTCCTATAGAGTCACAGGAAAAGGAAACCTGTAAGCTATCATTCTATGCCCCAATATATGTAATAGACGACATAATTGGAGAGCTAAGAACAATACTAGACCTGAGGAAGAAGGAAAACCTCATACTAGTAATAGATATAGAAGCAGGGCTAGGCTCACCGTATCGTGTTACTCAGAGGAAATGGAGATACCGGCTGAAACAATATGTCTCAGCGCCAAAATTCATGCTGGAAGAAGAGACGATGGAAAAAGCAGAGCTCCAGCCAGCACAACCACTCCTAAGCATGATCGCCGGCCTAACAGCACTAATCGGCCTCCTACTGAACAACCCATACATAATCATAGGATCAATGCTGATAAGCCCCATACTAGGTCCACTATATAGCCTCAGCCTAGGCATATACTGGAAAAACAAGAAACTAGTATACACAGGAACCAGAAGCACAGCTATACTGATAGCTAGTCCACTCATAGCCTCTCTGACAGCACTTGTCTTAATAATGGTAATTAGTGGAGAACCACGAGAGACCCCTGAGTTATTGATGCGTACAAGAGTCACCAGCTATGACGTCATTCTTCCCATTCTACTAGGAGTAGCAGGCGCATTCAGCATTGCAACAACGATCACCGAGGCATTGACAGGAGTAGCAGTAGCCGCGGCTATCATTCCTCCGACGGCTACACTCGCATGGACTATAACCACGGGGAGCATAGAGCTAATTCAGGGATCCATAGAACTCCTCTCATTGAACGTATTAGGACTTGTCGTAGGCGGCATAATAGGTCAAGTTATCCTAGGAGTACTCGCCTCACGGAATAATGGAGAGGGGAGGGATAGAGGAAAATCGTAAATCCTAAAACAAACATCAAAACCCTAGAAAGCTATCTCGCCGCCCCAAACAATATTGGAAGAAATGGATTCTTCGCGTAGTCGCTTCGCTACTACCTCTGAAATCTCGTCATTGTAGATCTCTTCTATAGCCTCTTCTAGCTCTTTCTCCGAGGCCTGTGAAAGGCCCTTTCCATACTTCATCCTAAGCTTCAGCTCTATTAGGGCTTTCAGCCCCGGGAAACTTCTCCTCGATCCATTAGTGTTGTTCAATGGGGAGTCACCCCTCTTCAAGTATAGTATATGTTAACCTGTGCTTATTCAAAAAACATTCATGAACAGGATATCCATGACAGAAAAACTTAAAAGTGCTGGTTGAGAGTAGGGAAAGAACCTTACCATACAAGCTCGTCTTCGTCGTCCCTCTCGCCCGTTGGAGCAACGCCGAGAGCAGCAGCTACCACTAATAGTATGCCAGCTATCGCGAGCTTAAGTACCTTGGGATGGTTTACGAGTAGGACCGCAACCCTCTTCTTTATCTTCATATCTTCTCACCCTTTCAAGGTTCATGTAGTATAGTGGTCGAGGATCCACAAGCTTTTTATAGTCATTGTACTTTTGCCAAATGAGCAGAAATCTTAAATGTAGGAATATAAGATATATCGCAGAAAATCATTTGTTATACGTTCTTCCAATTAAAATATTATTGTTATCGGACAATTAATCACTTACGGTTAGAAATGCTCGAGCAATTGTATACAATTAGGAGACTAACTTCAACGAGAATAGCCAAGGATTTAAACCTTGACTCAAACAAGGTAGTCAGCCTTTTCAGCAAACTGAAGAAAGACGACGGAATAATAATAAAACCAGAAGTACTGTATACCGCATACGGACTTAATAGAATAACTATAGAAATACCTGGCTTAATCCTCTTGAAACCAAAAGATAAGCCCCTTAGATCCGCGCTCTTCATCAGGAGCATATACAACATAATACCTCACAACGTGCTACATATGACTTTAGATACTCCCATAGAATGTGAAAACATCTCTAATATACTGAAAGACTTTACATATAGTTGTCTCATGGATACCATTGGATCTCGTCCCAAAATACTATATCTGTACAAGGCTGTACGAGGCGATTATCAAGACCTCCTCGATCCCAATAATATTGATGAGATCCTCTATAAGCTCCCGCTAGAACTATATCCTAAGAGAAGAAAAATAGATGGAGTGGATTTGGACATACTCCAAGTCATGAGTAAGTATCCTTTCTTAAAACAGCGGCATCTAAAGCAAAAGCTAGAAGAGAAATATAAGCAGGAAATCTACGCTAGTAGAAAGAATGAGATAGTTCTTGCAGGTAACTTGAACAGACATATAGAACATGCCGAGTATCTCATCAGAGGTTATCGTGTCTCGCAAATAAAGAGAGTTGCAAAAGATTCCCAGTTCCAGCTAATATATAGGTCGAAATGTGTTAAACCAGAGGACGCTGCATTAATGATGTCTACTCATCCTCTTGTGCCTGGTACTGCAATTATAAGGACTGGTTATGATGAGAAACTTCTTCAGGTTGCGATAATTGTTCCTAGAGGATATTATGGTCAGACGCAGGACTTCTTCTTAACGGTGCACAAGAAGCTAGGGTGCAAAATAATTGATTCGATGATAATGGATCAGGCTTCTAAGCTTATATTCACGAGTGGTGCTAGGATTACTGGTGAGTATGATTCGAGGACTAGGTGGAAGGAGCTAGACTATAATGAAATAGTTGTATTACTGAGAA
>JALUDS010000091.1:0-8683 GCA_027043945.1 Acidilobaceae archaeon
GCGGCTCTGCTCATCCATCTGCCTGCTCCGTGTGGCGCCGTGTACCAGCTCTTCCAGCCCTCTGTTGTTCCTGCTAGTACGTAGCTTGCTGTTCCCATGCTTCCTGGGATTAGTACTGGTTGTCCTATTTCGCGGTAGGCGGCTGGTATCTCGGGGTGTCCCGGTGGGAACGCTCTTGTTGCTCCTTTCCTGTGTACTATTAGTTTCCGGCGTTTTCCGTCTACAATGTGTTCTTCTAGCTTGGCTATGTTGTGTGCTACGTCGTATACTATCCTCATACCGAGCTGGTCTGGGTCTCTCTTTAGGACTTTCTTGAAGGCTTCTCTTGTCCAGTGTGTGATTAGTTGTCTGTTTGTCCACGCGAAGTTTGCTGCTGCCGCCATTGCCTTGATGTAGTCTTGGGCTTCGGGAGTGTTGAACGGTACGCTTGCGAGCTCTCTGTCTGGTGGTATGGTCCCGTATTTCCTCATGGCTCGCTCCATTATCTGGAGATAGTCGCTTGCGACCTGGTGGCCGAGGCCTCTACTTCCAGTGTGTATCATCACTGTTATCTGGCCCTCGAATAGGCCCATTGCCTTGGCTAGCTTCTCGTCGAATACTTTGTCGACTACCTGTACCTCGAGGAAGTGGTTTCCGCTGCCAAGAGTGCCTAGCTGCGCGCTTCCACGCCTTTTTGCTCTATGGCTTACCTTTGATGCGTCTGCGAGGCTCCAGCTACCCCTCTCCTCTAGATACTCTGGATCATCGGCCCATCCATAGCCCTTGCTCACCGCCCATTGTACGCCTTCCTCAAGCACCCTGTCTAGTTCATTTACACTAAGCCTTACCTTTCCAGTGCTTCCTAGGCCGCTTGGAACATTGTAGAACAGCGCGTCGACCAGTTGCTTTATTATAGGTTTGACCTCGTTTATCGTGAGATCAGTACGTATTAGTCTTACTCCACAGTTGATATCGTAGCCGACTCCTCCTGGACTTATTACTCCGTTCTCGTCTATGGCCATTGCTGCTACGCCGCCTATGGGGAACCCGTATCCTTGATGTCCGTCTGGCATGACTAGGCTGTATTTTTGGATGCCGTGGAGGCATGCTACGTTCGCGGCTTGGACTAGGGTCATGTCTTGTTTCATTTTCTCTATGAGGAAGTCGTCTGCATAGATTATGCTTGGCACCCTCATGCATGGTTTTGCTCCTTTAGGTATGGTCCACATATACTTGTCTACTCTTCTAAGCTCTATTGATGGCATAATACCTGCACCCTTTTCTATCTAATAGTCATTGTTGGAGATTTATACATAGTGCATAGACAGGGAGTCTTCGAGGGTAAGCAATAATATTAATCACGATGCATTCATGCTTGATGGGTTCAAGCAGTATAACGGTGACACTGAATTGGCGATGGCAAAGGATCCTTATACAAGACTGGTTGAGGCCGTTACAAGTGCGATAGCAGAGAAGGTGAGAGAAGACAAACAGAAAATATTCTACCTCATCGGTAAGCCTCCCAGAGAAGATCTAGGAGATCTCAGCTTCCCAGCCGTTCGATACGAGAAACGGGGAGTAGTTACAATCGACGAGTTAATCAAGGCGATCACCGACAAGCTAGAGGAGGAAGGAATAGACTATGCAGAAGTGTCCAGGGCAGGAGTCTACATCAACATAAAGATACTTGCCGAGAGAGCAATCAAGCACGTGGCCAACGTGCTGAAAGAGTATCAGAGGCTAGAACTGCCTAAGACAGAGAATCCCCAAAGACTAGTCGTCGAGCACACCAGTGCCAACCCAATACATCCAATGCACATGGGCCATGCAAGGAATGCAACGATAGGCGATACCCTCTCCAGGCTCCTAAGGGCGAGAGGCCACCTTGTGAATACACGGTTCTATGTAGACGACGTAGGAAAACAAGTAGCAGTCGCCGCCTACGGTGTAAGGATCCTCGGCATAGACCCCCTAGAGGAGGCCGAGAAGAGGGGCATAAAGCCGGATGAATTCATAGGATGGATCTACGCAGTAACACACACATTAGTAGACGTGAAAATGCTGAAGAAGGAGATCGAAGAGAGCGGGGACAATTCTCTAAGAGATAAACTAGACGATCTCCTCCTGGTCTTAAAAGATCTAGAGGAGAAAGGCCCACGCGAATACTTTGACAGGCTCCTAGAACATATAGGGAGAGTAGAGGATCCAGAGAAAGAAATCTCAGAGCTAATGGTAAGGTATGAGCGTGGAGAAGAGCCGGAAAAGAGCCTCGTGAGACGCGTAGCCGAGACAGCGCTAGCAGGAATACAAGCAACGCTCGACAGGATGAATGTATCGTTCAACGCCTGGGATTGGGAAAGTGATCTTGTATGGAGTAGCAGGGTAGGACGGCTCATAGAGGAGGCTAAGAAGTCAAAGTACTTCACATGGTATAAGGGAGCTGAGGCCATAGATATACCTAGGTTTGTAAAGGAGGTCTTATCGAAGGACCCCGATCTGAGGAAACACTTCAAGTTGCCTAGGGGCTTCGAGATACCTCCCTTGATCCTGAGGAGGAGTGACGGAACCACGCTCTACACTACGAGGGACATGGCATATACGATCTACAAGTTCGAGGCATGGAACGCCGACAAGGTCTACAATGTTATAGGAGCGGACCAAAGGCTGGCCCAGCTACAGCTCAGACTAGCCCTCGCCGCTATAGGCTATGTGAGGGAAGCGGTTAACCTAGTACATTATGATTACGAGCTTGTAACATTACCCGGCAAGAAACTCAGTAGTAGACGGGGCAGGATCATAACACTAGACAATATACTAGAAGAGCTCAAGGCAACAGCCTGGATAGAGGTTAAGAAGCGAAACCCTGACAAGCCAGACAAGTGGATAAATGATACAGCAGAAAAGATCGCGATCGGTGCAATAAGATTTAAAATGATACAGACAAGCGCACCGAAACCCATAGTATTCAGCGTTGAGAAAGCCCTAGACCTCTCAGAGAACAGCGGCCCCTATCTCCAGTACACGTATGCAAGGGCTTCAAGCATACTCAGAAAACACGGCCCAGTAAACTACGAGGCTATAAGACCTGAGTCATGCAACGATCCAGACAGAAGACGACTCCTGATCGAAGCACTCCGATTCCCACTCACAGCCGCGAAGGCCGCCGACGACTTGGCCCCCGAACAGCTCGCAGTCTATCTACTGAGGCTAGCCGACATGTTCAATAGCTGGTATCAGAAGGACACCGTTATAAGAGAGCCAGATCCCGGGGCGCGGGAATGTAAGGCTCTCCTCGTAGAGCTCGTTAGAAACGTGTTGGGCTCCGGGCTCGAGCTACTAGGCATCCCGGTGCTGGAGAGGATGTAGAGTGGTGTAGACCAGCATTGAACATAGTCCCGGAGCTGAAGAAGTCTGCTAAGCACGTGTCAGAGATAGCGTGGGGCTTGTTAGGAGCAAATATGGGGGATGCCCTAAATATTTTCTTCATGAGCGTGTTTGCCACATTACTCCTCGATAAGCCATATCTTCTAGCACTGATACCTAGCCTAGCGGCGCTCCGCGGGAGTATAGCGACTAGTATGGCTAGCCGCGTCACTACAAGCCTATACCTTGGCCAGCTCAGGCCCAAGGTTAAGGAGATATTGTACCGGGAGTCTGCGCGTACCACGGTGCTTGGTTTATCGAGTAGTATCTATGCAGGCATAATAGTGGGATTGATTGCTGGCTACTCGGTTTTTACTACTGCTTCGGCAGCTGGTTTTTCAGCTCTTCTCGCATTACTTGTTCTCCTCCCGGTAACCGGTCTTCTGGCTGTTGCGGGTTTTAGGCTTGGGCTTAACCCTGATAACTATATGGCTCCTCTCCTAACGGTGTTGGGCGATATAACTACTGTTCCGGCATTGGTTATAGTATCTTATTTTATCGGTGTTAACCGGGGGGTTGACACCTTCCTAACACTCCTCCTAGTCTACGCAACACTAGCAGTGATGATAGCACTCGCCTACACTAATAGGAACCATAGAAGAGTAATCGTAGAGGGCCTACTAGCTCTTCTCCTTGTTGGACTAATAGAGAGCGTCACAGGAGGGTTCTTCGCCGGCTACAGCACCCTACTAGCGGCGATAGGAGTGCTCCACATGGTTCCAAGCCTAATGGAGGACATAGGAGCAAGCATATCAATATACGCGTCGAGAGCATCGACAACACTCCACATAGAGGGATTCGAGGAAAGCCTCAAGAAGACACCAAGAATAATAGCAGAAACCTACCTAGGAAGTATCCCCGCTATGATAACCCTTTCAACCATAGGATACCTAGCGCTAGGAATAGCAGGGCTCCAAGCAACATACATATTCATACTCAAAACAACATTCCTCCTATGGACAACAATGCTATTAGCACTCTCACTAATTGTACTAGTCCTAATATGGTCATCTCAGAGAATAGGACTAGACCCCGACAACATAGTTATACCACTAATAACATCGCTAGTAGACATGACCACAATACCATGGCTAGTAATAATTTATTCAATCATGCTAGAGTAGAACACTGACTAGATCCAGAAAACAATGTTAATGGAGACGGTACCGTTTTACTAATATGAACGCTACTGAAACAACTATAATTGCCGCGAATCCAGCCATGAGGCCTAGGGGCATACTATAACCTAGGAGATTATTTAGATCAGTATCAGGGATGGAACTATTAGAGTCAGCCAAGTATCCCTTGTACACCTCAACGGAGCCATCTATCGCGTCTACAAATACCCGGTAACCTATAGTATCCGAAGAGTTAATGTATTCAAGATAATAGTATGGTCTTAGATTGCTGTTCTCTTGTATTATGAGGATCGGTACAAGCTTGTTTAAATGGATTTGGTTCGAGTCATCTATATTATCAACTGCTATATCTTGGATCTTATCTAGGGAGATCGCAGGGGTAAAGTCGTATTGTTCTATGAGATCAGCATGCTTCTTTACAAGTGCCTTGATATAATTATCATAGATAAGTATACCGTTGCTTGGATCATATACGAGGTATATTCTAACCGGGTATAATGTAGGGTTTAATCTATCAAGGCTCCCAGCGTAAAGATACCATTTCACACCGCTAATATTCTTATAAGCGACATATTCAACATTAACTACTTCCGAAGTAGGATCGCTAAACAAGTGCTTCTCGTAGTCTAGGCCATGTGACTCTAGTAGCCATAGTGAAGTGTTAATATCTTCCAAAACACTAGTATACAAGTCATTGATACCACTTAGCTTCTCCTCGGCAACCCACTGTTTAGTACCGGAGAGTATATTGCTAACGTTCTTACCATATTTCTCGACCAGACTGTCTAGTACCGACGAATTATAATAATTACCTGTATTCAAACTAAGAGACACAATATCCCCGGATTCTCCATGCACGTCAACATAAAATGATAAATCAACTATTACTGTTATATTGGGTTCCACAGGATAAACATAGCTCAGCCTAGACGATACCTCATATACATTTAGCCCGAATAAATCCATTACAGAACTATCATATCTAGCCACGGTAATATTGGGCTCAATCAGCGGCCATAAATCAGGATACGAATTCAAAATAAACGATTTTACGGTGCCTAACGCTATACTTTCCGGCTCCGGATCATTATATATGTTAGACCCTAGCAATCCAGCATGTGCAGTAGTTGTTAAAGCATTCGAAGTAGTGCAATAAATAGGAGTTCCGCAGATTTTATATGGAAAACCTAGATCATTAGACGCCTTTCTAAGAGCATCATATATGCTATCTCCAGATCCAATATTATCGAAGATCTTTTTTACTAATTTGGCGCCAGGAAAGTCACCTGTTATTGGATTATAGTAGATATAGTCATCATATCCTAATAGGATTCTATCATTCCACAAGCCACTAATATAGTCATTATAGGTAAAGAAGAAAGCTTTAGCCCAATTATTGTCAAGGTTCTCTATACCGCCTTTAAGACTATTGCATCCGATAACAAAAGCCATTTTTGGAAGGTCATCAATAGTTATATCATCGCTAAAACTATCAATATAATCTCTAACTTCATTAGAGGAGATAATGACGCTTAACACGTAAGGTGGAGTCCATTCACTGTTTTCTGGTAGTAAATGATAGCTTGGAAGACCAACATTAGAAGGATTCCAATAATAGGCCTCCCAGAGTGTTGGTGAACTGTGACCTAAAAGTATGATAGAGCTTGAAGAACTAGAGAATCCGTATATATATGTCAGTATAAGATTTTTCAAAATAGTGGGGTTACCGATGCTGGGATTATTATTTATAAGATAATAAGTATGTAGATAGTTAACATAATTGCCTAAATTACCGTTAAGAAAAGATTCCCCAATGTAATTTCCCCACTTAATCATTACTCTATGGGTTTCTATTTTAGCCTGTGGATGTGGTATGGGCGCATAGAAACCTGGATAGAGCCCATAATTACCTCGAGTATTAGTAATTATTAGTAAATTACCATTTTTATTTAATGTAGTGATATCTCTAGGAATGTAATAGTTTCTACTTTTTTCGTCTTTGAATAAATGGTTTGTATTTGGATAGATATGTTTATTAAAATAGGATAGACTGTTAGTGTTTTGATTATCCAAGGATAGTTTACTAATACTTGTAATATTAGACATAGGAAAAAGAACTATTAGACCTATTAATAGTAGAATTACAAATACACTATTAGTAATGTCTTGTTTTAATAACAATTAAAATCACCCACTATACTTATTCAGTACTCTTATATATATTTACCTGACGATAATATTAACTATAAAGTAATATTAAGTTTGCTCTTAGATGTTAATTTTATTTTAGTGGAAAGAGCATTTATGTTAATATGGGGCCTCTCCCTGTCGACGCTCCCGGGACCGGGGGAGGGATGAGACGGGGTTCCGTCGGGCCATCTCTTTAATATTCGGATCTATATAAAGGAGTGTGTTGTTAGGAGAACACTATAATGGATTCTTTGGATTATCATGGTAGCCGTATTCTTGGTTGGGACTAGTTTTCTAGGTATTGTTCATGTATCTTTTAATAGCATAGTATATTGGCAGGAGGTATGCTGTGAGTACTGCGAATAAGCTGGATGCTACTATGGTTTTGTCGACGTAAGCTAGTACTATGTAGGAGTCTGACGTCTCGATTGTCGTGTTTCCTATGAATTTTGATAGTTCTAATCCTGAGAGGGATAGTTTTAGGCTGCCTTCCTGTGTTTGTGTACCGGTATAGGGTATTGTTTTTTCTATTGTTGGTGGCTTTGCTATTAGTGTTAGGACATATGTTTCGCTATCATTGTATCCTACAGCACCCGTATTTCTTGACTCTATAACGTATATCATTCTTGTCAGGTTCTCAGCAATATACATTCTTATGGAGAGCCATCCTTTGTCGACTAGTGCTCCCGCCTTATCGAATATGTATGGTGCCAGTATAGATAGCCTCGTCGCCCCTTTTACAGTGAGCGTGTCTGGGTCTAGGTCTACTATTTGTAGGCTTTTTCCTTTTACCTCGAGTATCATTCTCAGGAGGTTCCCGTCGTATACCGGGTAGAGAGCGTGTACTATGGTCTGGGAACTCTTCCACTTTAGAAGGTACATGGTTTGATCATGCGGATCTAGGATGAATCCCGTATAGTTTGATTTGATGAGGCTTGTCTGGTTTTCGAGGGCTCCGTATAACAGGATGTGGCCTTTGATTAATGTTGCTCCGTAGAAGTGTATCCATATGTTGTTCGGTGTCTGGTAGCGTACTAGTTTATAGGTGTCGTTGTCCGGGTTCATGGTGAGCCAGCTGTTGTCACCGCCTATGATTATTCCTTGAGGGGATACCTTGACGAATCTTGGATTTGACAAGTTGTATGGTATAATGTATCCCTTGGCCTGGTTGTTCTCTAGGTTTACCACGAGTAGGATTCTGGTAGCTACGGGATCCGTATTGAGGACTGCTAAGAGTCTAGTCTCATTGTTGTAGTCGCAGGATCGGGGCTGTGAGGAAACGCTGTATTGTAGTATTTCCTGGCTATCACCATAGTCTAATAGGACGGCTTTTTTTCCTAAGTATGAACCCGCTATTGCTATATTGTTGTTGAGAGAGCAGGTTGTGAGCGGTATGAATCCGCGGATTGTTTTCTTCTGGGACCTGAAGGGGTCTATTATTACTGTGTTTGTTGAGTTTGAGTAGACTATTCTGGGTGTGTCTTCGCCTGCGACTCCGACTAGGAATTCTACCTCGTCCTTTACTATGATGGAATAGTCTTTGATGGGGTTCCAGGCGTATGCGGCTGTTATTGAGAATGCTAGGATGTATCCTATGATTAGGAGTCCTGCGATGTAGTGTTTCATTTCTTGTTCACCATTCTAAGGAGTCTCCTAGCTAGTGCTTCGAATTCTGATTCTACGGGGGAGTACGCGATCGTCATGGAGCCCCTTATTATCTTGTTAGTGTATGGGTCTACTATTTCTGCTTCACCCCTGAACAGTGTCGTGGAGTCGTGTTTCCTTGTTCTTCCATCGTATAGTTTTACTGTATAGTAGTTTAGTGGTGTTCCAGGACTGTACTTTTTCTCACTGAAGACTTCATGTATCCTTATAGCGTATAATTTGTTTAGGACGCTGTTGTATGCTAGAATAATGTCGTCTAATTGGCAGTAGTATGTGTATCTTCTGTA
>JALUDS010000092.1:0-8662 GCA_027043945.1 Acidilobaceae archaeon
AAGAGCCACGTCGAATATGTCGTGGAGAAAATAATGGATTAACAGGGAAAAACTGGTTTAAGGAATAGTGTTATCTTTCTCTCGTCATCTTCTTTACTAGCCTGAATACAAGTGGTATGAGCATTATTGCGAATGCTATGGCCACTCCCCATGCTAGCCTTGATAGTACTGCTATGCTTCCCGGGTATGCCTGGAATATTGCTGAGAGGCCTACCATTACGAATATCACGTATAAGAGGAACTTACCGTATCCGATGTAGTCCTCGAAGCTCTTGTATTTCTCGAGGGTCTCGAAGAGCGAGTTCGTTATCACAGCTCCTAGCGCTATTATTACGAAGCCTAGGATGAGAGTGTATACTAGGTCTCCGCCTATCATCATCATGTTGAGCGCGATCGTAACAACTACTGCTATCATACCGATCAGGATAGTGTTCTTCAGTAGCTCGCTGATACTCTTATATTCCTCGCTGAGACTGGTCTCGACGCTGGCCCCTATAAAGCTCGCCAACAGGTTCGAGAGTAGTAGACCATAGAATAATACTACTATTCCGCCCAGTAGCTTCGGCAGGTAATAGACGATGCTCGACAACACGTCATATGCTTGGCCAGTGAAGTTCATGTATGGTAGCGCGATTATCAATGCTACCAGGAACGCGTATGCCTTAACCACGCCACCTGTGAAGTCTGACAAGTCGAACCCATACTCCTTGTATTTCTTTCCAATCTCCGTCTTCGATAATGGCTTCTCGACTAGCCTGTCAACTATCTTACTCACAGCGTTACCCAGTATGGTTCCTAACAGGTAGCCCGCAAGAAGAATAATGATAATAGCGATAACATTTGGAAGAGCAGACACGATATCGTTGGCTGCCATCTTGAGGGACTCCTTTAGGCTGACGGTCTGCATCAGTAAAATGATACCGTTCATATCTAGCTCACCCTGGCATGGACAAGACCGTTCTTCTCCCCATCGAGGTAGACCAGTTACTGTCCTCATGGGGAGATACAGTTATTCCATGATCTAGAGGTGCTTCACTCTAATAGTAGTAGGACATCGTTTTAAATACTAAAAGGTACGGCGCCGATATATTAGATGCATGGATGATGAGCTCGGCGTACCAGACAAGGATCCCGTACAGGGAAGGGATCCAGATGGATGAAGAGGGTCTTGAGTGCTGACTACTCTTATAAGTCGATAATGTATGGAGGAGCCAATCGAGTTGAACGAGACTAGTCTATGCGGTGTAAAAATTAAGATAACTAGGACTAGCCGGTTCGAGGATATCCTCCAGTCATTGACAAGTGATAACACTACCGGTTATAGGATATATACGGTTAACATGGAGTTCTTGTACTGGGCTCGGCGTAATAGGAGATTCCTAAAGGTCCTTAATAGGGGTGATACTACTGTTGATAGTGCATGGGTCAAGAGGCTTCTCGCTCTAAAATATGGTTGGGCCCCGGATCAGATCGCAGGGAGTAGATTCACACCATTGTTAGTCGAATACGCTTGTAGGAATGGTCTCAAGATCTTGTTCGTGGGTGGCTCCAGAGAATTACACGATGCACTGAGCAGACGTATAAATGATCTTGAGAAAGGATGGGGATGTAGGCTCCAGGCAGAGTATCTTGATCCTGGAAAGGTAAGGTTATTCCCGGAGAAGGAGGATCCCGAGGTTCAGAGGGTTCTCGAAGCTGTGAGAGCTTACCGGCCTGGGATAGTTTTGGTGGCTCTGGGCCCGCCTAAGCAGGAGCTCTTGATAGACCTCTTATGGGAGGATATGAGGAGGAACGGAGTAGTATTGGCTGCGGGTATTGGTGGTTCTCTTAAGATGCTGGCTGGCTTGGAGAAGCCTGCTCCGGAGTGGGTTAGTAGATTAATGCTCGAGTGGTTTTACAGATTATTGCAGGATCCTAGGCGTAGAGTTGTGAAGGTTTATAGGAGTGTGGTCGCGTTGGGTTGTGCCTTTTTTGAGGCTCTTTTCCATAGACTCCGTGGCTAGTAGTATTTTATAGCTGTATGGTTCCCGGGGACTGTATTTATGTATGGGCGCTGTTTATAATGCATGGATTTATATTAGAAACATATATTCATTAACGAGGTGTTCCTATCGTGGGACATGCTAAGAATTTTATGCGGACAATACTCCTAGTAGCAATACTTGTTTTCCCAGTGTTCTCGTATTCAGCATTGGCCTTTAGCAGTGGAGACACGTACTGGCACCCATATCCAAGCGGGGTTCGTCCAGGAGACATCGTCATAGGCCACAGTAGTGGATTCTTCGACTGGATTATACCAGGGTTCTGGACTCACACTGGAATGATAGCCTATTATGACTCAAGTATTGGAGACTGGATCGTCGTAGAAAGCGACTCCCAGGGAGTACATCTAAGCACACTAACAGAGTTCTTATCCAGGTACGATACCGTCGCGGTCCTGCGAGTAGCAACAACCGATACCGTAAGACTAAACGCTGTATCGTTTGCCCTAGCACAACTAGGTAAACCATACGACTACTTCTGGCTCTCGAAACAAGTATATGGAAGCAGCTATTATTGTAGCGAGCTAGTCTGGGCCAGCTATATGGCAGTCGGAGGACCGGATATAGACGAGAACCCTGGATGGAGCTGGACCTATGCCTATGGCGTGGCTCCACAGGAAGTATATGATGATGGAGACACATACGTGATATACTATCACTCCGTTTGACCCCCATAATGTTTTTCTCGGAGAATGCTTGTTTTCCCCGCATATTTAATACCTTAAATACTCAGCCTATTCACAAATTGTACACTATCTATATAACCTTAAATGAATATATAATTATATGAAAAAGGAAATCCCAGAGGTGCTCCTAGTGATGTACGTGGAAGAATCCCAAGGCGTAAGTATTCGCGACATACTATCCAGGCGGGACCCCCATGGGTACTATGTGATCCCAATCAAGACAGAAGCCGTAAACACATCAATGAACATACTCAGAAAGCCGGGAATAATACTCATCGAATACGGAGACCTAGCACTCGTCAAGACTAGATCCCGGAGCATGGCCGAGAAACTAACCAGATACTTTGCGAGAAGGAATCTTCTCGCCGAAGACATATAATACTATATAACGGATTCTCCATATGATCTGATGTATTCATAGTTCCGCTAGTCTTCACCCAATACATACGCGTGTGTTTCCCAAAACAAGTGAGAACATAGCTCCTTCCCTCTTACCCTACGACAACCTAGATATCAGAACCCGGGCAGATCCCCTAAACAACCATGATATTTTAACGAGACAAACTAGTAGATGACAATGGTGTCATAGAAGTTGAAACACACAGGTATAATTGTACCATTGATTACCCCGTTCAAAAAACAGAGGATCGATTTTGAATCGCTAGAAAACCTGGTCTCGCTCCTAGTAGAAGAAGGAGTAAATGGTCTCTTCACGGTTTCAACCACGGGAGAAGGACCACTACTGGATAGAGAAGAAAAGCTAGCATTAACCTCACGGGTTATAGAATTAAAGAAGACAGGTAAAGTATATGCTGGTACCGCTTCTGCCTCGCTAGACGAGACAGTGGATCTCGCAAGTCACTATTTGGATATGGGAGTAGACGCTGTAATAGTCGTTGAGCCATACTATTACCCTCTTGACCAGGAATCACTTTACTATTATTTCGATGAAGTGTTATCAGGTATCGATGGCGAAGTCATACTCTACACCATACCGAGCCATACAGGAAACCCACTAGCACCCACAATGCTAACGAGACTAGCAGAGGAACATTCTAACCTGGCAGGAGTAAAAGTAACAACGAGTGATATAAAGAGAGTACAGCAATTCATACAGGCCGCAGAAGAAGCAAGCAGGGATCTAGACGTCCTGGTAGGTAGCCACGACCTCCTCCTACAATCCCTCCAGCTAGGAGCCAGCGGAGGAATACTAGGAATCGCAAACATAATGCCCAGGCCAGCCATAGCACTCCACAAATCGTACACAACCAATCAAGTATCCAGAGCATTAGAGAAACAAGAAATACTACTACGAGCAAGCCCCAGCCTATACAAGGGATTCACATGCGTGCTAAAACAAGTTCTCGCCAAAAAACAAGTAATAGAATCACCAGAAACAAGGCTTTACTGTCCATACACAGCCGGTACTATGGCAGAGAAACTACTAGAGACACACGGACCCCACATTATCTAAACAACTGTCAGAAAACGCCTGGGCCAGAAAGGAGCGGAAAACCCGATGATAACAGCGATAGGAGCACTAGCTGGAAGCATACTATTACTAGCTGGAGGAAGAAGATACGAGAAACTATCAACCCTACTTATAATACTATCGCTCAGGGAGACAATAGGACAACAACTATTCCAGCACCACTGGGGGACAATAACCAGTATAATAACACTAATACTAGTCCTCATACTCTCCATAACAGCATCATGGCTAACAATCTCGCTAGCAACATCAACCATAATATTAAACGATATGTACAGCCTAGTACTCCCATGGCAGGAGCTAACAGTCCTATGGCTAATGCTAACACTCTATAATTATGCCTATACACGAACCGTACCCCACCAGTACCTTAAGATAGAAGCGGCACTCATAGCCGGCTACGCGTTATCCCTATACCACTAGAAAGGTGAGACCAGTGGAGACAATCATCCTACTCGCCATTGTTTACGCGGGCCTCGTGCTGGGAATACTAGGATATCTAGACTATAGGTATAGGGAGATCGACCCCGAGATCTGGTATCCCCTAACTATCATCGGGGCAGGAATAGGATTCTACTACAGTATCTCACTATATGATGCCAGGCTCTATCTAGCAGGCATCATTGTGGCCCTCGCTATAACCGGAGTATTCGCTGTATCCTATCTGCTAGGATTAATGGGAGGCGCAGACATCTATGCAGTCGCGTTTCTCTCACTAACACTACCTACACCTCTCCACGAAGAAGGCCTGCCACCGGTACTATCAATAATACTCTATTCATCTATCCTTGCCGCCATCTACCGAGCGGTCGCCGTTGCCCACGCAGTAGGGCCGAGACACGTGCTTAGATTCTCACATAGGATTGAGAAACGTAGGCTACTCGAAGACAGAAGGTTCATGTGGTGGCTACCGAAAGGAATAGACATCGAGGAGGATTTAGCAGAGGAGCTCTTCAAGGCTCCGGGAAAGGTATTAAAGGCTTCTCCAGGGATTCCCCTGATAACCATGATGTTCCTTGGATTCACCGCATACCTGGTATTTGGAGACCTTCTATATCGGATAATTCTAATGGTAATGGGCTAGTGTCCATATGCTGGAGTCAATACTACGGTTATATTCTTCTAGCGGGATAACGTCGTTTATCGGTGCAGGTGTTTGGACAAAGAGAAGGAGAAGCACGTGGGCTTGGACTACGATATACTATGGGCTCCATGGAGGATGAAGTATATAGAGACGCATGGTAAGAGGAAGGGATGCGTGTTCTGTGAGGCACCGAACTCCGAGGATCTCAGAGAGGCACTGGTACTATACAAGGGGAGGAAGGCATACATTATACTGAACAAGTATCCCTACAATACTGCTCATACAATGATTGTCCCCTACAGGCACGTGTCCAGCATCCTCCTACTCGATAAGGAAGAGTTATACGAGATGAGCCTTATGGCCAAGGCCGTGGTGAAGGCGATAACAGAAGTCTACAGGCCTCACGGATTCAACATAGGTATAAATATGGGCGAGTCCGCGGGGGCAGGAATCGCAGAACACATACATATACACGTGGTCCCGCGATGGTGCGGAGACACAAACTATACACTTATCATAGGAGGCGTAAAAGTACTCCCCGAGACCCTGGACCAGACATATGACAAGCTGAAACCAGCAGTAGAGAAGGCCTGCAGAGAGATATGCGGGGAGAACGAATGACAATAAACCACCTCTACATAGTGACCCACACGGATCTAGACGGAATAGGATCAGCAACAGGAGCACTACTCGTAACAGGGAGATCGCCAAGAGAAGCCACAATCGTATACGCTGAACCATACAACATACACGAGAAACTAGGCGAAATCAAAGAATACATCTCGCAAGGAGACCTCCTAATAATATCAGACCTAGGACCCAACAAGGAAAGCTTCGACGAGACAGTAAAGATCCTAGAAGAACTCTACAATAAAGGAGTAAGAATAGAATGGTATGACCACCACGTATGGCCCAAAGAACTAGTAGAACAAGCAGAGTCCACCGGAGCCAACATAATAATCGACACCTCTACCTGCGCGACCGGAGTAGTGCTAAGACACGGCTCCAAACTCCACAATACAGAGTTCTCAAAATACATGGAGGAGCTAGAAGCAGCAATATGCGCAGCAGACCTATGGCGCTGGGACCATTATCTCGCCCCCAGACTATTCAGGATAGCCGACACAAGGTACGAAGAAGGCAAAGAGGCATGGCGCAACCGGCTAGTAGAGAAATTCGTCTCAGGCACTCTCTGGGACGAGGAGCTAGAGGAAAAACTCCACGAATACGTAAACCTAGAACTAGAAAACTTCAACCAGACATACAAGAACACCTACGCTACCCAGGCCCCCTGTAGAGTAGCCGCAACCGTTAAGCCACAAGGCCCCCCGAGCAATAGCTTCATAGGTGCCAGCCTCCTCTCAAGATACCAAGCAGATATAGCGGTGATAATCCGGGACAACGGAGGCATAAGCCTCAGGAGCAAAAAAATAGACGTCCAACAAATAGCCCTCAAACTAGGCGGAGGAGGCCACCCGAGGGCCGCCGGGGCAAAAATACATATCCCACTACTGGTAAACATCGGAAGAAGACTCCTCGGGCCACGTGTATTATCATGGTACGCTGCACGACTAGTAAGGAGAATAGCTCTGGAAACTGGATGTGTGCATGGACTATAGAGATATATGTTGTGTTTTTATACCGCTATTAGAATGGGAGAAGAACACTGCAACCATATAGGCCTATAGCGGGTTTTACGCTAATAGCACTGGTTTTAATAGGCCTAGTCGCCCCCATTATGCATTCCCAAGTAGATGTTCCAAGACATCCTCCCCAACTTCTTGAAGCACAATTAGACATAGACTATGTCTATGTTTTAGACCAGAAAAGCGCTGTTATATTCACCAAGCTACTCGCGCTATCCTATCTATTAGAATCGAAATATTATCTCGACGAGGTCTCCTACACGATATACGGTGTCTCCCTATCAGGAGGGGTAAGAGTCTCCCTGAAAGGCTACAACCTCTCGTATACGGATCCTGTTATAACGGGAGACATAGAGATACAGATGGTTCCAGGAATCCCTGCTAACTATCAAGTGATCGATAATCTCACTATTAGAGAAAACATTACGAGAAAAGATATAGTATCAGACTTAGCTAGGTTCATGCTTCTCCTCTCCCAGTTCGTAGACATTCTCCTAGCAGGAAACGCCCAGGACATCAACAACTATATAGAGAATAGTATTAGGCCCTTTGTAGGCTCACTGGACGAGCAAACTCTCTCGGTAGCAATGCAATCCAGGGTATCTATTACTGGGTTGCTGACAACGTGTAACCTAAGTAGTGATATTGCAAGCAGAACAACGTATGGAACACTAAACAATGCAGATGCGAGGGCGCTAATACTATATCCTACTATCTACACGTCAACGCCGGTTGTCCTCAACTACTGTACAGGGGAACAAACAGAAACAATCTACTCGAGTACTCTACTAGAGAATCTCCTCATGTTTTCAGGGGGAGAAAGTCTATCGATAACATATACTACTACACAATCACAGGACACAGCAAACGAGACTAATACAACAGGGAACGAGACAACCTTAGTAACAGTAAACGAACTATACCTGGTCTTCCCACATATAACTCTGCTCTCCAATCTCCCCCTTTACTATCTCCTATCAATACTGGCGCAATCCCAGAACGCTACTCTGCCTGAAGTACAAGAGCTCTCCCTAGCAGAAATAGTCGAAATAATCCAGTCAGGAAACGAGACCGCCGCACTAAACGCACTCGAGCAAGCTAAGAAACTCCTAGAGGAGGGCCAGATCACGGAGACACAGTATAAGGATCTACTAGAAATGTATAAGGATCTCTACGGCGAAGTACCAGCAGACCTCGTCCAAAACAATAACAACAATGCGGACAGCGTAGTAATCGACCTCGACAAGATCCTCTCACAAATAAACGATGTAAAAGAGGGTATTCCTGCAACAGGAGAAAACAAGACGAACCAGACAAGAACCAGTATAACCGATAAGGTCTTGGGCCTAGCACCATACATCATAGCCTTCCTAGGAATAGCAAGCGCCGCTATGTATGGATCACTACTCTACAAGAGAAGAGAACTAGACGAAGTACTGTTCCTCCCAAGGATACTATTGGGCAAACCCCCATACGAGAACCTAGCTGACAACGTCAAATGGTGCTACCACGCATTCATATATGTCCTCTCCCTTAGAGGCCTCCCCAAGTATGAATGGGAGACTCCAAGAGAATATCTACAACGAGTAGAAGGCATACTATCCGACGAGTATAAGGTACTCCTAGAAGATCTAACAAGAGAATATGAGTTACTCAAATACGGAGAGATACCCGATCCAGGCCTCACCGAGTACGTAGTAGAAGACTGTATA
>JALUDS010000093.1:0-28267 GCA_027043945.1 Acidilobaceae archaeon
ACAAGAGCAACTGTATGGGACCTATTCTTCAGCGACATCGGATACGCACCACCACTAGCACCCGTATGGGACCCCCTAATAGTAGCCGCCAGACTACTCATGAGGAAACTAGGAGAAAAACCACGCAGAGCATAGAATAATATTTTGTTTCCCATACTCTCTATAACTTTTAGCTATAAGATTACAAGATGGGGCCGCGTCCCCCCGCCCCGCGACGAGGCCGGAATACTCCGGGCGATGAGTCGGGGACGGCTTCCACGCGGCCCTACATCATTCTTGCCCTATCCTTCCTGCTTGTATGATAAGGAGACATAGACTATGTCTCCGTCTTTGACATTAAGCAATGCTCTAAGATACTTATCGGAGATAAGCTCGACGACGTCATTCTTATAGATTGTTATCTCTGGCCTGACAGCCCATACGTTATATCCATTGACTCGTAGAGGATACGCTACTACCCTAGCAAGCTTTGTACCTTCTATGTTTGGAGGTTCTATGACTTTCTTTGGAGTATATTCTAGACATGAATTAAATAAATCCACATTGTCCAGAAGCTTTACATTCATTGTTCCTGGATACGGAGTAAATCCCAGGGCGCTGCGGA
Source organism: Acidilobaceae archaeon (assembly GCA_027043945.1). Taxonomy (GTDB): domain Archaea; phylum Thermoproteota; class Thermoprotei_A; order Sulfolobales; family Acidilobaceae; genus S143-63. The sequence continues at coordinate 605 of JALUDS010000093.1, forward strand.
ATTGTTTAGCATAGATGCTTACATAGAATGCTCCTTCTCCTTTTCCACTAAATACTATTCCCTTGAAGACCCCTCTGCAGTTGTCGTCGACCACTGCCATTTTCACCGAGCTATTACCATGTATCACGCTATGAAATACCATATTAAAGGATATGAAACATTACCTTTACTCCATTGGAAATATTATTAATACTATAAAGTATCGCGACAATATTGTTTTAAAGTCAATGAATCTACTCCCACTCCTGGTGTTATCTCGATGACACGACATGCTTCCGAAGCTAAGAATCCCTGGGGAATACTATTAGCAATGCTACTTATTCTTGCACCAATACTCTCCTTATCTTATACTGCCGGTGCCGTTTCCCTACAAGACTTATACATTAATTATTCCATGTCAAACAATACACTTACCGTTAACACCATGTTCTATAACCTTAAGCTAGACGCTGACAACGGAGGAATTACCTGGATAGAGATAAAAAATGATGTCGGTGATACCTTCACGGCATTAAACTCGACAACAAACCCGTATATAGGCATATATCAAGTAGAAAACAGTGCCGTTGTAAAAATAACCAACTATTCTCTAGAAGTAAACAAAATATCCTCCGATATAGTTGTAGCGAAGCTAAGCAAAACACTTGAGAATAATGCTAGCTTAGAGATAGTCTTCTTCTTCTATAGCTGGACACCCGAAATAGACTACGTGATAACCTACAATGGCGCACAGAACAAATTGATCGTATCCTATCCGGTAGAAACAACCACCTTAAACCAATCATTAATAGAAGTCAACCTACTAGAATACACCTATCCCAACTTAACCGTATCCCCTATGACGCTAAACACGACTGTAAACGCCGAAAACCTCGTTGCCATAGGGATGCAAGCACTCTCGATATCCAATAACACTACTAAACTCGCATTCTTCCAGGGAATAATACCAGTAACGCCTCAACCCGCAAATCTAACATATAACTTAGAACTAGTAGACAATTCAAGCATAAGGACAATACTCGTAGAATACGATGTAAACAACACGACCACTATTAAATCAAGCGTGTTCCTAACCAACTATCTGCCAGCAGTACTCGGCTCAACGCCTCTTGCAATCATATTGAAGAACACCGGCACAAGCGATCTAGAATTCAAAATACTTTCACAACTAAAAAGCTATCTTAGCCAACTAAACGATACTATTCAAAATCTAAACCAGGTAATCGAAAACCTGAGACAAGAGAACACTAATCTCACAAAACAGCTAGATTACTATAAAGGAGAAGTTGACGTCTATAAACAGGAATTAGAGAAGGCGAAAACCAACTATGAAATACTAAAGGAGAGGCTCTCTAACAATGCTCGCTTAACTGTTGCTGCCCTAATAGTGGGACTTGTCCTAGGACTCGTGGGTGGCTTGTTCGTCGTTAGAATAAGAAAATAATAAAAATAATTATTCTATTTATTACCTGTTCTTTAGGGTTCTACTGCTAGAAGACGGATGAGTCTACCTACATCTTCTATATTCTCAAGAGACCATGACTTCACCAAGAATTCCTTTGCAGCATCCTCCGACACTAGGCCCTTAGTTATGCGTAGGAATTTCTCCTCGACTCCTTTTCTATCTAGCGGGTTCTTGAAATGTCCAGGAGGATATATTGATTCTTCCTCTACGACTCTTCCGTCTTTAAAGCGTATGATTATCTTGTTCCCTATTCCGTCTGGATAGATTTCATCGTACTTCTCAGATACCTTGACCTCCATCTTTTTCATTAACTTTCTTACGTCCTCAGCAAGATATCGCTCAGGCTTGAAGGTTTCTATCCATACCTTACCGTCTATCAGTGCCGCGGCTGTAATGTAAGGTAGGCTGTGGTCGGCTGTCTCCCTGGTCTTTGGATCCCATTTCTCTGGATCCTTAACAATTATCTTATAACTGACCGTAAACGTCTCTATTGTTATCTCCTCTACGTCTTCTGGATTAATCTTTCCTTCTTTTTCGACGATGCGTAGAGCTGCCTCTACAGCAGACATTGAATGATATTCTACGGGCCAGTACTTGATGCTTGTTTTCATAAGCCTATACTTCCCGTTGGGTGCCAGCTCTGGTAGTTCAAACTTTTCACCGCAGAGTGCAACGTTGAAGAATCCGAATTCGCCCTCGAACACGGGCTTAGGACCTGTCATTCCCTGCCATGCTAGGAGGGCTGCAAATAATCCGTTTCTCGAGGCATGGGCCGCGGCGCATCCTTTCCACATACTTAGTTCTCCTGCTCTTGTTTGTCGTAGAGCTAGAGAAGTGTTTGTCGCGATATTTATTGCCTCTTCTATCTTGTCTACGTCGAGGCCAAGTACCTTAGCTGCTCCAGCGGCTGATCCTATATTTATGTAGACTGTGTGGTCCCATCCTCGGCCACGGACGCTATAGGCGTCTGCAAGAGCTCCTATAATTTCATATGCCGCTACAATACCTTCTATGATTCTGTGTGCATGTGCATCGACTATTTCCGCTGCCGCTACAATTGCTGGAATACTGTCGCTTGGATGAAGAGCTTCTTTTGATAGATAGGTGTCGTTAAAGTCGAAGTATCGTGCTGCGCATCCGTTATAGAAGTCTACGAGGTCTGCTGAGCCTCTCTTTCGTGTACCCCAGATTGTTGATGGTATTCTAGTCGCTGAACTGCTTTCTGCTAGCCAACGAGCTATTTTTACGGGTTCCTCGTAGAATGCTCCGATAGCGACGCCCAGAGTATCTATGAATCTCTTCTTTACTTCCTCTATAACTTCTGCAGGTATCTTCTCGTATTCTAGAGAGTATACCCATTCAGCCATTTTTCTCGCGATGGTCTTCACTATCCTCTCACCTAGAATCTCTCAAGAGAATAAGAAGCCTTTGTCCATTTAAAAGATCTGTAAAATGAAGACAATTATTGATGACACGGGAAATGTGCATGATAAAGTGAATAGATAGCCTAGGTACGTGCTGGGAAGAGAGCTGAAGAAAGAACTAGGATACATGTAACGGAGGATTCAGAATAATGATGCATCCCTATATGGTTAATCCAGAACTGTTTATTGAACGCAGGCTCGGAGTGAAAGTACCATTACCTATAGTTTTAGAAGAAGATGACTCGTTAACCTTAGTAGAAAGACTTTTGTCTTCTCTAGTCGAGAATGGACAATTAGAATTACCGTCTAATGAGTACGAGGCGATTATCTCCTATTATGGTGCCCTCGTCGCATCTGCGAAGAGCAGAGCGTATAGACTAATTAAACTACTAATAGATGCGTCTGTAGACCATGTGCTCTCTACTCTCCCTAGGGTGAACGACGAGGAACTGATAAAGACTGCTAAAAATCTCGGAATCAAACTAGAGTATAAGCCATTAAGCATACCTTGGCTAGTTGATCCGGCAGGAAGAGTCATCCCTAAGATACTCAAATTCCGCATAGACCTTATCAAGTATCTAGAGACAATCGAAGGATCAAATGACGCTGTCCTTTCACTGCCAAGCGGGTTCGTCAAATCACGGAAGATATACTTAGACAGGCAGCGAGCAATACACTTAATCATACATGGGATAAGGAGGAAGCTCGAGTCACTAATAGACGAGTACAAGGACTTAGAAGCCCCTAGACTCGAAGAACTTGGTAGGAGATATGCTAGAGAGCTAGTCAAAAGATCCTCGCCCGGGATAAGGCCGAATCTATATCCAGAATGTATACGTAGTATTATGGATCGGGCAAAAAAGGACGGGTTAAGCGACGAAGAAATCTACTTGCTGATTACGTTTATAGCGAATCTGGATCCTCCGATAGAATATGTTGAAGACATGCTGAACGAGCTTAATCTAGCATCCACTTCTGCTCTACCTAATATAGCAAAGGCTATTGTGGAGATCGCTTCCAGATATACACCCTATAAATGTGAATCGAGCGTGCTAAGAAAAATATGCGGAGAATGTGGTGAGGATCTCCTAAAGACCTATTATAAGCATATCAGGAGCATCCGTCGTCGGAAAAGGCAGTAGAAATAGCTTTGACTAAATTATGGAATCTCTGTTTGTTCTCTTGTAGAACCATATTTGCTAGTTCCACTAGTTGCTTCAGTGCTTTCTCTGAACCAATATTGACTATATTGGTACAGTCTATTCTTATGGGTGCCGTAAACTGAGCACCACTCATCAACTCCAATATAATACCGTCTTCTCCCATAGAGATTATTCCACTGTGCTTGAATCCATGCTGTCTCCCAATCAATAAAATACTCTTAGCACACTCGGCTGAAACCACTCTTATATGAAGAATAGGTCCTGAAACCTTCAACCATACATTACAGAAGCCCCGTGATAGTACTTCTACAATATTCTCTAATCTCACCGGGTCATGGGTCTTATACAATATACGGGAGCCCTCTTCACCCCTAATCCAGGGTCTCTTACCCTCGACAAGAGTTATACGGCCGGTGCACGTACTTGTAGTTTCTATGCCAGATATACTGTTTAGCTCGACTAGCAAGTTATCGATTCCTGGATCCAGATACCCTATATCTCTTTCTTCTACTAACACGTCTAGGATGGATCCTTCACTGTTCCTATCCTTTTTGTTCATTTCTTTCAACCTCAACATCCACCACGACCTGTTCATACCGAGGCCCTATCGGGCGGACCCTTCTACTCCCTATTATTCTAAAGCTCTTAATCAATGGAATCCTTGAGAGAGCCACCGACACTTCTTCTTCCGCTTTTTCTAGATAGTCCTCTTCCTTAACCCAATTAATATGAAGATAAACATGTATACGTCCCTTCCCCTTGATCGACAAAACCGCGTATGGAAGATACTCTATTGCGAGCTCGGGCAACGGCATTAGAACTCTGTCAGCAACACTAACTAACTTCTCCTTTATTATCTCAGCCGCATCTCCTAGCATAGGCACTACTATGTCCTCAACCTTGTTCATTTCTATGTTCTCTTTCATGAACTTGTACGCATAGCTATTGATATCGATACTGTAGACTTTCCGGGGACGAGCATGTTTAGCTATAATTATACTGAAGAGGCCTGCCCCGGCAAACATATTGACAACTACTTCTCCTGGCTCTACTAGCTTAGCGATTCTCAGATGCTCGAAACTAAGTCTTGGCGTGATAAATATCTTCGCTATGTCTACTTTGAAAACACATCCATGCTCCTTATACAATGTCTCGGTTCTAGGCTCGCCTGCAAGATGTATTAGATCTCTCCTTATCCTGTACTCGCCTATTACAGGTGAGGCGGCGAGCCATACACTTTTTACATATGGTAGTTCTTCGAGTATTCTCTCTGCGATTCTCCGGTATAGTTTATAATCTACCTCTTCCCCATAAGGCGCTTTTATCAATACTATATCTCCAATGAGCTCCATACGCTTCCAAACCTTTCTAGCAAACTCTTCTCCTGCAACCTCGCGTGCGATTCTTTTCATTAGCCTTCTTCTCGCCAAAGATTATACCCCGATTAACTACTATTTGGTCTGGGGCCTAATACAATGACAGAGGAAGCCGTGTTAAAAGCAGCAAAACTACTAGAACAAATAGAGAAGCTGCCTCCCGATTCCCGAAAAGTTGCCGAGTACTTTATGAAGCATATCTCTGTAGGAGACCTACGTGCTGTACTTGACCTCAAAAAGCTTGGTGTAAAAGATCCAGAGTCTCGCATCGAGGAACTAATATCTCTCGGAATTCTGGAGAAAGGAGTGGACTGTTTTAACCTTTCAACTCCTCTAAGAAACTATATATTCTCTCGTAGGAGATCTGCATCGGCCAAACTAAAGAGAAGGGCATAGTATTATCAGGGATCCGTTACTTCTTTAGTTCTAATTCTAGGCTCTTTTGCAGTCTCCTTCCTAGGGAAATGCCTGCAATATTTATGTATGCCTTTGAAGGATGTGCAGGTAACAGTGATAGTCTTCCCTTCAATTCGAGGGATAAACTACTGTTAGGATCTAGTTTATTGATCTTTTTAGATGAGAGCTGGAGGCCCAACGCGATCATTGCAATAACGATCTTTCTTATGGGTTCAGTTCCTTTGTTGAATAGATTTATCTTTACCTTTATCTCGTTTTCATCTATCTTTACTTCTTCGACATCTATATCTAGGGTGGGAGCTGGAACCTTTTCTTCTAATAAGATGATATCGGTGAGCACTGCTGTTCTTGGATAAAACTTGTAGAAACTCGGCAGATATTTTACTGATACAGGTACAAGGCTACCCTTATACGAAAATGAGCCCTCGACTACATGGCTTCCAGCACCAGAGATAGAGACCGGCTCAGAGCCTGCGACTACTACTTCGTATTGGGAGCTGTGATATGGTGAGTGAATTACCAACGAGTATCGTCTCTCGCCTCCAAAGCTCCAATTAAATTTTGGATACTCTATGAGCGTGTCGCCGGGTTCTAAGGATTTTGCACCTGTGAGAACCGAGAGATAATATTCTGATTTCTCATGTTCGAAGACCACTATTAGCGAGATATCTCTTATGAATAATGGGTGGAGTCTATCGTAGAGGAATACGAATTTGTGTAGATCCCATTTAGCCAGTTTCTCTGCTAGGAGAGGCTTAACGTCGTATACAGCCTTATAGTATATGGTATCATCCAGCTCTACATGGAACTGGGGCCTGAACTCTCTGGTAATTGATGTTCTCTCCATAGCGATTTTTATTTTGAATGGTGGCCGCAGATCTTGTGGTGCTTCTAGCCCTATTGATACAAGAGCATGCTTTACGGTCTCCGAGGCGGGGGGTAGGCTTATCCAGAGACTTGCTTTAGTTTTAGCGCCGGGCGAGGTTCCTAGAATTTCTCTTCCAACTGCTCTTCCAATGACAGGTATTCCTTTTCCGTACTCGGCTAATAGAGTGTCGAATGCTCCTTGAACCATTTCCTTTTATCCCCCAGTGATCCTTGGTATCATAATATTGTATTTGATAGAAAATATCTTGGGTTCTAGGAGGCCCGGTTTTCTTCTATTATAAAGCAAGTCTGTAATCCTAGTACCACCACGTGTTGAGGAACTTGTGCTCGTTTACCATTAGGAGTGGATCTCTCCTTGCACTACAAATCCCGTGGAACACGCATTTTTCGCCGCTACATCCGTTTATCATTGAGCATGACTTTCTGCATCCCTGCATACATACAGGAGTCTCACGGGTACAACACTTCCTACCAAACATCCAAAGGAAGTCATCCATTATGAATGGGTCTATTCCTCCATGTTGGGAGACGCGTTTGTATGCTATTCGTGTATTATATCTTAGAATAATGTCTTCTTCGGGAGATACTTCTATGCCTGCAGCAATCTTCTCTAGGAGTATAGTGTCTACCTTAATTATGCCTAGTCGTATGGCGATCCTGACTAGGTGGTTATCCACGGGTACCTCCTTGTTGTATGGATCGTATACTGGGAGTATTCCTCTTCTTTCGAGGAACTTGGCTAGTAGAAACGGTTTTTTCTCGACGGGATCCTGGTATGCGGTGAATATCTTTAGTCGGTCAATGAAACCTTCTCCTATGCCCCTCCTTAGGTATCCACGAGACTGAGTTATCAGGGAATATGCTGATCCCCCATATAATTTAACAAGTTTTTTTGCTAGGTCCCGTAATAGGCCTACACGTATTTCTGGATCTGGGGGACGTGCTGTTCTCCCGTTTTCTGACTTCACAGTAAACATTTCCACGAATTCGTCTATTCTTAAGGTCTGCAAATAGTTTGGATCGAAGAACTCGGGTTTTTCGTCGAAGTACTTCCTCCCCAGACGATATAAGAGGTCGGCGCCATGATAGAATTCGTCGTCGACGAATCCTTCATATGGTTTGCCTGGCCTGCTTAGTCTGTGATCTAATGCCACCATAACCAGAAAATACCTAGTCACCTCTTCTCTCGACGCCTTCAATGGAGGATAGTATCGCTGGTCCTCAAATTTATCAATAGATATATTATCAATGATTTTTCTCATAATTTTTCCGACTTCCTCACACTGAGCATAGTCTACTCCTACAATCATGAATGCCACCTCTAGACGAGAATTATAGTCTTCTCCTCGCCTTCCTCCATCAAGTAGATATGTCTTCTTCTTAGCATAGTGACAGCAATCATATCTGGTCCTATAATTACGTTCTCATATAATGCGCTTGAGGGAGGATATATTGTAAGAAAATATCCTAGCTCGTCGAGAGGAGTATAGGATAAACCATAATTATCAATATATGTATCCACAGTTCTAAGATAAACCTCGCCCTCGGGCTTATCCACTCCCTTAATAGGAAACGCTAGATCAATATAGAGTGTCTTTACTTGGGCCCTCGAGTTCTCAGCATACTCTCTCATACCCTGGTAAAGCCCTTTCACCGAGATTTGTCTATCTCCTAGTACAATCCTAGAGTTGGAACCCATTATACTGAGGCCATCTCTACCCATGGATACTACTAGGAATCCCTTAAACCATCTGAATGATATTACTCGCTTCATCTCCTTGATGCCCCTCTACCAGGATCATACTTGTTGAGGTTAGAATAATTATCTCCGATTCATACTCATGACTCCTAGGTTTATACAAGATGAAGAACCGGCCAGCAGTCATAATACGGTACTCGGAGATTGCCGTCAAAGGACCTCTGACCAGGCGCAGGATGGAGGATTTACTATCACACCATATTGCCCGAGTAATTGAAAAATATGAGCTAAAGGGTACACTTAGTAAAACTCCGGGGAGGATCATATTATGGGATCCAGAGGATCCCTACGAGGCCGCGGAAAAAATCTCGTATGTTTTTGGAGTAAAGTCTACTAGCCCTGCAATGGCCTATACGCTATACTCATTGGAAGAAATCGTCAATGTCGGGAAAAGCCTCTTTTATGACAAGGTTGCAGGGAAAACATTCAGGGTCACCGCTAGAAGAACTGGGACGCATGAGTTTACTAGCAAGGATGTTGAGAGGGCACTGGGTGCGGCTTTATTCAGGCAAGGTGAGACAAGAGTCGATCTTACGAATCCTGAATACACGGTGTATGTAGAGATCCGTGGGAATACTGTTTTCTATTATGATAAGGTTATTCCTGGCCCTGGAGGACTCCCTGTAGGCAGCGAGGAGCCGGTGCTCGTACTATTCAGTGGGGGATTTGATTCCACTGCAACAGCATGGTATATTATGCGAAGAGGGGCGACTCCAGGACTCATATACTATGATCTCGGCGTGGAGGAAGCAAAAGAGAACGCGGTTATAATAGCGGAGAAACTAGCAGAAATCTGGGCCCATGGATGGGATCTCAAACTCTATATTGCAGATATGACTCCGGTTGTCGAGAGGCTCGCTGAAATAATCAGGCCTGAGTATAGGACTCTAATAATTAGGAGAATAATGCTAGAGCACGCCTCTGAATTCGCAGAAACCAGAGGATATGAAGCACTTGCCACCGGCGACAACATCGGCCAAGTCGCTAGCCAGACGATAAGGAACCTACGACTAATTGGCGGTGGTATAAGGCTCCCGGTCATACGTCCTGTATCTGGACACGACAAAGAAGAAATAATGAAGCTCATAGCCAAAATCGGATTATATTCGTACGTTAATGTACAGATAGAGCCTTGCAGAATACGAGTAAATCCTGTGCCTAGAGCCTCTCCAAAGATCTATAAGGAAGAGCTGGAGAAGGCATACAGAGCTATAGGAGACGCTCTCGGCGATGTTATAAAGATCAAAGAAGAATATAGGTTTAAGGGATGAGCGAATTCACGAGTCTGACCCTTTCGGGATGAGGAAGCCCTCGATCAGCGACTATACCTGGAAGCTATATTAGTGGCAATACTATATGCTTCCCTCAGATGTTTCTCAACTATATAGATATGTTCGCCGGAGTCTACCAGTATATTCTCTCCGTATAGTAGTGACTCAACCCAGCCAGCTCTTCCATACAGCTTAGCCGGATCTAGCCTAGAACTGTACTCAACTACTGTAAATAGCGGAGGAGACCTTGCGTTGAACACTGCTATATTCGCTATTGAATCCTTTGATATCATTGGAGGTTCTTTCCCGAGGCGCTTTGACACCATTCTCGAATAATCTAGTGGGTCTTTGATAGCTTGAAAATCATTTAGTGGATCTATAATAACCTCTTCGCTCTCCAACTCGTCGGATCCGCTATCTCCGCATTCGACTCTGTATAAGTCGAAATCCGCGTCCAGTGATTTCTTAAGACTATATGGTAGATCCTCCGAAACGTATCTTACAGCTACCGAGGTCGCCCCCAACATATGTAACGTGTATATGCCGGGTAGCGATAGCTTGAATGCTTCGCTAGGAGATAACTGCCTGTACAGTTTACATGGCGAATCATAGAGTTCTGTATACCTAAATGGATATAGTAGTGGGTCAGCAATAACTCTTAGACCTGGTACAACTATTCTACCGGGACCTCCCAATACGAGCGTTGCATATGTATATTCCTCGGGTGGAGAACCCTCTCCAAGATCAATGACGCGTCCTCCCCTCACATAAACATAGCCGTTCCTCAGCATCTCACTACCTGTGTAAACTATGTCGCCTGTAACGAGTATGCTTATCATCTCCTATTACACCTCCTCTTAACACTATGTGCAATAAGCGGGTTTAATCTAGTTCTTTTTGACACCAAGAATAATTATATCAACTCGGCCTAGACACCTGTGTCTCAGGGAAAACAGTAACGGGGAAGAGTATTGCAACAGGTGTATGTAGCGGATATAGATGCAGTAATTGACGGAACACTAGCTGAAGCTATTAGAAAAGGAGAACTCTCGGGAAGACTACTTATACATAGAGCTATAGTCGACTACCTATATGAAGAAGCCAAAAAAGGAAAGACAGCAGGCATGGCGGGTTTAGAAGATCTCTCAAGCCTCCTAGGAATGAGTACAATAGATCTGGAGATCACGATTGTCGACGACGATAAACCATCACGGATGAAAACGCTCTCCTTAGAAGACGTAAAGAAAATCACACGCGAATACGCGTGGAAAACCGGTGCAACTCTCCTAACAAGCGATCCGCTCCAAGCAAAGGCAGCGCAGGCCCTAGGGGTATCCGTATACTATACTGCAAGAGCCGGTAGAGAGGGTAAACTAAAGATAGAGGAATTCTTCACCGGTAAAACGATGAGCGTCCATCTAAAGGAAGGAGCCCCACCCCTAGCGAAGGTAGGTCGTCCGGGTAGATGGACGTTCGTCTCATTATCCAGTGAGCCCCTCACTAGACGAGATCTCGAGAACATAGCTAGGGAAATCCTTGAAGCTGCATCTCGTATGGAAGATGGATTCGTAGAAATCGATAGGTTCGGGTCAACAATTGTCCAACTGAAGGACTATAGAATAGTCATTACTCGTCCGCCTTTAAGCGAAGCATGGGAGATAACCGCTGTTAAGCCCGTAGTTAGACTCAAACTTGAAGACTATAACCTACCAGATAAACTGCTTGAGAGACTAAGAGAAAGAGCAGAAGGCATCCTTATAGCCGGAGCGCCTGGTATGGGCAAGACCACGTTCGCACAGGCGCTCGCAGAATATTATGCGTCTCAGGGCAAGATAGTAAAGACCATAGAGTCCCCTAGGGACATGAAGCTACCGGCAATAGTCACACAATACTCTAAGAACTATGCTGATCTAGGAGAATTACACGACATACTCCTCCTGAGCAGACCCGATTACACGTTCTACGACGAGTTGAGAAGCGACGAGGACTTCCAGCTATACGTGGACCTTAGACTAGCAGGTATAGGCATGGTTGGAGTAGTGCATGCTACAACACCCATAGACGCGATACAGAGATTTATACGGAGAGTCGAGCTCGGAATGATCCCAAGCATAATAGATACCGTTATATTCATAGACAAGGGACAAGTTGAAAAAGTCCTAGATCTCTCAATAACAGTAAAACTCCCTACAGGCCTAAAAGAAGCAGATCTATCCAGACCAGTTGTTGAGGTAAGAGACTTCCTAACAGGAGAACTCGAATACGAGATCTACACCTTTGGAGAACAAACAATGGTAGTCCCAGTGAAGGGCCGGCAAGCCAAAATGAAGCAGGAAGCCGTAACAAGACTAATACAAAAGATCCTACCGGAGGCCCAAGTAGAAATACGTGACGGAATTGTAATCGTAAGGGTGCCAAGACATACGCCTCGGCTCACTGCTCGTAGACTTAAACGTATCAGGAAGATAGCCGAGAAAAACGGATTCGAGGCAAGAATCATACCATTCTAGAATAATAGAAGCGTCCATAGAGAAATTCCCGGTTAGGAAGGCCCCAACTTAGCCAAAATACTCGTCCATCACTTTTACCCTTGAGAAAAGAAGATTCTCCAACTCATACAGCCTCATTCCAGACTCCGGCTTAGAAATCTTCCTCCTACCCGACTTCGTCTCTGGTAAATCCTTCAGTATATGGAACCGCCAACCGATCCAAGATATCTTTACTGCCACGACGGCGAGACCACCGCTCCTCTTCTCCAGCTCGAGGAGGCCCTTCACTTGGCCCGGAGGAATATAGAGGGGCCTTGACTCCCTTCCCTGCTTAACCTCTATTACGAGTATCCTCCCGTCTTTAACCGCTAGAAGATCGGGCTGAAAACGTCTCTTTGTCGCTGACCCACTCGAGGGACCTCGTACAACGGCGAAACCCCTCTCCCACAACATGTTAGCCAGCTCGTTCTCTACCCGTGTAGCGCTTCTCTTGTTAACCATCTCTAGAACACGCCCGTGCCCCTACACTAGCCAGTATTATCATTTACCTGTCCGGGTCTTCAAATAGTCCTCTACGAGAAACCACTATTAATAAGATCCCTCTTTACAAACATATTATAATACGGTCCAGAGGTGTAGGTTGTGCCGGAAGACACTCTACTTATCGAAGCCCTCATTGCATTATTCATTGTTGGAACCCTTCTCTCAATGAGTATAAAGGTCGTCAAAGAATATGAGAGGGCAGTCATATTTCGACTCGGAAGACTCCTAGGAGCCAAGGGCCCAGGACTCTTCTTCATTATCCCCTTCATAGACAACTTTGTTCGAATAGACCTAAGAATAGTCACTGCAGATGTCCCGGAACAAAGAACCATCACAAAAGACAACGTCACAGTAGGAGTCGACGCCGTAGTATACTACAAAGTATTCGATCCAGAAAAAGCCGTGACAAAGATAGAAAACTACCATTATGGAGTAATAATGCTCGCCCAAACCACCCTCAGAGACATAATAGGACAAGTAGAACTAGACGACCTACTCACTAACAGAGAAGAGATAAACAAACGCTTACAAGAAATACTCGACACGCTCACAGACCCCTGGGGAATAAAGGTTACAGCCGTAACAATCAAGGAAGTAAAGCTACCCGAGTCAATGCTACGAGCTATGGCCAAACAAGCCGAGGCCGAGAGATGGAGGAGGGCAAGAATAATCGAAGCCGAGGGAGAGCGGCAGGCTGCAAAGATCATGGCTGAAGCAGCATCATTCTACGAAAAGTATCCATCTGCTATGAGACTAAGAGAGCTTCAGACACTCGTAGAGATAGCAAAGGAGAAGAACCTCATCGTAATAGCCCCACATGCCTATACGCCCAGTACCGGCGACATAGTAGCACTCTCAAAGGCGGTCGCTAACAAACAAGTACCAAACAACGGATAACCACTATAACCAACAAATCGACTATACAGTGAGAGGTACATAATATATGAGGACAAAACCAATGAACCACAAAAAAATAATCCCTATAATGATTCTAGCATTATCCATAGTCCTTGTCTCCTCAACAACCTCGTATTCACAAACCAACACTACCACAACATATGATACTCTAGGCGCAAAATACTGTGGTTCAGTAGAAAAAATGTATGGAATAATAGGCACAACGTCAAACGCAACATATGATAGAGTCATCTCTGGAAAATACTATTATATAGAGATAACTGGCATCATAGATACGTCAACGGAAGAATATGTCAAGTACGCTATCCAGATTGCAGAAGAAAACAACGCCGCCCTAATAATACTCCTAAACACTCCAGGCGGATACCTGGATCCAGCAACAAATATCGTAACTATAATCGACGACGCAAAGATACCAGTCATAGGCTACGTTGTAGACAAATGGGCAGAAAGCGCCGGGACCCTAATACTAATGTCCACGCATATCGCCGCTATGCAGCCAGGAACGATCATCGGATCAATGCAGCCAATAGCCTATGATCCACAAACGGGTAGTTATCAGCCTATAAACGATTCCAAGATAATCAATCCATTAATCAAGCTACTATGTGAACACGCGGCTACGAAGGGACGCAACTCCACTGCACTCGTACGATTCGTCCTCTATAATGATAACTACGGGGCGTACGAGGCTCTTGACAAGGGAGTAATCGAAATTGTCGCCTCAGACACGACTGATCTAATTAATAAACTAAATAATCTCGTTGTCGCTTTACCTTCAGGTTATACATATGCGTTTATTAACGGAGAAGGATCTATCACCGTAGAAGAAATACCTCCTCCGCCGAGAGTCGTAATTATCCATTCACTATCGGACCCTATATTGTCTGGAATACTCCTTAGCCTAGGAATGCTCATACTATTATTCAGTATAATATCGGGTCATCTCGCATACGCTACTATAGGAGCACTGCTCCTTATCCTAGGAATGGCGGGAACAGGCTATAACATCAACATGGTAACAATCCTGCTCCTAGCTCTAGGAGCACTACTCGTCGTAATCGAAATGCATACTCCGGGCTTCGGAGTTCTAGGAGGAGTCGGAATAGTTATGCTCGTCCTCGGAATAGCCTTACTGCCTGCAGGAGCAGGATTCGCGGTTCCACAAGGATATGCTAACACGCTCCTCGCATCACTCTATATTACAGGAGCTATAATGGGAGTATTCACAGTCTATGTTGTATATAAGGTCCTAGAAGTACGAAAGAGGCAACCAATAGTATGGAGCATCACCGGAAAAATAGGCGAAGCAGTCGACGACTTGGAGCCTGGAAAACCAGGATTC
Organism: Acidilobaceae archaeon; assembly: GCA_027043945.1. GTDB lineage: Archaea > Thermoproteota > Thermoprotei_A > Sulfolobales > Acidilobaceae > S143-63. Next base: position 15,663 of record JALUDS010000093.1, read on the forward strand.
ATAATAGTAGAAGGCGAATACTGGAAGGCTATCTCTAATGAATTCGTGCCTCGTGGAAGTAAAGTAAAGGTTCTACGAAAGGAAGGCCCGGTACTCTATGTTGAAAAAGTAGAAGAATAGGCTTCAGACAATAATATCCTTATAAGTTTATCATATAGAGGACTTTTCTTCCTGCTCCGTCATCTGCTTAAGCTCTATAAGCAAAGTACGGATATTCTCTATGTACAATACTATATTTAGTATTTGGCCTTTATGCTTGAAGTCTTTACTAGCCAAGGCAAGCTGTGATTCTAGTAGGTCAAGTTCTACCATTATATCATCGATTATATCTCGAGGCAGACGGCGTAGAGTAGCATTACTCATACCTATAACGACCTCCTCTCTAACTGTTTGAACAGTTCTACAGCGGCCATATAAAGAACCGACTCTAATCTTACTTCTTTCTCCCTGAGACTTGCAAGTTCGTCGAAGGAAGGCATGATGCTTGTAACAGGATGAGTATATGCTCTCGACAATGTGAGAAGGGAGAGTGCCTCAAGCTTCTGGAACTCGTATTGAAGAGCATACAATGTAGCGGTCATCGAGTCAACAGCATAAACTCCTCGCTTTCCTAGAAGATCCTTTAACTCGCTCGCTATCCACCGTATTCGAGGACTTGGAACTGATACCGTGAAACCGTATATCCATTTGAAGTCAGAGAACCTTATCTCTACTAGATTCTTGAACCCTGAAGCCATTCTCTGAGAAGCGAGCAGTGGAAGCCCTTCACCCGAGATCCTCTTACTCAGCGTGTCTCGACCGATTGCCCCGTTAGCCACGAGGACAGATGATATAGGAACCTTCTTCGAGAGCCTGTATCCTCTACTGATCATAATCACGTTCCTTACGCCAAACATGTAGAGCTCGGATACTGCTTCAGCTACTGCTTGAGGATAGGGAGGTATCTGTACGACGATAAGATCGACGTCTGACTGTCTGCCCGCTATTGCCCTGAACCCGGTAATTCCCTCTCTTTCACTAATGATCTTCTCGATTCCCCTCTTGATATTGTTAAATACCTCGACGGAGTCTATCAGGATAGCATTACTTATCTTAGAGACCCCGTAGAGCCCCGTAACCGCGCCAACACCTATCGTTTCCAAACTCATGCACCCGGGGGGTCAAACTTTTAACTAAATCCAATACAATACTTACAGTTGCGGGGTATAAAAGGGGGGTGAACACTATGAGCTTCAGATTAGAACAGAGGAGCCTGGAATCCTATAAGGTCTATGGAAAACACGTCTATGGAAACCTTATAGGGTGCCGCAACCACGAAGCCCTCCGTAACCCAGAATTGCTAGAAGACGTAGTCAGAAAAGCCGCTGAAGAAGGAAACATGACAATACTAGATATAAAGACCTGGAAAATAGGAGAAGGATTCAGCCTAGTCGCAATAATCCTAGAGAGCCACATAACGATCCACACATGGCCCGAATACGACTTCGCCACACTAGACGTCTATAGCTGTGGATCACATACAGATCCAGAAAAAACATTCAAGATAATAGTTGACTATTTGAAGCCTATCAGGATAGAGTCTAAAGTAGCAGATAGGAGTCTGGAATAGGATGTGCCCCCGGGGGGCACCTGCCCGGGGGATACAATTAGCGAGGGCTCGATAAGAATAGTTGTCTTTATCAACTAGAAATAATATTAAATGATTCTCCTCGAACATCACGATTCCGTAACTCCTTATACTCAAGTAATAATTAGGTCTCTGACACACTCAATGTGTCGGGGATAATGCTTGGACAAGGATATTCTCGAAAATGCGTATAACTGGGGGCTCGACCTACTCTCCGAACTAATAAAGATACCTTCTGTCTCGCCCCAAGGAGACCACTACGAAGAAATAGCAGAACTACTCGCACACACAGCAGAAAGCCTGGGATTCGATACACAAATAATAAAAGTAGATAAGGACTATCAAGAGCAGAACTGTAAACATGCAAGCAGTAATCCAAGATATATTGTACTAGCAACATACGGCTCCAATGGACCCATCCTCCACTTTAACGGCCACTACGACGTAGTCCCGGGAGGAATAGGATGGACAATAACTGAACCCTTCAAGCCCCTTGTAAAGGATAACAAGCTCTATGGCAGAGGAGCCATAGACATGAAAGGAGGAATCGCAGCCGTTCTCGCTGGCTTGAAGGCCTTAAAAGACTCCAATGGCTACCCGGATAATCTAGTCCTTCAACTAGCCTTTGTCCCAGACGAGGAAATAGGCGGAGAATGTGGAACAGGTTACCTAGTGGAAAGAGTGATTGACCGAGCACCAGAATACGTTATCATACCGGAGCCTAGCGGCTTGAAGACTCCCTGGCACGGGCATAAAGGAGCACTATGGGCAAAGATAAGAGTACATGGGAAAAACGCACATGCCAGTACCCCCTGGCAGGGTAAAAACGCGTTCCTTCTCGCCTCAAGATTTGCGCTCGAACTCCATTCAAGATACACGACTATACTCTCCACGAGAAGAACCAAGTATAAGATAACGCCTCCTGAGGCCTCGTATCCGACTGTAATGATTGGCGGAGTAGCCCGAGTAGTTGATGGTAAAACGAATCAGGTACCGGGACTCTTCGAGTTCACTATAGATAGAAGACTGATACCAGAGGAAGACGTTGAAAGTACTCGTGGAGAACTCGAAGCGTTGCTGAGATGGATCTCTGTTGAGCTAGGCATAGAAAACTATGAGATAAGCTACGAGACCTCTATGGAGCCAGCAATAAATGATCCAGCAGAATTATACGAAGCACTCAAAGAATCCGGCAAAAAATATGATCTTATTATAAATGAGCCCGAGGTATGTCCCGGAGGACTCGACCTTCGCTATTATACATTGAAGGGATCTAAAGCATTATCTTATGGCCCTACTGGAACCACTGCTCACGCTCCCGACGAGCATCTTGATCTAGACGAATTCAAAAAATTAATAGGAATATTCGGCATGCTACCATTAGAGCTAGGCAAATTAAACCCCAAGAGTCAGCCTTAATAGCTTAACAATTATTATCGCCGCTACACCCATGGCTAATACTCTTGCAACGGCTATGCCAATGTTTTCTTTGCTTATACGTCCTAGATAATATCCTAGGATGCCCATTAGTCCTAGACCTATGCCTATTGATGAGAGATACGCCGTGTATAATGGTAGGATGCCCCATGCAGATAAGAGGTAGGGAAGCGCTATCAGGAAGGGGAACAAGACTATACCTATGCCGCTCCATAGAGCCACATATATCGGTAGGATCTTTACGGCCTTCCAATATATGCTATCTTTAAGCGAAGAAGCAACTTTCCTTTCTAGATCCTTAACCTCCTTTATCCTCTCTGCTCTCTCTGAGAGATAGACTCCTAGGATACCGCTTATTACTCCCATAGCTACAGTTCCACCTATAATGCTTGAGGCGAGAAGAAGCGGATCAGCATTATGAGAGAAGCCTCCTATATCCACTCCTATGCCAGCAACTATTCCATCAAGGCTGTTGGTTACAAACATTCTTCTAGCGACGCCTTTTACGTCTGGATATATCCGAATGACTTTCTTGAAGTCTTCGAAGAACCCCAAATCTTCATCCTCCCACGACTAGCTCAGAGCACCGTCTTGAAATATGGATTTCTACATGGAGACTTATAAACTATTACAATAGAATGGAAACTGGATTCAATAAATAGGGAAAAACTGTGTTAATTCTTTCTTTATTTCCTAGTCCTAGCCCTTGGAGATCTCCTACCTCTCTTAATCACCGGTCTAGGCCTAGAGTAGATTATTTGCTTCTCCCCGTTGGAGAGGGAATATACGATTATGCTTCCATTAACTGGCTTTAACAGTAACCTCTCATCTATTATCTTAGTTCCACACACCGGGCATCTATAGAATCTAGTAATCCGTATTTCTCCACTACTCTTCTTCTCCTTTTCCATTAGATACATCATTGGAACCTTACATATCGGACATTTTGGCGCTTGGTCGACGCCTTTAACTACTTGACTAGTCATTTTCTCCACCTCACATACTGTTCTTGTCGTGTCTCTGCAGTTGTGTTTACCTTACACTATCCCTCGACTATACATCGTATTGATGCTCGTCGCCTTACGGTCTCTGACGCGAGCCCTCCCAGGGGCTCCTCTACATCATGTATATACTGTGCCTCGCCCCCCTTTATACCCTTTCAACCTCCCTCCTTAGAGAGAGGTTATTAGTCAGTATTGCTATAATTAGGTTAAGGTGAAGAGAGGAGTGAAGATCTGGGAAGTACTAAGAGAGCCACAGGCAAAGCTACTTCCAAGAACACCACTAACAACAGCAAGAGCACTATTCAGAAATACAGAAGAGAGAATACTACCCATAGTCAAAGACGAGAAAACAAACAAACTCGAGGGATTCCTCACACGTATCGAGGCAATAATACCTACAAGTACAAAGTCCAATCTACGAGTTATAGATGTCGCACGTAGCCATCCAGTGCTACGCCTAGATCAAAACCTCGACGAGATAGTAGAAATACTAGAAGAATTCAAGACCGACTCGGCGCCTGTCGTCGACGAAAACGACAGACTCGTGGGAGTAGTATCTCTAAGGGACATCATCAAGACATTTATGGATCGGGGCCTAAGACCACTTGCAGAAACTGTCGGTGAAGCAATGACGACAGAAAAACTAGAGAACTATATCGTAACACCAGACGAGAAAATAAACAGGGTATGGAGCAGGTTTGTGTTCAGAGGACTGCCAGGTCTAGTAGTTGTAAGAAGCAAGGAGGAGCCAGTACCTATAGGTGTGATAACTCCATTCGACCTCGTAAGAAAGGGAAGATGGAGATTCCATAGAGAGATAAGCGCTGGAAAGATCACAACGCCCGCTAAAGTAAGACGTATAATGACGAGAGGAGCCGTTGTAGCTACACCCGACACCCCTATAGAGCAGGCTGCTAAGATAATGGTTGAGAACGACTTCTCTATACTACCTGTCGTTGACGAGGAAGGAAAGCTAGTAGGAATACTGACACAGCTAGACGTAGTGAAGGTCTACATGAAGGGAGCAAAGCCAGGCAGAGTAGCTGTAAAACCGCTACCCATGCCAAAGATCGTCGAAGCAGAGGAGAGGACAGTTTATCGCTCAGAGCAGTCGCTTATAACAGAAGTCATAGAGCGACCAAAAGAACTACCCTATGAAGCCCTAGGAGTAACCGCTAAGGACGCTATGAGGGAAGAGCTCCCCGCTATAACAATCAATGATACTGTAGAGCACGCTAGAAAAGAGATGCTGAGGAGGAAGACAGACTATCTACTGGTACTGGACGAGGCAGGGCGGATTATAGGAGTCGTAACAAAATGGAATATGCTGAAGGCAATAGCGTTAAAGGGACCAATATGGAGGAGAAGAGTCTACGATAAGTTCTTCATAGACTATGTAATGAGCAAGGTCATACCACGCGTCAAGGCAAACGAGCCACTCGAAAACGTGGCGTTCAAGCTTCTATCAAATAATGCCGAAGTAGCAATAGTAGAAGACGAGGAAGGAAACACTGTCGGATTCATAACTAAGGACGACCTGATAGAGGCATACGCCAAACACCACATAGGAGACATAAGAGTCAGAGACCTAGTAGTCCCAAGGAGATTCGCCACAGTACACCCACACCACAGCCTAGCACATGTAATTAACAAGATGCAGACACTACTGCTAGACGCAGTAGTAGTAGCAGAAGGAAACATAGTCTACGGAGTAGTATCAGCAAACAGGCTACCATTCGTAGCCCTAGAAGACAGCCTGCTATCAAGAAAGAGCAGACGACTCATATGGGTTAGAAGACTCGTCAGGGCCGGGAGAAAAATGGCAAGATTCGTAAAAGTAATGCCCCTAATAGCATCCGACGCCATGGTCCAGGTAAAGAAGACCCTCTCCCCTGAAGACACGATAATAGAGGCGATACAGGCCTTCAAAGAAGAAAACGTAGACGGTCTACCTGTCGTCGACGAAGAAGGAAAACTAGTAGGAATAGTATCAAAGAACTCGATACTAAGAGAGATGGCTAGACACGCCAAGCCCGAGGTTGCCCCTGCTAAGAAAGAAGAGATCAAAGCATAATCTTTCTCTCCTACCAGACCCTTATCACGTTATTGTTTTTTAGACTTGTCTCGGATAATCTTATACACGCGATGAGGATGGTGGAGCGACGCTGACTTAGAAGGGATGAAGAGCGACTTTCCTCCGAGCAACTAAAAGAATTCTGGAGTCAGTAGGGAAACACGCCAATCTAGCATGATTTGACTAGAGGCCTTCGATCGTAAGATCAAGATCCTCATCACTACAATTCATTCTCTTCAACATATCCACTGCAGAACGCGACCCGTTCTTAGCCAATTTATAATAGAAAACACATGGAATCCTTCTAGACAATAATTTTCTATTCATCTTGATCAACTCCGCTGCATAGTCTAAATTATCAAATAGTTTATTGTAATTGTCTAGTACTGATTTAACCTCGCAATCCGACATTAAATGCACTAGCATTACCAAGTCTGCGCAGGACTCGAAGCCAATCTCTCCTCTAAGCCCAATGATCTTACTAATACACATGTTGAATACAGATAATCCAGTTGTAACATAGCTCATTAAACGAATATACTCATCTCTATCCTGTGGAAGAATAATCGTATCTCCCGATAACCAAGAACTCTTTGAAGGAAGCGGTTTAATGCATCCTCTTATAACACCCACAGATACCAGATCCATGGCCACATACTTGTAAACCTCGCCTAAAGTATCGATGAGGTCCTGGAGAGGAGATCCTAGACCTATCTTCTTTATCAAAGAAGTCTTCACCATGATAATAATATACTGTGTAGGTTTCTAGGTAATATAAATAATCATCTTGTATATTATTATATTAATTATTTAAAATATAACACGATTAAACTAACAATATAAAATTATCCTATATAGAAGCTCCCAGAGTAAATATTTAATTCCTTCCCCAACGAATACCAGGTTTGGAGGCACGACATGCCCTCCGGGCCCGTAGCTCAGCCCGGTAGAGCGCCCGGCTCATAACCGGGTGGTCGGGGGTTCAAATCCCCCCGGGCCCACCATCCAACGAACTCCTCAGCTCAAATACCCTGTCTAATCGGAAAACGTATAGAATACGTTAATATCCTAGTCACTAATTTGTTGATTTTAAAATAGAGAAGTTATAATCTCCATGATTTTAGATACTTTTTCTGCTCCTCTGTGAGTTCCTCTATTTTAATGCCCATTGCTTCTAGCTTCATTCGCGCTGTATTCTCATCATATTCTCTTGGAAGCAAGTATACTTTTGGCTGTAACTTATCCTTGTTTTCTAGTATATATATTAGTGCCTGTGCCTGGTTTGCGAAGCTCATATCCATTACTTCGCTTGGATGTCCTTCGGCTGCTACTAAGTTTACTAGTCTCCCCTCGGCGAGGAGGTATAGTTTCTTTCCGTTGGCTAGCTTGTATTCCTCTATGTATTTTCGTATTCTCCGCTTGGAGACGCTCATTTCTTCTAGTGCCTGTACATCTATCTCTATGTTGAAGTGTCCGGAGTTGGCTAATATTGCTCCATCCCGCATTTTCTCAAAATGTTCTTTTCTTATCACTTTGGCGTTTCCTGTGGCTGTGATAAATATCTCACCTATCTCTGCAGCAGACTCCATGTCCGTTACATCGAATCCATCCATCACGGCCTCAAGAGCCCGTATAGGATCGGCCTCCACTACTATTACGCGGGCACCCATGCCCCGCATCCTCATCGCAATTCCTCTGCCCACCCAGCCGTATCCAGCGACGACGACCTTTCTACCAGCAATCAATATATTGGTGGCTCTAAGGATACCGTCCACCGTGCTCTGACCAGTACCATACCTGTTATCGAAGAGGAACTTTGTATATGCATCATTAACAGCTATGACAGGATACTTGAGGACTCCCTCTTTCTCCATTGCCCTGAGCCTAATTACGCCCGTAGTTGTCTCCTCTGTACCGCCCAGGATCTTCTCCGCTATATCAGGCCTCTTATCATGAAGATACGCGTGGAGATCTCCTCCATCATCGACCACCAGGTTTGGCTGCTTTGATGCCACCTCGGAGATCGCCCAGAAATACTCCTCAGTACTCATACCCTTCCACGCGTAGACATGTATACCGTCCTCTACCAACGCGGCGGCAACGTCATCCTGCGTTGATAAAGGATTACTCGCGGCCAAGTATACTTCTGCACCCCATGCTTTGAGGGTTCTGGCAAGGACCCCTGTCTCCTTGGTCACGTGAAGCACTAATGAGACACGTAGGCCTTCGAGAGGCTTCTTCTCCAGGTATTTTCTACGTAGTCTCATGACTACAGGCATGTTGTGTTCTGCCCATTCAAGCTGTATCCTGCCTTGGCTAGCTAGTCCAAGGTCCTTTACCTTGTAATCCGCCATCTATGCTACACCCCTCTCTATCAATGGTGCGATGATAATAGCGTAAATAACTCTTTATACACTTATATTTGAGATAGAGTGTTCAACGCCTATGGTGGTATAGGTCATACACGGGGGCCGCCGCCCACCAGGTATATGGGTGAAGGAAACTTGGGTAGAAGGAGGAAAAGAAGAAAGACTACGAGGAAGAAGGTTAGACTGCCTTCACGATACTTCCAGTGCCCCGTGTGCGGGAACATGACGCTTACAATAGACTTCAAGAAGGCAAAGAACCCACTTATGCGGCTCGCGATAGCCAGATGTGGTAGCTGTGGATTATACTGTGAAATGGAGGTTCCCCAGACCCTCGACCGGATAGACGTCTATAATAAGATAAGCGATCTCGCATACGAGGATAGATTAGACGAGTGTAGGAGAAAGGAGGTCTCCGACGAGGAGGTAGAAGCCGTCTTCGAGGAAGAAGAGGAGGAAGAATAGCCTTGGGCAGGATCCTAGATAAGATACTAGCCGACTCCCAGGAGCGAAGGCTCCACTTCACACTTATCGATCCAGAGAAAGTCGGCGCACTTAAGGCAGGGGAGCTCGCCAGGCTAGCCTATGACGCAGGCACAGACGCGATCCTTGTCGGAGGCTCCATAGGCGTCTTCGAGCCCCACCTCGGGAAAATAGTCCGGGAGATCAAGAACAATGTAGACCTCCCCGTGATCCTGTTCCCAAGCAACATCAATGGACTAACAGGAGAAGCAGACGCAGTATTATTCATGACCATGCTGAACAGCGAGGACCCATACTATATCAGCGGCGTCCAGATGCAGGCCAGCACAATAGTCCTCAGGCTAGGCCTCGAACCCATACCCACATCGTATATAGTAGTAGGATACGGGGGCACCGCAGGATACGTGGGTAGAGCAAGGCCCGTCCCCTACGATAAACCTGAGATAGCGGCGAGCTATGCACTAGCAGGCGCGATGCTAGGCTCTAAGCTAATCTATCTCGAGGCAGGGAGTGGAGCTCCAAGACCAGTACCGCCTGAAATGGTGAGCCTGACCAGGAAACTCCTCGATAAAAGCGGGCTAGACGCTAGGATCATAGTAGGCGGAGGCGTAAGAAGCCCCCAGACAGCGGAGAGCCTTGCCAGGGCAGGCGCCCACATATTAGTTACAGGAAACCTTATCGAAGAAAACCCAATGCTATTACCCAGTATTGTCGAAGCATTCAAAAAAGCATAGAGTATAAATGGGCAAGGACCCGCACAGTCCCAGTTATTTTCCACCGCAACTACCTGTGTCGCCACTATACTTTCCTAGGAAAGCCTCCTCCATATCTATACCCAGCAAATTAGCAATGCTCAGAAGCCATGCCAATACATCCGCCAACTCCTCGCGGAGACTATCCTGGTCGCCCTTGAGGAGAGCCTCAGCCAGCTCACCCACCTCCTCAACAAACCATGTAAACGTTGCATAGAGTCCCCTGGCCCGGTCACGTTCATAGTATGCCTTACGCATTGCTTCCTGAAGACATCTAAGCTCGACCATCCCTCGTCGCCCATTGTATTAGGCTGAGGAGCTTCTCTTAACCTTAAAATACTCTGTAAGCCAGAGAATAATGACCTGGGGGATACAGGGCCTTGGCTAAGAAGAGGAGAAAACAAGGCGGACCCATGACTGCTGCAGGACTAATATCGTTCTATGACGAGTACGAGGGAAAGATAAAGATCTCGCCGACCACATTAATCTTACTGGCCGGACTATACGCTCTCATGGTAGTCCTAGCACACATAATATTCTAGGGGTTAAACCAGCTGTTTCCCCACTATCTAGAATGCGGTATATTATCTATCCTCGCTTATCTCGTCTTCGCTAGAGGATTCTCTTCCTTGTGTTTTGTCTTGGAGGTACAGTATTTTACGAAGAGTATGTGTTAACCCCCCAGTTAACACCTCCCATATAATCAAAACAACCTCCTCCAAAGACGCTTCTACTACCCGATACTTTCCACCGGAATTCTCGCCGAAAATCCTACGAGCAGCATAAACATGGCTACAGCCCCCGATCCCTCTGCGGGAAACCCTCCTAGCAAAACCCTCACAGCTACAATAAACCCCGTCGACAACCACATAATCCCCGTTCTCCCCCAAATATACGAGTATCAGCGGATCACGCCACAAGAGAACAAACCTACCACTATTAGCTGCATATTGAATCCTCTGCTCTAACTCAGGAGGCGGTCCCTTGGAGAACTCCTCTTCCACGTCTAGGCCTAGTATTTTCTCATCCTCGTCCCCTATCAAACCTAAGCACCCTCCAAGAACAGTCCCTAGACCCAACGACGACTATGTCGGTTAGCCCTAGGAATAGTCCGGTCTCAACAATCCCAGGTATCATGTGGAGCTCCATGTCTAGCCGCTGGGGATCCTTTATAGGACCAGTATATAGGTCAAGGAGTATTCCTCCATTATCGGATACCGCCGGCCCATCCTTACAACTACATGACCTATGCCTCGGGTTTAACCCCATTGACTCCAAGACCCTATAAACGTAACCGAGGGCTCTGGGAACAACCTCTACTGGAACAGGCTTCTTCTCTCCCAGCGTCTCTACAAGCTTGGACTCGTCAACTATTATAATATTGAGCCTGCTCGAATACGCTACTATCTTCTCGCCGAGAAGAGCCCCGCCCCTACCCTTTACCAGGTTCCCTGAAGGATCCACCTCGTCGGCTCCATCAACGTAGACGTCTATCTTATCAGATACCGGAATATTATCCAATACTCTTCTAAGACCGCGACTGTAGAGTTTCAGGCCTGTATCGATACTTGTAGGAACATATCCCTCAATACCCTCTGATATCTCGGATCCAGCAAGCAACGAGATGAACCTGTCAACGGTCGATCCCGTACCAACTCCCATGACACGTATAGGCTCCTCCAACTCTGACAGAATGCTTAGAGCTCCTCTAGCAGCTGCATCCTTAGGATCACACATCGATATCCCCGCTTGCATATGTAGTTTATATGACCCTTAATGATTGTCCCTACTAAACCACATAGAATAAACTAGACATTAAGGACAAACCGAGTGATAAACACAAGTACTTTTAATAAGAACTGAGGCCTCCTAACTCTTATACCACCGGAAATGTGTCTTTGATCACATCCTCTAATTTAGTTGAAGAGTTTTTTCCTAAGAGCCTCTCTGCATTCTTTAAACTTATTCATCAACTCTTTATCTCTAGTTAAGTCCTCCAACCTAAACCCTTTAACTACACGGATAAGCTTCTCTCCACCACACACATGTTTAAGGACGGGTAAGGCATATCTAATTACGTCCTCTGCAGCAATCTTAGCATTCTGCCTAAACCCAATAAGGTACTGATACTCGTGAAGAGTAAGCTGTATCCCCAGCATGCCTAGAATATCCCATGCTCTCTCCAAGATCTTCATCGCGACATAGCTAGGATCCACTAGAAGCGTTGTACCTCTCTCACCAGCATCAATGAATTCCTCGACCGTAGCAAGAGCCACAGCATATCTAACAATAATTTGCTCGCGTATCTCAAACCGTTGCCCAGGAGTAATACCCGGGCCAACCACCGCAACACTCATACGCCACACCAAACATTTATATACCTCTATCGACCCTATAAGAGGGTCAAACCTCCTAGCATCCTCCTAGCATCCATGCCTCGCAAATTGACGATCCACTACTGCCTCGCATTTTAATCATAAGTGCGAGACGTTTTTATTTTTTTGTATAATTTATGTAATATTTCGTATAATAAGACCATATAAACGATAAATATTGGTTTCTCTATTTCACGATCAAAACATAACATTTTAAACTTTCTGAATCATTATGCATATATTATAATATATATTAATAATTAAAAATAAATTAAAAATTTAGTTTATTATATTAAATTGTATCCTTATATTTGTTCCATTGGAAATTGAGGGGTCCTTTATAAACCCTAGAAACACGCGACGAAAGTACTCCCAGACCCCCTTATTTCCTATGGAACTAGTATATAGGATCTATCTCTATAAAGACTGTAAATTATACTGTATTAATATGATTTTATTTATATAATTTTAGATATAATCATTATAC
>JALUDS010000094.1:0-2337 GCA_027043945.1 Acidilobaceae archaeon
TTGATACCTCTGGTATTGGGTATTATCTGGCGCTGATAGGGTTACTGATATTCTTGGCGTTTGCTGTGGGTGCTACTGCTTGGGTAGCGTCTAGGCTGGTGAGGAGGATTGCTGATATGACGCCTGGGGAATTCCTGAGGATGCTGTTTATCGTCGCGGGTATACTAGTGTTCCTGGGGGCGGTTATACCATAAAGGAGAATAGTGTAGGGGATGAATGGGGCCTCTAGCCGAGGCTTGAGGATGCCCTCTCTGGGCTCTGAAGTTTTTTCTTTAACATCTTGAGTCTTACGAAGTCTTCTCTCATTCGCTCGTCGAGGACTGTCTTGATGAACTTGATTGCTTGCTGGTAGCTGGGTAGTATGACGTAGTCCATTGCGTTTATGAGTCGTTGTGTTTCTCGGAGCTCGTCTATTAGTCTTCTCATGGCTTCCTCGTATTCCGCCATTTTCAGTAGGTCTGGTAGGAGGTCTCTGAGGAGTAGTGCGCTTTTGGTTAGGTGTGGGCTTGCGTCTGTGGGGTATGGTGGTGTGGGTATTGTTTTGGGGTCTATTTTGAATGTTGGGGTTTTTACTGCGAACAGGACTCTTGTTCCTACTTCGAGTTTGAGTGTCTCCGGGGCGCTCTCTGCGTAGCTTTGTGTGCGTGTGAATCCTTCCTCGGCTACTCCCTTATAGTATTCTTTGAATATCTCGTTCATTTTCTCTAGGACCTTCTCTTGGTATGCCGCGTATTCTTCGGCGCTACTCTTAATGTAGTGGAGGAGTACTTCTCGTTTCTCTTCGAGTACTCCACGTATCTTTTTTAGCATTTTTACTTCTCTTCTTAGCCGTATGAGGTTTATCTTTGTGGGTAGTACTTTTCTTGGATCCACAGCCATTCTCTTTCACCATCCTGCTTCATTTGTATTCTCCATGAGTTGGATCGTATGGGAATAGATGGTGACGAGTAGGGGTTAGGCGCTCTTGTATTTTGGATGGTACTTGCGTATGTGTTCTTCTTTGATGTTTGTGAGCTCTTCTTCTGGTAGTATGCTTAGGATTTCCCATGCTAGGTCTAGTGTTTGTTCTATTGTTCTGTTCTCTCTCTCGCCTTGTTTTAGGAAGCGTTTCTCGAATGCGTCTGCGAACTCTAGGTATTTTCTGTCTACTGGGCTGAGGCTTTCTTCTCCTACTACTGCGGCTAGGCTTCTTAGCTCTACTCCTCTGCTATAGGCGCTGTAGAGCTGGTTGCTTACTCCTGCGTGGTCTTCTCTTGTCTTGCCGGGGCCTATTCCTTCTTTCATGAGTCGTGATAGGCTCATGAGGACGTTGATCGGCGGGTAGATTCCACGGTTGTATAGTTCTCTGCTGAGTACTATCTGTCCCTCGGTTATGTATCCTGTGAGGTCGGGTATTGGGTGCGTGATGTCGTCGTTTGGCATGGTTAGTATAGGCATCTGGGTTATGCTTCCCTTCTTGCCCTTTACTCTTCCTGCTCTCTCGTAGATGCTTGCTAGATCGCTGTATAGGTATCCTGGGTATCCTTGTCTTCCCGGTACTTCTTCTCTTGCAGCGCTTATCTCTCTGAGGGCCTCTGCGTAGTTCGTCATGTCTGTTAGGATGACTAGTACGTGCATGTCTCTCTCGAATGCTAGGTACTCGGCTAGGGTTAGGGCTGCCCTTGGAGTCACGAGTCTTATCATTGCAGGCTCGTCTGCTAGGTTTACGAACATTGCTACTCTGTTTAGTGCGCCTGTTTCCTCGAAGAACTTCTTGAAGAATAGGAAGTCGTCGTACTTGATTCCTATCGCGGCGAATACTACTGCGAATTCTTCTCCTTCTCCTCTAACTGTTGCTTGTCTCGCTATCTGGGCTGCTAGTATGTTGTGTGGGAGACCGCTACCGCTGAATATTGGTAGCTTTTGTCCTCTTACGAGGGTGTTCATTCCGTCTATTGCGCTGACTCCTGTCTGGATGAAGTCCTCTGGATACTCTCTCTCCGCCGGATTCAGGGGCGCTCCGTTCACGTCTCTTTCTTCTTCCGCTATTATCGGGGGCCCACCGTCTATGGGTTCTCCTAGGCCGTTGAAAATTCTTCCTAGCATGTCTTCGCTTACGGGTATCTCGAGGGGTTTTCCTAGGAACTTGACTGTTGTGCCTGTCGTGGTTATGCCTGTTGTCCCTTCGAAGACCTGGACTACGGCTACTCCCCGGGAGACGTCTAGTACTCTTCCCCTTCTCTTTTCTCCGCTTGGTAGTTCTACTTCTACGATCTCGTCGTATGCTACGTTTGAGACTCCCTCGACGATTAGCAGGGGGCCCTTGATCTCTCGTATCTTACTATATTCTCGGACACC
>JALUDS010000095.1:0-21338 GCA_027043945.1 Acidilobaceae archaeon
CCCAGCCCCATCGTGAGACTCTGACTAGCTGGTCGAAGGTTTGACTAGAGTAGTGTGCTCTTTCATGAGGGCCCTTCTCTTCGAAATATATCTCGTTCCTCGGGATACCCAGTGAAGCAATAAACTCATTGCTAACAGCCATCCAATAGCCGAGGCATGGATGCAGTATGAGTTTTTCTTCTACTGCTTCTCTTACAGTTACTTCCTCGGGGTCGCGTTCTTCTACCTTATACTTGTACGGGAGTATCCTTATCTTGGTACTAGCATGTCTCTCGAAGAACGGACAGCTTTTCTCGTTGTCCTCTGGATCAATAAAGTACTCCATCTCCATTATGGTGAACTCTCGTAAACGCATCATAGCCTGGCGCGGGCTTATCTCGTTTCTTCCTACTCTGCCAACCTGCGCGATGCCCAGAGGCATGCGTGATCTCATAACTTCGTAGACGCGTTTGAACGCGACAAACATACCCTGTGCGAGCTCTGGTCTAAAGTAGCCTATGTTTCCCTCATAAGGACCAATGTGGGTCTTGAACAGTAGGTTGAATGTTTTCACTTCTCCGAGTTCTCCACCACATACGGGGCATTTGATATTGTTTTCTTTAATGATTCTAGTCATCTCCATTGGTGAGAGGCCTTCGACATCTATTCCGAGCTTATCCTTGATAAGATGATCTGCCCTGAATTTTCTGCCGCACCTTGTGCATTCGACTATTGGATCAGTGAAGTTTTCGACGTGGCCACTTGCCTCGTATACTTTTGAGGGCCCAATTATTGGGCTCTCGATCTCAATCACATAGTTGCTGTGATCTCGTACAAAGTATTGTCTCCACTTCTCTATTATCCTATTCTTGAGGAGTATTCCATATGGGCCCATATCGTAGAATCCTGCTACGCCACCGTATATTTCATAGCTAGGCCAGAAGAAGCCTCTTCTTTTAGCAAGCTCCAGTACTTTTTGGTACTTGTCTTCAGCCATCTCTATGCATCCTCTCAGACCTGCTAATTGATATGGAAACCACAGCACCCTTATCAATATTATATACTCTAATGAGGACCAAGACAACTAAGTTAATCTCGAAGACACTTTCCTAAGATTGGGGGAGACTAAGTGTCTTTAAGAGAGCTCTACACGATTCAAAACCCACTGGCTTTCAGCGGGACTCAAAGGCCATATAGTGAAGCAGAAGTCGTTATTGTAGGAGTTCCATTTGATTCGACAAGCTCTTTTAAGCCCGGATCTAGGTTCGGGCCTAGAAGTGTCAGGGAGGCATCGAACAATATAGAGTCCAACGGGATACTCGCAAATAGATCCTATATCGAGCAGGTCAAAATACATGATATGGGCGACATCTCAGTCGTCCCTGGAGATACGCTCGAAACATTGAATAGGTTAAGCAAGGTCTCTGAAGAAGTTATCCAGGACGGAAAACTACTCGTCGCTATAGGGGGAGAACACACTATTACCTACGGAACAGTCAAAGCTATGACAAATCTAGGAATAAAGCCTTGTATAATTGTCATAGACGCCCACTTCGATCTTAGAAAGGACTATCTCGGCTACCTGTATAGCCATGCATCAGTAATGCGCAGGATAATCGAGTCAAGTCTTTCAGACAAGATCGTCTATATCGGAGTAAGAGCATATGAAGAAGAGGAAATATTATATGCTGAAGCCCATAAGGACAGGATCCTCTATAAGACACCTATCGATGTTGAGCGAGAAGGATACAAGAATATAACTGTAGCAGCGAAGAGATTCTTATCGCAATGCCGCTATATCTATGTAAGCATCGACATAGACGGAATAGATCCTTCATACGCGCCCGGAACCGGGACACCGGAGCCCTTCGGATTATCCCCGCTAACAGTTGTAAAGATCCTAGGAGGTATCCTAGACAATAGACTAGTAGGAATCGACTTAGTCGAAGTGAATCCCCTCGTAGACTGTAATGATATCACTAGTGTTCTTGGTGCTAAGATATTACAGGAGGCTATTCTTCTCTACAAATTTAGTAGTAGAGTAAAGAAGCAGTCCCAGAGATAAAGACAGCTATATAGCATAGACTCTACGTGGAGCTATGACAGGACTCCTGATTTTTACAAGAATACGTCCTCCGCACCTAGTGCATAGAATATTGTCTTGTTGATCGAGCTCGCTTTTCTTCATTATATGACCACAATATAGACACATGTAGTATACTTCTCTAGGCTTGATCCCGTACGGTAGAACCTCTTCTTCGATACTCTCACTTTCTAGCATCTCATCAAACTCATCCCAACTACTCATACACTGGCACCTTTCTAAGAGATGACCCTTTAAGGGTTAATTATCCTTTAGATCCATGTTTAACCAAATAGAATGAAAACGAGGATTCAGAATGGGTACAGAGAACCTCCAGAAAATCGCGGTTATTGGTGCTGGATATTCAGGGCTTCTTACTTCAATGGTACTCGCACGACTTGGATATAGTGTCGATATATATGAGGAGCATGATAAGGTAGGGTTTCCAAAACACTGTACAGGCTTGGTCTCCCAGGAAGTAGTAGACTTTCTCGAGCCCATATCTCGGGACATTATAGAGAGCCAGTTTCATAAGATAAAGTTCATAGATGAAAAAACTAATAGATATTTGGAGATAAGACTGGCATCACCTGTATATCGTATTGATAGAGTCAAAACCGAAAAGCTCCTTCTTAATGAATCAGTGCGATATGGAGCGTCAATAAGGTACGGTCATAAGATTAAAGGAATCCGTGTTAAAGAAAACAAAGTATCGTTAGTGGCTAGCAACGGTGAACAAGCTGATTATGATATAGCCATAATTGCTGAGGGACTGGGAGGAGGACTTAGGAGAAGTCTTGGGATACTTCATACTCCTGTATGGTCCTATGGAATTAACCTCGACTATGATATAAACAGTGTAGCACCCGAGAAGAATATCATAGAGATACACGTGGATAGTAGCGTTCCCGGAACCCTTTACGGATGGCGTTTCACTGTTGCAGAGAGATACGTTGTAGTCGGTGGACTATCCTTTGATCCGATAGGATTACGACGTTTAATACGTAATCTCTCTCCAGCGGAAAAGAAGCGCCGAGAAATATATGGAGGGAGGGTTATTCACGGTCCGCCGCTACCATGCAGGAGACAGGGAGGAAGCATCTTTATTACAGGCGATGCGGCGGCAATGAATAAACCGTTGACTGGAGGCGGCCTCTATCCTGTAACGGTTATGGCTAGGATTTTACAAGATAGGATTAATCAGGGAGACGGCCTGCGAGAGGCATTACTACACTCGTATTGTGCAGTAGAGAATATGCTGAACAAGCAGTATAGGTTTGTTAGAGAACTGCTTGACTCGAAGATACTGTCGCTACTACTATCATATGGTTCTAGGCTTGGACTATCTGATATAGTGCTTGAATATGATAGACATGAGTCCTTGCCAAGTCGGGTTTTAAAGCAGAAGCCTCTACAATCGCTATTATTTGGAATACTGATATTGGTAACTAGGCCTAGACTGGCCTCTCACATGGTACGAGGAATGATGCATTGAGAAAAGCGGACATAGTTACGCTAGTAGGCGGATCCCTAACAGGATTAGCCCTAATAACAGGACTGTTGGACGAAATATGTCTAGCTGTGAAACTATTATTATTGGCATACCTTATGGATGTTATAGATGGATGGGTTGCACGCAAGTATGATGAACCGGATGAACGCGGACAAATGCTTGATAGGGTTTTGGATAGATTATCCCAGGTAGTGGTTCCATTCATCCTTTTCACAGCAACCTATGAGAAACACTTGGAGGGGTACAGTCTAGGCATAATGTACATATATGTATCAATAATGATCCCGGCAATATTCTATAGACTCGTATACAGGGCTAGGCGGAGTCTAGATTATTTCCCGGGAACTCCCTTGTTTGTTCACGCACTAATACTGCTAGGAGCGGTTATCTACGGCTCATATCATAGTTTTTATACATTCATTCTCCTGGGAGCCGCACTAGGAACAGCTCTAAATATACCATATTTCAGGAGGAGAACTGGTAGCGGACCTAGTCCAGCCGTTGCTGGCAGGGCTATAGGCATCTTACTATTAGTAGCTATACCCTGTGCTTCAACAATATGGCAGGGCATTGGCATAGTCCTACTGTCTATAGGGGTTCTATATGCAGCCGTTGGATGGATAATTTACCTTGTTCTAAGCTATGGTGAGGATACAAGATAAGTACCATGAGTTGCCGAAGAAACAGGTTTTAAGCATTAGAAGAGTAAAAATGCTTTGAATCCTTACTCTATTATCGTTATGTTTTCTTCAGGGAAGCCCATTTCAACCAGTAATTTCTTGACGCGGTGACGGTGATCTCCTTGGAGCTCTATTCGGCCGTTTTTGGCGGTTCCACCAGTGGCTAGTTTGCTTTTCAGCTTGCTAGCTAGTTTTTTGAGATCGAACTCTTTCTCGTTGATTCCTTCAATAATTGTTACTTCTCGTCCGAACTTTCTCTTCTCGACTCTTATCTTTATGATTTGCTCTTCTATAGAAAGCTGCTCGCAGATTTCGGGAGGGAGTCCTCCGCACATTGAGAGATCCGTCATGGCTTTGCTGACCACCTATAACGCGGCTTACTCTAGCGTATTATTCATTATTTCGCCTGGGGTAATAAACATTTACGTGTGCAAAAAGTCGAAAGCCATGACGTCATCATGGATAGTGATATTTAATTTTGAGAGATCCCGTCTAGAGATCATTGGAAGCGTGATCTGGGTGATGAATGAATGGCTTCATTCAATAAAGAAGAGTTCAAAGAATACATAGAGACTCCAAAGGGAAAAGCACTATTCTATAATATAAGGAAGATAGATGAGTTCGGCTATGGTAAACTCGACAGACTACCATACTCTATAAGAATCCTACTGGAAAACGTCATCAGAAACTATGACGGATACATAGTTAGGGACGAAGAGGTACTCAGCGTAGCAAAATGGGAGGAATATGCGGCCAAAAAAGACATTCCACTTCACCCAACAAGAATAATAATGCAAGACTTCACCGGCGTCCCGGCAGTAGTAGACCTAGCAGCAATGAGGGATGCATTAAAAGAATTCGGCTATGATCCAACCCTACTAAACCCCGTTATACCAGTGCACCTAATAATTGATCACAGCATCCAGGTAGACTACTTCGGCACCTCGTATAGCCTGGCCTGGAACATGAAAAAGGAATTCGAAAGAAACGCTGAGCGATACACTCTTCTAAAATGGGCCCAGAAAGCATTCAAGAACTTCCGCGTAGCACCTCCAGGCAAAGGAATAATTCACCAGGTAAACCTAGAATATCTAGCCAAAGTTGTATGGCTAAGGGAAAACGGCGATAAACTAACCGCGTATCCCGACAGCGTCCTCGGAACCGATAGCCATACCACCATGATAAACGGTCTCGGAGTCATGGGATGGGGAGTAGGAGGAATAGAGGCCGAAGCCACACTCCTAGGACAACCCTACTACATGCTACTACCCGAAGTAGTCGGAGTAAAACTAGTAGGAGAACTACCAGAGGGAGCAACCGCGACAGACCTAGTTCTCTACATAACAGAAAAGCTAAGAAAGGTAGGAGTCGTAGGGAAATTCGTTGAATACTTCGGCCCAGGAGTCAAGAACCTAGCAGTACCGGACAGGGCGACAATAGCAAACATGGCTCCAGAGTACGGATCAACGATGGGCTTCTTCCCGCCAGACGAACAAACCATGAAGTTCCTATTATTGACAGGCAGAGACCCCGCATATGTAAAGTTCGTCGAGGAATACCTAAAGAGGACAGGCATATGGTACGATATAGAGAACCCAGTACCAAACTATACAAAGATAATAGAAATAGACCTAAACGACGTAGAACCCAGCATAGCCGGACCAAGCCACCCAGAAGACAGAATACCACTAAAAGAAGCCAAAAAGAGAATCAAGGCAATCCTAGAAGAATACTGGAAGCAGAAAGGAAGAGGACCAGCAGCTGTACAGATAGAAATAGACGGAGAAAAAGTAGAATTAACAGACGGAAGCGTGGTTCTCGCCGGCATAACAAGCTGTACCAATACGAGCAACCCAAGCCTAATGATAGCTGCAGGTCTAGTTGCAAAGAAAGCAGTAGAGCTTGGCCTAAAGCCAAGGCCCTGGGTGAAGACCAGCAACGCGCCTGGAAGCAGAGTAGTCCCAGACTACTGGAACAAGCTAGGCCTAATGTCATACCTAGAAGCAGTAAGATACCATGTCACAGGCTTCGGCTGTACAGTATGTATCGGTAACAGTGGTCCCCTTCCAAAGATCATCGAAGACGCTATAAAGGAGAAGGATCTATGGGCGGCAACAGTACTAAGCGGTAACAGGAACTTCTCGGGCAGAATACATCCACTCGCACGCGGCAACTTCCTAGCAAGCCCACCACTGGTAATAGCATACGCCTTAGCTGGACGAATAGACATAGACTTCTACACAGAACCAATAGGATACGATCCCAACGGAAACCCAGTGTACCTGAAGGACATCTGGCCAAGCCAGAAAGAGATACAAGAAGCAGTAGAGAAGGCACTAGACCCCGAAGCATTCAAACAAAAGTATAGTAACATATGGGAAGGCGACGAGAACTGGAGATCACTCCCAGAAATAGACTCGCCAACATACCCCTGGGATCCAAAGAGCACGTACATAAAGAAGCCACCATTCTTCGAAGACATGCCTCTCGAGCCACCAGAACCACAAGACATTAAGGGAGCTAGAGTAATAGTATATGCTCCAGACAGAGTAACAACCGACCATATAAGCCCCGCAGGAAGAATACTTCCAGGAACGAAGGCAGCAGAGTACCTAGACGAACACGGAGTAAAACCATATCAATACAACACATGTGGCTCAAGAAGAGGAAACCACGAAGTAATGATGAGATGTACATTCGATAACCCAAGATTCAGAAACAAACTAGTACCAGACAGAGAGGGAGCATGGACGATATTCTGGCCAACAGGAGAAATAATGCGCATATTCGACGCAGCCAGGAAATACAAGGAAATGAACATCCCAGTAATAATACTAGGCGGTAAACAGTATGGTACCGGCAGTAGCAGAGACTGGGCAGCAAAGGGACCAGCTCTACTCGGAGTAAAAGCAGTCATAGCCGAAAGCTACGAAAGAATCCATAGAAGCAACCTAGTAGGAATGGGAGTTCTCCCACTAGAGTTCCTACCAGGCGAGAACGCCGAGAAACTAGGTCTCGACGGAAGCGAAGAATACGATATTATAGGTATAAGCGAAGGCCTCTATCCAGGAAAGATTCTAACAGTAAGAGCAAAGAAGTCAGACGGAAGAATAATAGAATTCAAGGTCAAAGCAAGGCTCGACACACCAATAGAAGTCGAATACTACAAACACGGAGGAATACTACAATACGTGCTAAGAAAGATAATCAAAGAACAGCAGAAACAGTAACTTAAACTCTTTCACTACATATTCCACGAATTTTTTCTGCAATCTTTAATGCCCATTTGGGAGCCTTACCACTCATAGATACAAGGCCTCTATTTTCAGTAAGAATGAACGTGTATCCGGCTATCCTCTTTTTCCGAATTCTTGCTACAATAATGTACCTGTTTAGGACGGCCCCAAAGTATCTGCTATCTATCCTAGCATAACAGTCAATCTTAACTCTGTATATTTCGGGCATTTTTGAAGCATAGTAAACAAGGCTTTTAGCAGTCTTAGACGAGATACCTAGCCACTCTGCGATATCCTTGGGTTCTCTTATTCCGTTAAGCTCGGAGACGACAATTGGAAGTAGCCACGGATATCTAAGCAGTAGTTCTTCGCTTGTCAAAACTACTAAACCCTCCAGACACGATATTCAATGTGGCGGCGATGAGATCCGCTGGGTTAGAATAGAGGGTTCCCGATGAGAGATTCACGGACCATTCGAGCCGCCACAATATCGGTATCATTATTTATTGGCTGTGGCAAGAGATTCTTTCAGCATGGTCACGGTTTTTTCCAGGTGCTTTATTCCTTCTTCGAGTAGTTTTCGGCCTTTCTCAGTTATACTATAGGTGTCGCCTTGCTTTTCGAGATAGCCTAATCTCTCTAAACGATATAAGACTGTATAGAGCGTGACTGTGGATGGCTTAAATCCAAACTTGTTCGCGATTATTTTCCTAACATTATAGCCGTACGTGGGTCCTTCTGATACGAGTGATGCCAGAATATAGAGCCATAGAGTTTCCACAGTGGTTTTCTTATGGAGTCTTGCTAGTGGAGGATTTTTCTCTAATTCCATATTGTTATGCACCATTTACAGAGACTTGTAGGGCTAAAGTTTTATATTTGTCACCTCAGAATATTCATGGATAGAGATATTTACGGGTGTGAATATTGGCGAAGATAAAAGCAGCAATAGTAGGAGTAGGCAACTGTGCATCAGCCCTCGTTCAGGGAGTATACTATTACAAGAACGCTACAGAAGACGAGTTTGTCCCCGGAGTAACAAGAGTCAAACTAGGAGGATACCACATCGGCGACATAGAATGGGTAGCTGCATTCGATGTTTCAAAGAATAAAATAGGAAAAGATCTAGCTCAGGCAATATTTGAGCCTCCAAACGTCACGCCGAGATTCGCAGATATACCAGAGAGGCTCGGCGTATATGTGAGTCCTGGACCAGTACTAGACGGTGTAGCTCCACACATGAAGGAGAGATTCAACCCCATAGAGAAAGAGGTATCTCTCGGAGAAGTCGTAGATGTACTGAAAGAATCGGGGGCTGAAATACTAATAAACTTCCTACCAGTGGGGAGCGAGAAAGCCACAAGGTTTTACGCAGAAGCCGCATTGGAGGCGGGAGTTGCATTTATTAATGGAATGCCAGTTTTCATAGCCAGCGACCAGAGCGAGGGATGGCCCAAGAAATTCGAGGAAAAGGGAATACCCGTAACTGGCGACGACATAAAAGGCCAGCTTGGAGCAACAGTATTCCACAGGACACTTGTTAGACTCATGCACATGCGTGGAGTAAAAGTCGAAGAGACATACCAGCTTAACATTGGAGGAAACACGGATTTCGAGAACATGCTAGTGGAAGAAAGACTCAAGAGTAAGAGGATCAGCAAAACCCAGGCGGTGACATCAATCCTCCCCTACGGAAACGAGCTCTACAAGAACGGAAAAGTCAGAATAGGCCCCAGCGACTTCGTCCCGTTCCTTGGCAACACAAAGGTAGCCTATATCTACCTGAAAGGTACAAGCTTCGGTGGCTTCCCAGTAACAATAGAGGCTAAGCTTACAGTCGACGATAAGAGCATGTTTGCTGGAGCAATGATAGACGCGATAAGGGGAACAAAAGTCGCTATCGACCGGGGCATCGGAGGGCCACTAGTAAGCGTATCTGCACCGTTCTTCAAGCACCCACCAGTGCAAGCTCCAAGCGACGAGATAGCGCTTCAATGGTTCGAGGAGTTCATCGAGGGTAAAAGAGAAAGGTAGCATAGGGGATTGTTTCCTGGGACAACTAACCATTTAATCTCGCTACCCACTATTCCTATTAATTAACTTTAGAAAAATTACTTTGAGAGAGCCTTTACTTTTTCAAGATATTCCTTGAGTGCCTTAATGTTCCACTCGTGCGCGGTTTTACGCCTTGTATCTACATAAAGGCCGAGCTTCCTAGCCTGCTTGACGGTTAATCCTACAGCCTCTATCTCCTTAATGCTAAATCCTCTTCCACGCCTGATACCTGGATCAACCGGACCCTTCTTTACGAGATGTGGCTTCTTAACAACAGCGTATGGAGGCTGTAGCTCCTTTCCTACCTCCATGACACTAACACCTCCTCTCCTTACTCATCTGGATTGACTAACCGATTAAATAATTATTATGCAGAATCAGAGTTCTCCGAGTAATAAACTGAGTATACAGGTCTTTGAACGTCTGCTAGCTCAAGGATCTCGCAGAGTTTGCACAAGCGGCGAGAGGGACTAGTAGGCTCACCACACTTCTTGCATCGTGAAAGGGCTTCAGGGGAGAGATTACGGGCTTCTTCTTCGAGTACTTCGTCTAGTAGTTCTAGTATGCGGAGGAGAGTTCCTGGCCTGCGGGACTCGATAACGTAAAGCATGTCTCTAACCCTGGCTCTCAGCGTTGGAGCGTAGCGTATGAACATACACTCTGTCTCTTGTAACGGGAACTTTTTCATATATGCGTAGGTAGCGCTTTCCCATTCGTATATTTTCCGCAGGGGCTTAACCCTGGGTACTATAAGTTTACTTGCAGGCGAGGCGGCTGGATGAAGTCGTAGTAATCCTATTCTATCACCTCTAAGTAGATTAACAACGGCTGTCTGCACCTCGTCGTCTAGATTATGTGCTGTAACAGTCTTGTCTGCTCCATACATTCTAGCATAGAAATTGAGTATACGTCGCCGCGATATACCACAGTAAGTACACGGAGATATACGTTTACCTTTTCTCCAAGCCCTCATAACAAGTTCCGCTAAGCTATGTCCAGTATATTCTCTGATACTAGTAACGATAACATCGACTCCATACTCTCGAGCAACAACTCTTAGTCTTCTTATGTCCTCTTCTCTATTATATCGCGGTATACCCTCGATAATAGACACCGCCAAGATCCTAGAAACTGGATGGATACGGGCTAGGATATCTAATAGCACGTAACTGTCCTTGCCACCGCTTAACCCCAGTAGAAGCCTGTCTTTAGGACTAAACATTTTCCAACGTTTAATCTCAGCTATAGTCCTAGCAGTAACGTCTTCGATAAAGCACTGTTTACAGAGAGCTCTACCGCTATGTTGCTGGACCACTACCGCGTCTCTAATCCCGCACACACTACACTTTACCATGTCCATCACTATCCTTCGTTACCTATTATTTACCGGGTCGCTATTACTCTCCGCATTGCAAATAGCTTGTTTGAAGGAGTTTAATACACTGTCCATAACAAAGAATCAAGTTAGGGAGAATAAAGAGATGGATTGCGATTGTGACATAATAGTCCTAGACTTCGACGGAGTATTAGTAGAGCCGTTAAGCATCTATGAATGGACTCCAGAAAATGTCCATGTAAGAAATCTAGGACGATTACTCCTACGAAGTATTCCACAACACACGAAGATATACCTGGTTTCCGGTAGATCGGCTAGATGGCTCGACCTTATAAAAGATACTTTGACCGCTATGGGAGTATCACTATCACGAATAGAATTCTGTCTTAATCGTGAAAGAAGCGAAATTGACCACAAGTTATTCTGTGCAGAACGTATACTAGAGAAGGAAGGTTGCATATATGAGTGGCACGACGACAACCCGTATGTCCTAGAGAGTCTAAAGAGATACGTGTGCGGTGCTCTGGTTCTTCATCAAGGAGGAAGATGCTGGGTTATAAAAGGATCTAGCAGGCTAGGACAACTCTGCAGTGAACGATGAATACGTCTCAGAATCCTGAGTGTAGCTCCCCACAGTATAGCCCCACTATCTAAAACATAACCCTCAATAGCTAGACGTCTGTTTGGGTGGAAGAAGATTCTCGAAGGACGATCAAGAATTGAAAGATTCTCCCAGAAAACTTCATCTACCTCCTCACTGTTAGGACGATAACAGAACGGTCCAGAAACCACCCCTACTATGGGAAGTATCCTTACCTTACCAATACGAGTAACCTCTACAGGAAGGAAACCCTTGATACTAATACTACCTTTATGTATCCATGCCTCCTCCCAAGCTTCCCTTAGAGCTGCTTCAACGGGGCCCTCATGATCTTCTATATGGCCTCCCGGGAGAGCCGCATCACACGACCAATAGGTTTTTCGCCTGCATGATTTCCTTACTAAGAGAACCCTAGGCGGGGTTCCCCAGAGAACAACGAGTACGCTCGCATCGACGTCCTCCAATCCATCAATGTTTTCTCTTACTGGACAGGCGTCAAGGCCCAATTATGTTCCCCATCACTAGATTACATATCGTTGGGACTACGCCTAGAGCAGGGCTCATGCGCCTCACATGCGGGCCTTGTCATCACCAGCCACGGAACAATGAAGTTCCGCGGCCTCGAGACCCGGGTTCCCTGCTTAAGGGTATGGTCATCGGCGCACACATCATTACTAAAACGGTGCTGTGAGAGGCTAAAAATTGAAGGGAACGATAACCCTTTATTACTCCTTTCCCTTAATAGAAGCATTATGGAGGAAGCCCTGGGCCCGTAGCTCAGCCAGGCAGAGCGGCGGAGGCCCTGGAAGCCTCCAGGGTCTGTCGAAGCTCCAGACCCGTAGGTCGGGGGTTCGAATCCCCCCGGGCCCACCACAAAGGTGTAGGCATCGGGGAGGGCTCCTCACTACTATATCCTTGTAAGAAATCCACTGTGGAAAACCTCTATGATCCACGGGAACGTTCAATGTTATGTTCTTGAAATGAGAGTATTAGCTAATTCTTATTAGAGATGTAATAAAATAGATAGTTTCAACGGTGTTTGAAGTGGCAAGAACGCCGTACATAACTAAGATACTAGAGGTCAAAGACAAAGATACGATAATCGTCATGGGGATAGGCAAGCCAAAAACAATACAATTGCCCGAAGAAGTCGTAGAATGGGTCTCAGAGAGCAAGGTAGCTATAAGGATACTCGACGAACTCATAGGACACTACAAGTTTAGGACAAGACTAGCACATCCCGGAGCCATAAGAAGCCTCATTCTACTACTATACTCGAGAGCACACGGAGTAGCTCCCTACAAGACAGCCAGGAAATACGGAGTAGCCCCGGAGCAATTATACAGGATAGAGCGTGGATTGAAAAAAGACGGACTCTACGAATTCGTAATAAACCTATTATCACTGGAAGAATACGGAAAACCCTAATAAACCCATAAGAACATAGAATGGTATCCGGGCCGGGGAGGATGCCGGGGTAGCTCAGCTAGGTAGAGCGCCGGGCTGTTAACCCGGTGGTCGGGGGTTCAAGTCCCCTCCCCGGCGCCACGTAACTAGACTATTGCTAAATGTCTTCTCACCTGCATGATATTCAATCGTATTCTACTATTGAGAATTCAAGCATACGGATAGAGTCTTCCAGGAATGAATATATTTTTATTGTTTCCGTAGATCATGATTTGCTGGTGGAGGAGGGAGTATCAAGATGCCACTTAGACCAGCAAGATGCTATACACATTTCAGCGGACCGCCCTATACAAGAAAAGAATATATCCACGGAGTCCCACAGCCAAAGATCACCAAGTTCGAGATGGGCAACAGAGACATGATGGAGAACGCGGAAGTGAAGGGAGAACTTATCGCAATAGAAGCAGGACAAATACGCCATAACGCTCTTGAGGCTGCGAGAATCGCGGTAAACAAGTTCCTCGCGACAACAGTAGGTGACGCCAATTTCTACTTCAGAATAAGGGTATATCCCCACCACGTACTTAGAGAAAACAAGATGATGGCGTTCGCTGGAGCAGACCGACTTCAGGACGGTATGAGACAAGCATTCGGTAAGCCGATCGGAACCGCAGCAAGAGTGTACCCAGGACACGTTATACTAGAGGTATGGGGCAGAAAGAAAGACATTGAAGCAATAAAAGAAGCACTACGCCGCGGCGGAGACAAGATGCCCATACCAACAAGAATTGTTATCAAACCATTACAATAAATCTCATAGTAAACCGTTTTTGGATCCATTCCCTCATTTGATTCCTTATAATACTGTAAAACCGGAGACATCTCTCATAGCGATTTTCATCAAGACAAATACGGAGGCCCGATTCAGTATTACGTGTTAGGCTTAGACTATACGTACACTACGATAATATTACAGGAGATGCCCAGTACTAGACACCTGGTAGAAACGGTGCACTACAGTGGCCAGGGAAAAGACAGCCACCCCACATAAAAAGAAAGTTATGCTAGGAATCCTAATAATAGGAATACTTGCAGCCTCTCTCATGTTATACCTAACCCACAACAGTGAAACACAAACAAACAATGAAGCAGAGAACACGACGTTCACGCCACCGCCGCCATGCAAAGCAGGATGGTCACAACGGAATCTTATAGTGCTTGACGATCTAGGAGATGTCTTTATCGTGGTTCCAGCTGGCAACGGAAGTGTAAAGATAACAGAGACACTCATATATGTACTAGAACAAGATTACCCAGAACTAAACTATAGCGATATCGGGGTCTTAGAACAAGTACTCTCTTCTAACGACAGCATTTCTGTATTAGAGAACAATCCATTTGCAACTAATACAACTGTATCGCCAAGCGAAGGATACAAGATATTTCTACCTAACTCGACAGGAGAAGAATGCGCGCTCGCAGCTTCCAGAACACTGTACAAGGACGCATCAAACATATACCTCGAGTATTTGGGCTATACGGTAGTGCCCTATGACGATTCCTCCTGGCTATATTATAATGAAAGCCTGCCCTCGTGGCGAGTATACGTAAATGGAGAAGTAGTATCTGTGATATGGATAGATCCAGATCTGGGAATACTTGTGGCTGAAATGCAGTCTAACGCTATGTATCTCTGGGCTAAAGTCATAGTGGGTGAGGAACGATAACATGCAATGATATCCCATACAATATAGAGCTGCCAAAAGACCTCTGCGCTAATGATATGCCGGAGAAAATCGTACTCCAGTTGCCAGAAGGCATGAAGCCCCTCAGCATAAAAATAGCAGACTGTATCAGGCAAAAATGTCCGGGAGCCAAAATCTATATTCACGGAGATCCCAGCTATGGCGCCTGCGACCTATCATATCCTGAACTCGAATACTATTTGACGCCTGACCTAATCATACATGTAGGACATACGCCTTATCCACCAGAACTCGCCAGCAAGAAATCTACGCCACAGGGAAAAACACGAGTCATTTATATCACGGCAGAAAGCCGTCTAGACGTAAATGAGAATCTTTTAGAGGATCTGGTGCGTTTCATCGAAAAATATGATTCCAGCAATATAGGGGTAGTCGGCACAATACAACATTATCGATTAATCCCGAAGATAGTTCGCTGGCTCAATAAACATGGATATAACGCATCTACATCTCCTGCGAGAACTCCCTATTTTGTAGAGGGCCAAGTCCTAGGATGCGAGTACGGTAGCGCTCTCATGCTCAAATCGGATCTCTATGTTTATGTGGGGGGAGGCCTCTTCCACCCTCTAGGACTATATCTTGCCACGATGAAACCAGTCATAAAACTCGATCCCTACCATCAAAAAGTAGAAGACCTAACACCTTACGGTGAAAAAACGTACAAAAAGAGAATGTACAAGATCATGCAGGCGATGAACGCAAAGCACTGGGGACTAGTACTAGGGTTAAAAACGGGGCAATATAGGCCATGGCTGGAAAAACAATTATCAAGCCTCCTCATCTCCAAAGGGGTCAAATACGATGTCTTCTTATTCGAGAAGCTCACAATAGAATCATTACGCTCCCTACCACAAGAAATAGATGCATACGTGGTAACAAGCTGTCCCAGACTCCCGATAGATGACCTCGCGGACTTCGAGAAACCAGTACTGACTCCAGGAGAAGCCGTTATGGCCCTAACCGGCAAACTAGAACGATACAGGTTTCCATGGTGAGCTAGTAAATTGGCTCATAAAGTGAAGAGTAAAAATGAACTCTCAATAATCTTAGAGAAGGAGGTTCCAGAGATACCTGAACCAAGCTTTAAGTTAGAGCAGTATACGACTCCAGGCGACTTAGCGTCACTAATAGCATGGGATCTACAATACAGAGTAAACCTAGTAGATGCGAGGATACTAGACCTAGGAGCCGGTACATGCAGGCTATCAACCGCAGTAGCTTTACTAGGAGCCAGTTACGTTATAGTAGCGGAATATGACCCGAAACTGCTCGAGATATGTAGAGAAGCGCTCTCACGTCTTGGATTAATAGATAGAGTTCAACTTGTAAGAGCCTGGATCCGCAAAGATCTCGGCCTCTTTAAAGCAATAGACGTTGTTATCTCCAATCCTCCCTTTGGTATTGCGAGAAGAGGCGCCGACCGAGAGTTTCTCGAATATTCATTTAATATTGGGCCTCGCATTCTCTATTTCATTCTAAAATCAGGAAACCTAGAGTTTCACAAGAGGATAGCGGAAAACCATGGATATAGTACTTTTCTATTAGCACGGTATAGGTTTCCTATAAAAGCATCCATGATGAAACATCGTAGTAGGATAAGGAGGGTTGACGTAGATGTCATCGTCTTCGTTAAAGAAACAAGAGAATAAGGAGGTAACGCCAGGAGACATATTGGCGATCATAGAAGAATATGATGCGGGAGAGGGAACATACGTCGATCTAGAAAATGGAGTAGTACGTGCAGCAGTTGCAGGAATAGTATACTATGATGATAAAGCTAAGATCGTATATGTAAAACCAAAGAAAGACCCACTCGTTCCCCGAGCCGGATCAAGCGTTATTGGAGTGGTTACCCAAGTAAAACATGACGTCGTCATACTAGACCTTGTAGGAGAAGTAGACCTACATCCAGTTCCTAGGTTTAAAGGCGAGTTTTCCGGAAGATTCTCCGGAGCTATAAATGTCGCCAACATAGCCGACGAGTATGTAAAGGATATCTTCGATTACTATAAGCTAGGCGACATAGTCCTAGCAAGAGTACTAAACAACAGTAATCCATATCATCTCACAACTGTTCCGCCCCAGTACGGAGTAATATATGCTACCTGTAGCAAGTGCGGGGGCCTACTACACCCAATAAACAACAGGAGCATGAAATGCACCAAGTGCGGACGCATAGAGAAGAGAAAAGTATCCGCATTAGCTTCATCAAAGATACTCTCCATAAAAATAAAGAAAGGATTAGTCGTATCTCTCAGTTAGCGAGAATTATAATTTAACGAGGCTGAGTAAATGTCGAAGAAACACAAGAAAACAACAATATACATCAAGTTGCCTCCCCTGGCACGATCAGAATTCGAGAAGTTCATGGAAAGACTAGGTAAATTAATCCAAGGAGAGACAATGGTAGCGTCAATAGAAGGTAATGTGCTACGGATTAATCTCTACGGAAGCAAGCTAGCCGCTGAGAGGACAATAAAGGAGATACGGAAACTCGTGAAGGAGTACTCTATAGGATCCCGGACTCTCAAGAGATACTCTCTCAAAGCCTTATCAAGAGAGGCCAAAACAGCTATTCCCGGCGATGTTCTAGAAGAGATACTGAAGTATAAGGGATATGAAGCCGAATATCGAGGAGAATACATTGAAACCAGTGCCTCTCCCTCGATAGTATATGAGGCCGCCATACTGTTAGGTGAAGCCATCAGAGCAACAACCATGCTTCATGCCACAAGAACAGCCAAGAAGCTAGTACTCGCCCTACTTGTGATTGATAACAATCTAAAACCATTCGAAATAATAAACAGTGGAGAAGCACTGGGTTTAATTGAAATAGATCAGGAAGGGAAAGTCCATCTGACCACAGACTGGAGAAAAGCGCTTAAAACCATGATTGACAACATTCAAGTCAAGGGAGGAGAATAAACATGGAAGAAATGAACCTAATAATACGGAGAATAGAGCCGCAGACCTACGAGCTAGAGATACAGGGAGAAGATGACTCCATAGGAAACCTCCTAGCAACGTACTTAGAAAATCTCGACGAAGTACAATTATCATACTATAGCAGGCCACACGTATTAGAAGACAAGATCGTGGTCTACGTCAAGCTGAAGAAAGACATAGATATAAAAAAGGTAATTGAAAAAGCTATTGGACAGATCCTAGAGGATATCGAAGACCTCAAGCAAAAGTATCTTAAAGCCCTCGAGAAGATAGGCGTGTCGCTAGAACAATGAAGGAAGAAACACGGATTTTTGTAAGCAAATGCAATCCTGATATCTGTATAGGCGTTATAGTCAGAGGTATTGGAGTAGACGGGGTGGTTTCCGGCAAAAATTGTAGGGAAACATGCATTCAATTATCAAAAAAGGGTTATCTCGGCGAGCTCCGCTACTTTATTGGAGACTGTCCATGTGGACTATCAGAATCCCCTATCAGCACCCCCTATATTGAAAACCTTCTCCGAGTCCTGGACAAAGATGTGGGCTTATGGTATAAGATTACGGTTGAATTGCTGAAAAACAGGGACAACGAATAAAAACCGATCGTGGAAATCGGTATTCCTGGGTCACCGTGGAAATACATGTATTGGCGGAAGAGGTTCCATATGCACGACTGATTCTTAGACATCTACGAGATAAGAACACGGGAGTATCCGATTTTAGAAGATGGATGGAGAAAGCAGGGATTCTCCTAGGAGTATTCATTTCTAGAAGTCTCTCATGGAGAAGAATAGAGGTTGAAACACCACTAGGGTCGGCGGTCGAACTGGATCTAGAGACACAGCCGCTTGTAGTAAGTATACTTGGCGCCGGGGTATATTTGGCCAACGGAATAATGAAGCTGTATCCCGAAGCACCACTCGGACTTGTCTCTGCCAAAAGAATAGAAGAAGGCTCCGAGGTAAGGATAGAGGTCTACTACTCTAGATTACCAACTGAGTGGAGAGGCGAGTCGATAATTGTTGATCCAATGCTCGCGACAGGATCGACGGTATCTCGGGTTATTGACGAATTAAAGAAGCGTGGATCAAGTAAGATAATAGTAGGAGCCGTCATCTCATCGATACAGGGAATATCGTATCTTTCATCTAAACATCCCGATGTGGAGATCTACACACTAGGTCTTGACAAAGAATTAGACTCGAGGAACTTTATCGTTCCAGGACTAGGAGATGCGGGAGATAGAAGCCTCGGCGTTGTTTTCTAATTATCTAGAGTAATTTCCTATACAATAATAATCCGAGTAAGAGGACTCCTATTCCTAGTCCTGCTATGAGCCCAGTCTTCATAGTGCTATTATCACTCTCCGGATTATCATACTGTATGCTGGCACTATACGTATTGGTTAGGTCTGAGGTAGTGTTCGTCGTAGTTTTCTCGGCTGGAGATTCATTTGATTCCCCGGAGTTATTGCAGTAATAGACTCCACTGTATTTTCCATTCAGATATATTATAACGGTCTTGGGCTGAACTGTTAGATTAATCGATATGCCTTTCCGGGTTATTACTTGGATAACGGGTTGTTTAGGAGGTTCTAGTGTAATGTCCAGCCTCAAAGTATTATTATCGATGTAAGTATGGTTGTATGTGATATTGTATCCAGGTGTTGGCAGAACGATCAACACGTTCAAGTATGGTGAACCTTGGACGTTTACGCAAGTGACCGATTCTATTTTAGGCAATGTACCGTCACCTAGGACTTGGATACTATTAGCTACTACCATAACTAAAAACACTAGTATTATTAGTCGATACCGATACCCAAGCATTATTCAAGCACCGATCCAAGCTTTCTATAAATTACTCTAGCACTTTATAGGATTCTCTCTTTCTTCGCTTGTGGGTTTAGCTGGTATAACACATATGAACCACATACCTTTCTCGCTCCAATACTCGTGTTCTACATTCGGCGGAATATAGATAGCTGTGCCTTCGCTGACATCATAGTATTTTTCGCCTATCCTGACCCTGCCCGAGCCTTTTACAATAAAAATCTCGTGCTCCCATGGATGGAAGTGGCCTTTTATATGGGAATTCTCGCCCATCCTGAACAGTCTCATATAAAAGTTTCTCGCTCCATCTTGTTCGGCGATTAGCCAGCGTATAGTAGTATTGACAGCCATATTCGGAGGTATAACTTTTTCCTCGACCTGTGTATAGTGGGCTACTTTTTCTCCACAATGAGAACCCTGATTGCTCATGATAACGCACCCAACTATTGTATGAATTAGGAAGCCCAGGAAATATAACATATCCTAAATATGTTTAGCAGAAATAATAATGAACACAACCAAAGCGAATAACCCAAGGTCTCGGCCTTTAACTGATTATGCCCGAATAACTTTCCAAGGATACTTTAGCTGATCCTAGTAACACGGCTTCTGGCATACACATCGATAATATGTGCATCTTTCTTCTGGCATAATCTATTCTCTCAATAACTGCTAAGGCTTCTTTACCATTGCAGAGCGCGGCCGCGATGAGTCCTCTCTCCCAACCCTCATGAAGGATCTTTATGCCGGGAAGCCTAGTTTGTATCCTGTGCTTCGTGACTACTACCAGTCCATTAGGTCCTCTTTCAGCATAAACAACATGTTTCACAGGAAGTAGCGAGTAGTCTTCCCTGCTCAAAGAAGACTCGAAGAGTAATGGACCTCCATATACGGGTATGGTGTCTAGATTTACAGAATAACGTTTTGCACCGAGCAATCGTCTAGTTATGAGCCGGTCACGATGAGTTCTTCTCTCCTCGCGCGTCTTCTTAGTTGATGATGCAAGACATGGTGATCTGATAATGTTAGTATCAGTGAGCCGTGATTTAACGTACTCGAAGACCTTGTCATGGAGTCCCATTAAAATAATGTTATCAGCCTTAATAGCCGCGGCAATAGCCGTTTTCGAATCTATTCCTTGCCAAATCGATATCCATCCATCAGTATCGATTACCATATGTCTATTATTAGTCAAGAGCTTCGAGGCACATCCGAAATGTTTACTCAGGGCGTGTAATGGAGAAAACGCGCCGACAAAACAGTTCTCTGTGTTTCCTGTAATGGATCCTGGTATTATGGGGCCCTCAGAGGCTTCAAGCTTGGTCACGAATCCTGGAGCGTAGAGCTCGTTTTGGCCGATATCTATAGTTGCTAGGATTATTGGTTTTCCTTCGCCGAGACTTATATTAGATATAAACGAGAATAAGGTGCTCTTCCCACAGTCGGTAGGTCCAATAATAAGTGTCTTGTCATAGTCGGCGCTCTGAACAGCGAGAGAATAATACGAATTATATACCTCGGTGTTGATCCGTGAAAGTGGTTTTGTTGCTTCTATCACAGAGCTTGATACAGCATATATAAGCACGCTTCTACCTGTAGGCACAGTTAGTTGTCTGCCTTGTTCTTCGATAACATAACCGTTTACCGCAATTTCTCCATTGATAAGTCGAATACTTGAAGGTCCCGTTAAGAGCCAAGCTGTTTCTCTAGGTAACTCATGTCTAAGACCGCTGATGTCTACATTCATTTTTCTCAGTATCCCCATGGAATGAAATATTGTCTTGGAAATCTAAAATCGTATCCATTGCGTAGTATACGTTCCTATAACTGGTATCTTTGATTGGAGGAGTTATTTTGGAGAAGGGCCTGGCGCCGCGGCCGGGATTTGAACCCGGGTCACGGGCT
>JALUDS010000095.1:21438-27863 GCA_027043945.1 Acidilobaceae archaeon
ATAGTCGCCCAGAGATCTCCATGTCTTACTTTTCTGGCACTTGTTATTTTGAATCCTGCCTCTCTAGCATATTTTGCGAAGTAGTGTGAGTCGGCAGTGATTATACCAGCTTTTCCGCCGGGAGCCATTATTTTGTATAGGCTGGGCAGGAAATCTCTATAGAGTCTTCTGACACTAGTAGGATCCCCCATGCGTATCCCGTATGGGGGATTACTTACAACGAAATCGACGCTATCTTCAGGAATTATTTCCTCGAGTCTTCTTGCATCGTGTACATAGAAGTGTATCCTATTATAGACTCTTGCAGCTAATGCGTTTATTCTTGCTCCCCGTATGTGTTTTGATAACTTGTCTACACAGAGAATCTTTGAATTCTCGAATAAGAGAGCTGCCTCTATAGCAACAGTACCTCCTCCGCACATTGGGTCCATAACGACACTGTTATCATGGGCTCCTATGAGTCTAAGCATTGAATAGGCCAGTGTAGCTTTAAGGGCGGCTGGATGATCATATATTCTGTATCCTCTTCTGTGAAGGCTTCTTTCGCCTGTAATTTCTATACCCAGTCTGTAGATATCCTCGTCTATCTCGGCATACACTGTTATGCTCGGAGAATTTAATCTGACGAGAGGAGCACTACCATATCGTTCAAGATAAACTCTCCCTACAGCGTCTCCCGTTATCCTGGCTACATCCATGCTCGTATACTCGTGTCCTTCACCTATTCTCGAGGCTCTAACAGCGAATGAGGCTCCAGCAGGAATATACCTGTCTATGCTCGAGTTCTTGACAATTGCATAGATTTTATCGAGATCTGAAATAGTCTTGCCAACAGTGTCCTGAGCCAATAGTATGTATGCGGAGTGAATGCTTCGTAGCTTTATCAGCCGAGTCATAACATATTCGTCCTGCTCGTCCTCAACAATTATCCTTCCCTTATACTCCTTGCGCAGAAGTATCCTTGCACTAGGTAATTCCTCGGTGATCTCCTTAGCAGCGATGTCTTCAAGGCCTGGATTGCATGTAACTAGATACTTTGTCTTCACAGCCTTCGATCCTCCTACAAGCCTTTGATAAGAGATAGACTAGTAGGTTTATTTCTCTCTTGCGAGTAATGTTCTTCGTCGCTATTCTCTTAAGGGCGAGAACCACGTCTTTCTGCTTTATTTCGTCATGTATGAGGATTTCTGAGAGGGCTCTAGTATATGCGTCAAGTAATCCTATAGTCCTGGAGCTAGGCTTGGTCGTAGAGGAGCCTCTAGTTCTAGCCTGATAGAACTCGTATAGATATATCGCTGTCGCGTTCGCAAGATTCAGAGCCGGATACTTGGGACTACTAGGTATATGGCTAAGTATATCGCATTTCCTGAGTTCTTCGCGTGTCAAACCGACGCTTTCTCTACCCATCACGAGTCCAACAATACCATCTATCTCGGAGAAAAGATCCGCAGCCTCACGCACGGTTATAGGCTCCCTTAGTACATCTCTCTCACTGGTCTTGGCAGAAGTACAGATACTGAGATCAACGCCTTCCAAAGCCTTGTCAAACGAGTCTACTATAACTGCGCTATCGAGTCTATGTGCGGCACGTACAGCGTACTCTTTAGCCTCCTCGAGGCTTGCTTTAGGATTAACTAGGTAGAATTCGTCTACGTCAAAGTTTTCGCAGAGCCTCGCTATCATCCCAAGATTTACTCCACCTTCCGTCTCTACGAGAACTAGTCTCAATCTAGCCATCCTATCACGTCTCCCTGAACGTTCGCTCCGCGTATACCGCATATATTTTTTCCATGAAGAATCCTCTGGCCAGTTTCAGCTTTATATCGAAGCCTCTCGAGGACAGACATTCTCCAACATCGAGAGGAGACAAAGAACTATATATGAAAAGAACCGAATCCGCAATATTAGCCGATTGAAGACATGCCCTTCTAAGAACCCCGGTATCCCTCCAGGTATTAACCAGAAATCCATCACAGTTATCCACGTCATCGGTAAATGGGAGATAGGGAGGGTTAACTATTACAAGATCCCATGTCCCGCGTATACACTCTGCAAGGTTACATCTGATAACGAGTACATCGCCCGGAAGATTCCTCTTAGCGTCCTCCACCGCGTAAGGCGAAATATCGACGGCAACTAGCAGGTCTGGATCAAGTAATCTATGGGCGGCGAGGGCTAGGACACCGGTGCCCGTGCAGAGGTCGAGTACTTTGGAGAACTTGTACTGTCTCTTAGCTAGTTCTAGTATAAGTGATATGCCTAGAAGTGAGTCGTCTGATGGAGGATAAGTACAATGACTGTACTCTATTTTCTCAATTATATCCTCGATAATGTTTGAACCCGATTTGTCTTTCTTCTCTATCAATGACATACTCGGCTACCAATGCTTTATCAGATATTATGCATTGATCTAATTATATTGCTCCTCGATTAGGGACAATATGGTTTCAGGATCCAGGTCCCTCACTCTTATTCCTGGAGCTATATCATGCCGAGTCCCGGGAGCACACCTCGCAACTATCTTAGATGCTCTCCTATTTCTTTGACTGAATAGACATGCAGTCAACTGCTCCAGAACATTATATTCTGGTTTCCAAGGACGCTTACGCTTTAGTAAAAGGACAGATGATTCCACCTTTGGAACCGGGTAGAACCATGAACGCGGAATAAAACCAACCTGCTCAACATCGAAAAATAGCCTTGTTATCACGGTTAACCTGCCATAATCTTTGGAGCCCGGATATGCGAGGATCCTCCTGGCTAAGTCATACTGGACACCTAGCACTAGTACGTCTATATTGTTGTTTTTTGCAGAACGTGCTATTATCTGGCTAGTTAGATTATATGGAGTGTTAGAATAAAGACAGCTTTCTCTCCATGCGTCGAGCATTCTTAACCCGTCTCCTATTACAACGAGGACATTGGGAGTATTCAATAGTATTTCTTGTGAGGCTTGGGCTAGACTTCTATCTATTTCAACGCCTATTATCCTAGGAACAATCCTAGAGGAATAGAAAGTAAGGAATCCAACGCCTACCCCGATCTCGAGGCAACTACTCGGAGTGAGAGCAGAGAGTGTATCTGTAAATAATCTAATTCCTTTTCGTGAAACGAGAAAATGTTGTCCATATTTCTTTCTTGGACGTAGCCCATGTCTACTTAGAATCGATAGAAGTAGTTTTCTAAGGTTTTGATGTGGGCTGAGTTCTTCGATTATTTATCACCGTCTCCTCATGTGTTTTCTAATGTAATCCATGTAATTGAGGAATGGTTCGTTGGATCCAGGTGGTGGAGGAACGAACAGATAGTATCTTGCTTCTCCACGTATTTCTTCTAGTATTTTTTCGACTAATGCGTCTGCTGGGTCTGCCTTTATGATCTTCTTTATATCGTTAAAGGACTTAAAGGGGTGTCTTTCCCTGGTTCTAATGATCTGGAGGAGTACTCTCTTACCTATTCCTTTCAGTAGGTTTAGACTGTGTAGTCTTATGTTTATAGGAGCAGCTATGTTGAAGAATTCAACGAAGAATTCTTCTCTATCGGTTATAACTTTTCTCAGGGCTTCTTCTAGGGTCTTCTTCGCGAAGTCTGATAGGTCATTATAGGTTAATGGTCGTCTAGGCACTACTAGTATCTTTGTTGGTAATCCGCGTTCTTTCGCCACGCTTTTTAATGCTTCTAGGCTAGTTACAACCATTACTCTGGGGTCTTCGCTCTCAACAGCCTCAACGACTATTCTCATTGTCTTGGGGTCTTTGATCTCAAATGGGTAGCAGTAGATGTGCTTGTCTGCTCCGGGCATACAGGCTAGATATACGGTCTTAGTTATTGGTCTTCCTCCCGGCCCTATCTCGATTGGAAGAGTTCTTGTAATCTCTCTTGCAAGTGAGACATACTCCAGGGGTTCCACCGGTTCGAGGGGGATCCCATCTAGTAGGACAAAATTCCTTAGTCCAAGTGCCTGGGCAACGGGCCTGTTACGATGCTCTCTGTGTGGATCAGCATAATACCCTTTAGGAAGATAATCGAGTATAATTGCCTCTATCTCTGTAGCTGGATGCGAGACTATCGGGGCCGCCTCATGCCTCTTATCGCGGTATCTCTCCCTCGGACCCTTCATCTCCCCACAGCTCCACAATAATACTTATATGTAAGTTATAGAATATAGATCTAGCCTATAAGGAGTATAGCTAAAACGCCCCTACGTTCCTAATCTCAACGAAACCATATAACCATCATATTTGGGTAGAGTCTTTTTGGTTCGAGCACTCTATGGTTACTCTTCTATAGTAGGTTGACAATATTTGTCAACGATAGACTTTACTTTATTTACAACTTCTTCATTGTACTGTATCTCTTTCTTCATCTCAAGTATAGATCTTATCTCTCCCTTCGTCGAGGGACACATGTTAGCCACTACTACTGCTAGATCCTCATCTATAGATGCCTCGTTTACTAGCTCATTAACTAGTTTCCTCGCTGTTTCAGCGTCGAGAACAGCGAAGGTCTTTAGATATTCCCATGCTCGTTCCTGCGTTACTAGTATGCCGCCGCTACTCTCTTGTTTTCTTTTTTGTAGGATCTCTTTTGCTTCCGACCAAGTGATGTTCTTCGATGAAAGTATCTTCCTTGTCATTATTACCAGCCCCTACTAGTATAGGTGATTTTTAGCCTTAATTATATGAGGAAAGAGCGAATATTATAGCTAGCCCCTTAGCGGGCGTAGATGCTCGGGCGGTACGTATAGTATTTTCTTCTTCCTACCCAGGTATACTTCAACCTCGTACGCTCTTCCACGCTTACCTGTTATTACGCCTGTTAGGCCATGGAATCTCCTGTGGGGCATTCCATAGTGGAACGAAGGATCTATTTTTATAGCTACTCTCTCACCTAACTTATACTGTCTCAGTATAACCGAGAGCTTCGGGATAGCTCCCTTTTCCCTTATTTTTTTGCGGAGCAGTTTCCTTGTCCTGTGCCTGTAGCCTCTTGGCGGCTTTACCATTTTCTCGACACCTCTCTAGGTGTGAGCATTGAAGGGTATTTTAAGAATGCCCTCTTAGTTTGACAGATACTACGTCGAGCTCTACGCATCTAGCGGGGGCTCCTAGGACCTCGCTGAAGCTAGGAGTGGTCCGACCCTCATCTCCGCTAACAAGTTCCTTGATATAGAGGCCTCCTTCAGCGTTTATGAGGCATTCGAAGACGTGGTCCCATATCTTATGGCATTGCATTGAGTATACTTTTCTCCTACGTAGAATGTTGGGTCTCCTGTGGAGTACCCGGCTAGGAGTCTTCTGCATTATGAGTCTATTCGTGAAGAAGGATTCTAGTTCCTTAAGCTTATCATCGTCGATGGGCTCGTCAGAGACTATAAGGGCCTTATAGATCTTCGAGGTTTTCGCCATATCGTCCTTGTATAATTGTACGTCTTTTCTTGAGGCATAGTCCTCGAATCTAAACGATACATAGTTGCTCGACTTATTCGCTTCTTTTTCTAGTTCTCTAAGATGTAGGTGCCGTTTCCGAGGGGTCTTGAACTCAAAGATTGCTGGTCGACCCGATCCAAGCATTCTTGCGTCTACATCTTCTCTGCCTGCTGCGTGTAATACGACTCTCTCCGCCCCGATTGTGCGGAGAACGCTCCATAGTGCTTCTTCTATACTATAGTATTTTGGCCCGGAGGGAGTAGGCCAATAGGCCTGACTTATCATACGGCCGGTTTTCCAATATCGGCCTTTTATCAACAGACTATTTACCTGGAGATAGATTGCACCGGCCGGGTATTCTACGAGGAGTGTTGCTTCTGGGTTATCGAAGTCTACTGTAAGATCCTTGTCGAGGGATTGTATTAGTTTTCCTATTTCTCTCCTGATCTCTGCCTTTATACTTTCTCCGAAGCCTAGCCTAAATTCTAGTTTAAGCTGGTTCTCTTTATTTATTATTGACCCACTAACTTTTGCTCCGACAATAAACCGCTTTATATCATAAGCTTTCAGGATAGGCATGCTCCTTCTGCTTATGTCTTCTATAAAGCTATCTAGTAGTCCTCCACAGATTGTGCATCTTGGATTTTCGCCATTGTCGAAGCCCAGCTTTCTCAATAGGGGTTGAGCGTGTTCGCCTATGTTTTTTGCTATGGTTTCTAGTTGTTCTTTTTTTATCTTCTCGTTTCGTAGCATGTGGTGGAGTTCCATTAATACGACTCTTTTTATGCTTTCTCCTCGTTGCTTGTTTGACCATCCATATCCTAGTTTCGCGAATAATCGTCCTAGACACCTATCGCATAGAGGATACTTCTCTAGTATCTTTATAGCAGTGCTTGTCACGTACAGGTACTCGTTGCTCTGCTTGTTACTCAACTTATGCACCCGTCTTTTCTCGAAACTGTGTCTTTTATGGCCTCCTATGAAGGTATACCTGGG
>JALUDS010000096.1:0-2333 GCA_027043945.1 Acidilobaceae archaeon
GCTCGAGCCTCGCTAAGCGTTAATTCGCCGGCCGAGACCTTTTCCAATAGATCTACTGCTACCAGCATAGCCTCTAGGAATTCCGGGGATACCTTGAACTCCGTTACCTCGATCTCCGTATCGATTTCTTCGATAGGCTCTGCTTGAGTTGATACCATTTTATTCACACCTGGATCAAATTGTGTATACAGGAATATTATAAGATAACTAGGTTTGTTTGATCTCTAGTTT
Source organism: Acidilobaceae archaeon (assembly GCA_027043945.1). Classification (GTDB taxonomy): domain Archaea; phylum Thermoproteota; class Thermoprotei_A; order Sulfolobales; family Acidilobaceae; genus S143-63. The sequence continues at coordinate 232 of JALUDS010000096.1, forward strand.
GATGCAAGGACAATATTGTTATCGCAGTATGGATATATTATAAATGATTTATTTGCACGCATAAACTCATGAAGCCTCCAGAGGTCATCGCTAATTCCAGTTATCCCAAGACCGTGGAAAAAGGCTTGCAACGTAACAATGCTTGTATTTGTACCTACAATTATTCCAGATCCTGTATCTATAAGAGTTCTAAGGATACGTGGTTCGTCAATTTTCGGAGTTTTAAGTATGAGTTTCTTGTGTTTATTGAGCAAGCGTAGCATATTATACTCATATGTAATTATACTGGTAAATACACTCTCTTCGTCGTCGACCACTAATAGAATGTTGTTCTCTATAGAGGTCTCCATTATAACGCTCATTAAAGTAAGAAATAATGTATCATCAATACTAGAATCAATAGTGAGACGGAGCTTATCGAGCTTATTGTTTTCAAAGAGTTCAATTCTCTTATAAAGATCATCGATCGTCCTGATATCTCCTTTAGACCCAATACTGACGAAAATAGCACGTTCTTCTCCCAATAATGCGTTAGAAACCAAGTCTAAGAATTCGTGTCCTTGATCTACAATGATTACTCTGTATCGATCCTTAGTACTGATAGAAAGCTCAGCAGATCCCTCTGAGCACACAAAACAGAGATCATAACGGACTCTTCTAACAGTCTTACAATTAAACGGGTCAAAGACTCCGACAATCCGTCCCAGCCTAATACCATTACATGACTTCATCCTAATAGGAAAATGACTTACAAGAGCTATCGAGAACGGAGCAGTAAAAGGATTAGACACGATAACGCCATAAATCAGGGCCCTCTTCGCGTCATGAGCGAATGGAGAGACTAGAATGGCGCTCAGAAATGAAGATAGCAATATAAAACTAGCCGAACCCACTCCCAGGTATTCATAAATTACAAGAGCTAGTGTTAGGGCAACCATTATAGGAGACACATAGAGTTTTCTCCGTCTAAACCTATTGAGATCAGATAGTGGTTCGTGAATTCTACGTCCGAAGAGTCCTATAACTAGTAGAATACCCATGAACAGGAAATAGAGGGTCACAGGAGCAATCCATTCTAGCCCGGTAAAAGACAGAGCAGAGGCAAGTATTATTCCATAGACTATTACTTCGATGAAGCCACGGGCAATTGCAAAAACAATAATTGATATCGATACGACTCCTATAACGCTCACGAGGATTCTTCCAATAGATACAAGTAGATCTCCTAAAACGATACTGCCAACATACCCAGAGAAGAACCCGATAACGATAATGTGAGCTAGAACCAGTATTGCCCCATATAATACGCTTCTAACATTACAAGGATGAATCTCCGCTCTCAAGGCCTCTTCCAAGATCTGGTAATAAGCTCTAGAGGAAAATAATAAGATAGGAGATAGGAAGAGCATGAAAGGTGCACTAGAGTAATGGACGTTACCAGCAGCCTGCACACGGAAATGCTACGTGTCATGAACGAACAAGGATACACAAAGCTTCTACCAATCCAAGAAAAAAGTATCCCGGTAATACTCAGAGGACATAACACACTAATCGTCGCCCCTACAGGAAGCGGAAAAACAGAAGCCGCGCTATTCCCCGTACTTTCCCTCATGTTAAGGAAACAGGAGCTTAAGGCCATTAAAGGAGTCAAACTAATCTATATAACACCGCTAAGGGCTCTCAACAGAGATATAGTCTATAGAATAGAGAGAATCGTGTCCCAAGCAGGTTTTAGTATTATGCTAAGACATGGTGATTCAACGACAAGTGCAAGGAAAAGATTTCTAATAGATCCTCCAGATATAATGGTTACAACACCGGAATCCCTGAATATGTTATTAACAGTGAAAAATGCGAGGAAATTATTTGCAGAGACACGATGGATAATTGTGGATGAGATACATGAACTAATTGATAGTGAAAGAGGAAGCGAGCTTTCCGTCCTGCTTGAAAGACTGCAGAGACTATCAAATCATAGGATACAGAGGATAGGTCTAAGCGCAACTTTATCAAGGAGGTCGATTAGAGAAGCCGTTAAACTCTTAGCATCGGGTAGACGAGCAGAAGTGGTTATCGATCCTTCACCCAAGCTCTATGAGATC
>JALUDS010000097.1:0-2322 GCA_027043945.1 Acidilobaceae archaeon
GCAACAGTCGAGGGTATACTCCCCGCAACCCACAACAAAGTATCCGAGGGAATGCTTTCTACCACAGGACAATCACTATACACCGAAATCCACGTGGAACCCGGAACGATCTTCATAGGAAGAGCAGTTATAACTGATGTTACCTTACCAGAACTCCTTGCAGTACTTGGATCACTTATACACGTAGAAGAAATTGGAGGAAGATCAGGAGTATATGGAACAGTTAAAATACGACTCGCAGGTATCAGATGCGGCACACACAGCTCTACAACGGCGCTCGAATTAGCAGATAGTCTTGCGGGCTCTCGTAAACCCTCCGAGATCCTCTCAAAACTAGGAGACTACCTGAAGAAATACGGATTCATAAGACTAACTAACGAAGATGTCGAAGAAGTACTATCGGACAATACAATGCTTGACTTATGGAAGAGTAGCATAGATTTTGCGGAACAGATGGTGAAGTGGATATCGTTTGCGTCAGGCAAGAAGAAATGAATGATGCATTGACGTATCTCATGAAGGTGAGTTGACAATGGCATTTTTCTATCATGCCACTATAAGAGTCGATGGGATATTGTGGTATCATACGAGTGCTAGACCCGAGTCAATGGGATATATTCATCTAATGCTCCCCGTGTTCCATAATTATGGATTTGTATTAGCACTAGCCGGATATGTAGCCGATCCCGATGTAGGGTACAGTTCTATAGGAGGCAAAACATTATATAAACAGCCACTCGATATCTTTCATAGATTTGGTATCTATAGCTATCCACTCTACACAGTTAAGGCTGTCCAACAAACCATATTTCTTTCTGCCAAGGGCGAAGGATTCGTAGAAGCAAAAGGCAAAGGACGTTTCGCATATCCAGATATTGCAAGAAACACTGTACTCCTACCGGGGAGCATTCTTGAAACTCTAATTATATCCGAATATAAGCTTCCATCCAGACTTATAACACGCATTGGCTCCAAGAGAGCAGGAACATTACATATTCGACTTTATCCGGTAACTCCCAAAGTAGCGGAAAACAGTCAAGTAACACACTATTATAATTTAGGTGACGTTGTTGAGACCTCAGGCGGAATAGTTATTATAAACCATCCCGCTGGAGATATTGCATTTCTAGGAACAGCCTCGAAAGCCTACATTTATTCGATCAATCAAGGAACCGCACGACGTAAAACAATTACTCTACCTGTGCTAAAGTCTAAGAGGTCGTTGTCATGAGTCTACCTTATATTGTTAAAATTCCATCATTTTCCATACCTTGGTCCAACTCTTATCTCGGAAAATATAGGTTGAACAGTTTTCAACACAACCTACATAAACTCTTAGAGAAGAAAAATGATCTAGTACTTGAGGCTCCTACAGGATCGGGAAAAACCCTATCTCTACTCTTATCACCTGGTTTTACTGGAGAGTCAACGAACGGGTTCGTAGCACTTTATCCAAACAATACATTACTAAGGAACCAAATAGAAACCGTAATCTCAATAATAAGAGAAGCTTTAGGCGGCAAGGAGGTATATCCTGAAAGCAGGATTTGCGGCGATGAGGACTATGATTGTATAGAGCCTCTAAGAATATACCAATTAAATAAAGAGATACTAGAAGCCCAAGACTCTTGGTGTGGCGATAAGTATGTTGCACTGTTGGCTTTATCTAGTAAATCAATTGTTTCTGAAGATGGTACGCCAAAAAGAGAAATCCTCTACAACTATGCTAGAAAAATACTTCGAAAAAGAAAAGAGGGAATCTATACAATTGTCTTCTCCACACCAGACACGTTTCTATTAATATTTACAGGTGCGTATATGAGCTTTGAAAATGTTGGTAAATCTCTCCATAACATACTGCTAGCGATAGCAGAAGGTAAGGATCCCGAGAAAATCGAAGATATATTGCGAAAAACAGGTGTTATGACAAGACAACAAGAGTCCACACAACGAGCAGTAGTTGAACATATACTTCGTCATCCACTATTTATAGATGAATTCCATCTATACGGTTCATACGAATTAGACGCTTTATACTCAATACTCAGCATATTCAAACACTGGCATAGTCTACCAGTCATATTATCGTCGGCGACGCCTGCACAAAATACCATACAAGACCTACTGGATACAGGACTCAAACCAACGAGCATAACTGCAGATCTCTCGAGTAAAGGATTTCCGGTTAAAGGATCAACAAAGCTTATGGTCATACCTGTAACAACAAGTAAGAAAGGATTGGGAGCCTACTACGAAGCCTCTGAACACATAATAACATATGTACCGGAAAAGCTTCTAGGACTACTCAAAGAATACAATGAC
>JALUDS010000098.1:0-8340 GCA_027043945.1 Acidilobaceae archaeon
ATAGGAGGCGTAGGCGTATTCGACGGAATATTCCTATCAGGATTCCTTGCTCTATTGTTGACTATCTGACATCTTTGAGGGATCACGACCATGATCCTAATATTTGACAGAGTGCCCTAGACAAAGAATACTGGGAGGTCTGGCAGAATGAATAGAGGATCCACGGATATGTTTGTCTGTATAGATAAAGATGCCTCTGAATATGGGATAAAGGCCTATTATATGATGGCAGAAGGTCCTGCCTCTCCGAAGTATCCAAAGAACTGGGAGGACATAGTACGAGGGCTCCACGAACATATTGAGAACAAATATACCGTAGAAGAGCTAAAGAATGATCCCATCATCAGAGCGTATAGGAAATTCTACTGGAGAATAGGAATCGACCCCACAAAGACGAGACCAAGCAGTGAAGCCCTTGTAAGGAGACTTCTCAGAGGCAGATTTCCGAGAATTAGCCCCATTGTAGACATGGGAAACGTTGCCTCCGCAAAATACCTAGTCCCTATAGGACTTTATGACATCGAAAAAGCCTCTTTACCTCTCCGCTTAACAGTATCGCTGGGCGGGGAAATATTCCATGCTATCGGAGGAAAAGACGAAGTACTGGAAAAGGGATTACCAATCCTAGTGGACTCAGACGGAAACGTTCTCCACTTATATCCGCATAGAGATAGCCGGATCACTATGATCAGGGATACAACAACTAGGCTTTTAGCTTTGGCAGCAGGTGTTTCAGGCGTGCCCGATGATCTCCTCGTCGAAACTCTGAGATTCCTTAGCGAGCTACTGAGTCTATTAGATTGGAAGACTGGTGAAGTAATCAGAGTAAGAAACTGTTGACTGGTTTACAATGCCTTAGTCTGGAAAGAAAAATATGTAAGAAATAGGTGCATGGATTCTTTATTCTTTTAACAGTTCTTCTATTGCTTGTGGACCTTTTTCTTTCAGCTGTTCTAGTTCTTCGATCAAGGCTTCCAGTATTGGTCTATAGTCTCCTACTACTCCGTAGTCTGACTGTTTGAATATTGGGGCTTCTGGATCTATGTTTATTGCTACTATTCTTCCAGCTTCTCTTACTCCTAGCATGTGTTGGGCTGCTCCGCTTATTCCTACTGCGAAGTAGAGTACTGGTTTCACGCTCTTACCTGTCTGTCCAACTTGTCTTTCTGGATCGACGAAACCTGCGTCTACTGCTTTTCTTGATCCTGCCACTACTCCGCCTAGTAGTGAAGCTAGTTTTTCTGCGAGTTTTACTCCGTCCATGGATCCTATTCCTTTACCTACGGATACAATTATCTCTGCTTTCTCGATAAGGACTTCTTCTCTTTTGACTGGGACGTAGTTTACTAGTTGCATTCCTGGATCCATTATGGTTTCTAGTTTCTCTTCGATGATCTCTCCAGTCCTGCTCTCGTCGTAGGGTGGTACTGGGAAGACGTTTGGTCTTGCAGTACCCATCTGCGGTCTTCTAAACGGTGTCTTGATATATGCTAGCATTATTGCCGCGAATGGCGGTCGTATCATGAGGACGTCTCCGGTCTTTTCATCGACATCGAAGTCTGTACAGTCAGCAGTGATACCTGTTCTCAGAGTGTTCGCAATGTATGGTCCCATTTCTCGACCTTTCATGGTTGCGGAGACAAGGATCACCGCAGGCTTGTATTTCTTGGCTAGGTCCACTATTACTTGGCCATATACTCTTGGATAATACGTCTTTAGTCTCTCATCGTCTACTACTATTACCTTGTCTGCTCCATGTTTAATTGGTATCTCGGCATACTGTTTAACGTTGTGTCCTATTAGTACAGCTACTATTTTCTCTTCAGGCTTCTTTGACTGTATTTTCTTTGCTGGCGTGAGCATCTGTAGGCTTGCTTCGCTGATACCATGCTCGTCTGTCTCCATAACTACCCATATGTCTTTGAACTCGTCTGGCTGCTCGCATGGCCAGTCCGGACATAGCTTCTCGCAGTTCACCTTCATGGGCATTACTCCTCACCCCATAGGGCTTTCTTTAAGAAGCCGGCTACTGATTCGTCACTAAACAATTGCTTTAGGATCCATCTAGCCGCATCTCTTGGATCCTTTGGAGTATATACTATCTTCTTTCGGGGTACTTCTGGCATCCATGTAATGTTTGCTACTACTGTGGGTGATCCTTTGAGGCCTGTACATCTTGGATCAAGGCCTAGGTCTTCTATGTTCCAGGCGATTATTGGTTTCTCTATCTTAGCTCGTAGCTTGTAGCTTAGCCTCACCGGTCTTGGTTTAAGTGCTTTGATTGCGGTGGCAACGACTGCTGGTAGATTTACATCGTATTCTTCGACTGCCTTCTCTGTTTGTCTTACTACTCTTAGCTTTCCGTCTTCGACTAGTTTTGCGTCTCTTGCATAGTATACATATGGCCATCCTAGCCAGCTGGCGACCTGTGCACCGATGTGGGCTGTGCTGGAGTCTATTGTCTCGTGTCCGAATATGGCTACGTCTACAGGGCCTATTTCTTTTGATATTTTCTCGATGCCTTTTGCTATTACGTAGCTTGTTGCCAGTGTGTCTGCGCCTGCGAACTTTCTGTCTGTCAGTAGGATTCCCTTGTCAACGCCCATTCCTAGGACGTGTTCGAGTCCTTGGGTTGCTGATGGAGGGGCCATTGTTACTGCTATGACTTCTCCACCGTACATGTCTTTTAGCCTTAGTGCAAGTTCTATAGCAGGGAAGTCGTGTGGGTTGACTATTGAGGGGACTCCTGCTCTTATCAGTGTTCCTGTCTTTGGATCGAACCTGACTGCCTGGGTGTTCGGGACCCACTTTATTCCGACTACTATCCTCACCGTGTACACCCCCTATCCTTAAGTGAACCTGTACTGGACTCCTCTTCCGCTCTTAGGATACTCCCAGCGTAGTCCCCATGGCTCTGATAGTACTCGGCAGAGTCCGCATTCGAGGCATCCTTCGTAGCTGTAGAGTAGCTTCTCGCCTACAGTAGTATAACAGCTACAGGGACATAGCATGGTCAGCTCTTTTGGCACACCTCGTTCATCTATTATTTCTATATGTGGATCTTCGTCTACGTCGTAGACGGTTCTCTGTAGGAGATCCTCTATTTTTATGGGTTTAAGCCCCTTCTCCTCGCTCATAACTTACTCACCACCGAGAATAGTTTGAGCATAAACTTTGACAAGCTTACATCGCTCTCCTTCACGGAGTCGAGCAGTGCCTCGAGCACTGTTGGCTCCTCGTAGTCTTGCTCGTATAACTTTGCGAGCAGTATGTTCAGCATTGCTGGTAGCTTCGTGAAGAACATCGGGTCCTCCATTACTTTCTCTATTCCGCGGTGCTTGACTAGTTCTCTGAACATAAAGCTTGCCCTTACTTTCTCCTCATATTTTCTAAGGTTCTCTTCTGTTGGCCCATCTGATTCTAAGGCCTCTATTATTGTCTCAGCTGCGAGTTTTCCGCTATAGACCGCGTAGTCTACTCCCCTAATCGTGTAGCCTGTGTTTAGGAGTAGTCCTGCGGCGTCTCCTACTACGACTAGGCCAGGCATGTATAGTTTCTTTGGCATATATCGGAGGCCGCCTTCGATAGTCATGTGAGCGCCGTACTCTAGGACGTCTGCGTCTCCCCAGATCTTGCTGAAGAATGGATGTGTCCTAAGTTTTTCTAAGAACATGGGCACTGTCTGTTTTAATTCGCCTGTTTTCGCTGCCTCGTATGCCTTACCTATGTGTAGGACTAGTCCTAGTGCTATGGTGTCTTTCATAGTATACATGAAGCCTCCACCGGGGATACCTGCTGTGACATCACCTACCATGAACCATGCCATTCCCTCACCTTCGTCGAGAAGGAGTCTTTCATTCAATGCCTTTTTACCGACGTTGATAACTTCTTTAACTCCCAGTGCTACTTGATCCGGTTTTATTTTCTCTGCTAGGCCGAGTTTTTCTAGTAAGATTCGGTTTACTCCCTCGGCGTCTACTACTACGTCTGCTTCTATCGTATCCGGCCCGCTTCTGATTCCTTTGACTTTACCATTTTCTACGATTATCTCGTCAACTCTGACCTCGTCTACTAGTATTGCTCCGCTCTCCACTGCCTTGTTAGCCATCCACTTTGCCATCTCTGTTAGATAAGTGGTGAACGCTACTTTTCGCCCTAGCTTAAATTCTACAGTTGTAACCCGTTCGCCCTTCACGAAACTGATCCTTTCCCTTGTAACCCATCTATGGATAGGGGCTTCCTTGTCGAGCTCTGGCCAAACGGTTCTGAGGGGCTCAGCATATATTTTTCCTCCGAAGAGTTCTTTGGTGCCTGCTCCTCGGCCTCTCTCGACGACAAGTACTTTGTAGCCTGCCTTCGCTAGCAAGTATGCTGCCGAGGCACCTGCTGGCCCCGCTCCTACAACCACGACGTCGAACTTTGTAGGCGTCTGGCTACTCAAAACAGTCACCTATTAACGGCATATGTATTTAGTTTATTTTACCTATAACAATCCAAATACTTAATACAAGTTGCTATTAGATACTTTATTAAGGCACGATTTAGGATCTATTAACTTCGTCGTTAGTCGAGTGCGAGTGGTTCAACTTATAGACTATTGTATACGATAATACTCTTATGGTGCGTGAGAAATATGCAAGTGCCGAAAGGCAGGATACTCCTAGTCGACGCTTCAACCGAGACAAGTAAGACTGTAGAGATTCCCCAGCTCGTCTACAAAATGTTGCTGGGTGGTAGAGGCCTTGGCGCTTTCTTGGCATATAAAATACTAGGATATAATATAGCGCCGTTCTCAAAGAAAAATCCTTTTGTTATCGTACCGGGACTCCTAGTGGGCACAGGACTGAGCACAGCTAGTAAGACAATGATTATCTCGAGAAGCCCTCTGACTAATCTTCTTGGACGAAGTAGCGTGGGAGCCAGACTAGGCTCAGTATTGAGACAATTAGGCTTCGACGCCCTTATGATAGTTGGAAGAGCAAAGAACCCCAGCATAATAGTAGTAGACGAAGATGGAGTGTCTATAGATGATGCAGGCGAGTTTTGGGGACTTAAGACTAGTGATGCACGAACACTACTCCAGAAAAAGTATCCTGGGTATTCATCTTGTATGATAGGTCCTGCAGGCGAGAACCTTAGCAGGATCGCGCTCGTAGACTGTGATGGTAGACAGGCTGGGAGAACAGGTTTAGGAGCCGTCCTCGGATCAAAGAATATAAAAGCCATACTAGCGAGGGCCCGGAGAATAAGGCCCGAGTATAGCGAGGAACAGAGGCGACTAGTCGTAAAATGGGCACAGACTATTCCCAAGAGTACCTCAAGCAAATCACTCATCGAGTATGGTACACCCATAGTCGTTAACCTAACCGAGACCCAAGGAGTCCTCCCTTCACGTAATTGGACTAACAGCACCCTGTCCTGGTGCCCCAACAGGGATAAAGCACGGGACAATTATACGAACTATGCGCGGAAAAACAGGGTTACTCGAAATCCCTGTATTAGCTGTAACAGGCCATGTAGTCAAGTAATACATTTAAGAGATCCCTTAGAGAACAAAATCAGAGAATACGATGGTCCAGAATACGAACTATTATACAGTTTAGGAACAAACCTAGGGTTCTGCGATCCAGAAAATGCAGCCGTTCTAAGCCTATTGGCTGATGAGCTTGGGTTCGATGGAATTAGTCTGGGTACAACGATATCCTGGTTCCTTGAGGCTAAGGAGAAGGGTCTCATCGATCTTGAAAAGATTCCAGACGAGTATAGACGTGTGACCTGGGGGGACCTTGAGGGAATAGTTAAACTTGTAGTCGATATGGCCTATAGGAATAACGCTATTGCTAGTACCCTAGCTGAGGGCGAGAGGATTGCCTCTGAGAGGCTTGGAGGCGTCGAGCTAGCTATTCATGTTAAGGGCCTAGGTTTGCCGGCATATGATGCGCGAGGACTTAAAGGCTTAGGCCTAGGATACGCCGTTAGCAGTAGAGGAGGAGATCATCTGACCAGTGGTATGTATGCGGTCGAGCTTGGAGGCAAGCTATGGATCTATGATAACGTCGATCCCTTGACGTACAAAGGGAAGTCCCACATGGTAAGGTTTATGGAGAACATGTTTGCCTTGTTCGATATATTGGGAGTATGTAAGTTCTCTAGAAAAGAATTAACACTTAACGATATCCTAGAGGCTGTAAATGTGTTCACAGGATACTCGTACACTTCCACTGATCTCATGAGTGTTTCAGAGCGGACGATAACCTTGGAGCGATTGGTGAATCTTGCACTCGGATTATCTCCGCGAGAGGAAGACAGTTTGCCTCGAAGACTCTTCGAGGATCCTATTAGTGATGGATCTAGGCAAGGAGAGAGAATCGATCCCGACGAATTCCATCGTATGAGAAGAGAGTACTATCTACTTAGAGGATGGGATCCGGATACAGGGGTTCCTACGAAGGAAATATTGTACATGCTAGGGCTAGATCAGCTACTGGCAATCGACATTCCCCTTATAGGCTAGTTCTCAAGGTCTTTCAGAATAATCCCTTTATCATTTCCTCTCCTGGTTCTTATGATCCTAGACCTTCCCGGAATTCTAGGCATTATTTCTTCATCTGGAACTGCATACGGTATATGTTTATGTTCTTGATCCAAGGCCTCGTACCATTTGTTCTTGAGTATCTTCGCCATTTCGCTCTTTGCATGATCTCCAGGGACGAGCACAGAGTAGACCAAGGTTTTTTCTTGGATTGTCTCCTCGCTTCCACTCATGACTATCGGTACGCCTTCCTCGTTGATAGCGATCCCTATTGCTATCTTTACGGGTACCGGCTTCGGGAGATAATTCTTCTTTCCATAAACCATTATTCCTCCCTTAGCCAGGTATTCTCCTGTCGGCGGACTAAATGATACTTGACTCGCGGTTACCCAATATACATCAATGCTTCCAGCACCAGCCTTCCATGCCCTACTATAGGCAGCTGTTAGAACCGCGGCGTCGAATATGTCTTCTTGGTGGGGCGTCCTGTCCTTGATTTTCAGAACAACTGCTGGTGCTCCATGAATGTTTGCATGAAGGAATAGGTCGTTTTGTGATAAGTGTTTCTTGACTACTGCTTCGTTCTGGCTAGCGTCTCGACCGCCTATTGCTAGAAGATCGTTTCTCGTCGCAGTCCAGTGATATTTCTCGAACCAGAACCGTTTCCTTCTCCGGACTCGCTGGGATAGTTCTCTGGCTTTTACTTTTATTCTAAGCTCATCTATGCGCGACAAGATCTCTTCTTTTATTTCTTCTGCGCGCTTGGCTTTTGCTTCTAGTTCTCCTGCTTCCCTGTATAACCTTAGTATAACAGCATCCACTGTTTCTCCATGATAGTAATCGAATGTGATATCGCCTGGGAGCTCGATTACGTATTTATCATTTAGTTTTGTTACAATTACTTTTCCTACAGAGAATTTCTTCTCCTTATTTCTTGTTATAATGTTAAAGAGTTTTTCGAAGTCCTGATAGTGTTTCGCCATTAGCTCTGCTATTTTTCTCTTCTTCTCGGCTTCTAATACGTATTCTCTCGCTTTCTTTTCCGCCTCTTCAATACTTTTTAGTAATCTATAGTATTCGCTGTCCCCTGTCGTATCTTCTTGTGGTTTTGTACGTGTGCCTCTAACACCTTGCGCAAATAGTATATCCAGGGATTCATCAAACAAAGAATACTCTTCTACAATGAAGTCTCCTCCTTCAATATATCTTAGTGGTTTGAAGGGATCCGCTTCGATAGGAGATTCCTGTATTATCAGCCATCCTTTTCCACTGAACGACTCCGCTATAATTCCCATAAGGGCATCTAGTATTGCCTGTAGATCTTTTTCTTCCAGACTATCGACTCCTTTCTGTTTATCGATACCCGATCTATATAGTGCCTCCTCAGCGAGTTCTCCAGGTATTCTACATCCTCTTATGAGTCCTCGTACAGCGTCTTTTCCAGACCTTATACAGTTCAAGAGGTCTTCGGGGATATTTTCTATCTTAGACCCGACTAGTTTTATGATGATACTCTCTTGTATTGGGGGAGGAGTATATCTTATCTTAGGTTTTAGCACTCTATCACGTAGCTTAAGGGTTTTTGTCAGTGCAAGGATGGAGTCTTTTTCGTCGAGCAACGCTATTACTCCTCTTGGGATTAATTCTGCAATTATCGAGTATCCTCGTCTACCTGTGATTTTAACTATTCTATCTTGTCCTTGCGGAGATATGTCTTGGATTCTGTCTCCTCGCAAATACTTTCTTGCTAATACTACTAGTGGATATGGCTTATAGTCGCTCGGAGTTACTGTTCTTGACGATAAATG
>JALUDS010000099.1:0-2289 GCA_027043945.1 Acidilobaceae archaeon
CATATGCTCGGCTTCTCTATTGTGTCGCCTATAGTCTCTTCTCCTGGAGGCCACTCGAACTCGGCCCCGCATTTCTCGTGTCTGAAGACGGCTTTGACCATGCGACTCCTAATAGGATGCATTCGAGTAACGATTCCTTCTACCTGGACTAGTTTACCTATATGGTCGCTTCTCAGGTCTCGTATCTTGACTGTCTCGAATAATCCATAGATTCTTACAACGAATTTCTTTTTTCTCTCAGCGTACTCTGGATTCTCCAAGAGGATTATTTCCTTGATGGCCTCGGAGGCGTCTCGGAGAACTTGATGGGGCTTATCTATTAGAGCCTCGGCGAGATCCGTATCGTATCTATAGAGATCCGCGTAGTCTACTGCGAGGCTACGTAGATCGAAATTCATCATGCGCCTTAGCCTATCCATATACTTGAATCTTCCGCTACTATCTCTGTAGTTCCTGATGAAGTCTATGAATCTATCCTTGTATTCTAGAGTCTCCTCTCCCGGAATATCGAGTGATTCAAGGCCCAACGCCTTCACCTCTGGAAGGGCTTCTTAACGTAGCGTCTCCATGCACTTATCACGCTATGTAGTCTGTCGAAGACAACTGTTTCTTCCGGCGTTAGTCGATCTCTTAGCCCGCCCTCATCCGTGGTAGCGAGACGTATTATCTTCATAAGACGTGCCTCCGCAAGCTCACTTAGATTCTTCTCTAGTATTTCTCTGTCTTTTACAAACATGTGGCTAGGATTCTCTCTAATCAATTCGTCTAGCTTCTTAACTAGTTCGAAGGATTTCGGATAGAAGTCCTGGGGAAGGGGAACGATCTGGTTGGCAGCGGTTTTTCTCTTCTCCTTGTAATGAAACATGTTTATTGTATCCAGATCTAGATCCTGGTCCTTGATCTCCACTATTCCTTTTTCTTCTAGAAGCTTTGCCTGCCACCTTGGAAGGTCTAGTTCGTCTCCTTTCCTGACGCGTATAAGGCCGGCTGGGGTAGGGATATGGCTCTCTATGTTTGAGAGTACTATTACTCTAACCAGTCTTGACTGGTAGTCTATCGATATCAGCTCAAGTTGTAGATCGATATCCAAGAGTCCGGCACCACATAGTGTTTAGTGTAGCCGGCACTGATAAGGTGAAAGGGAGAGACCCAACCGTAACTGTCCATTAAGGCACCGCATCTGCACACTAATAATAGACCTGGAAGACTAGTCTATTATTAGATGGAACACTTACAATAGATAGAGTGGAGAAAGAGGAATAATTTGAACCATGCGAAGGTGAAGTAATTTGAGCACTGCATTCGATATCCTCTGGGTAGAGAAATACAGGCCTAGAAGCCTAGATGAGATAGTCAACCAAGAAGAAATAGTAAACAGGCTCAAAACATTCGTAAAGAACAAGAACATGCCCCATCTACTATTCGCAGGACCAGCCGGAACAGGAAAAACGACAGCTGCTCATGCACTCGCACACGATCTCTACGGAGAATATTATAGACAATACATGCTAGAACTAAACGCCAGCGATGAGAGAGGAATCGGTGTAATAAGAGAAAAGGTCAAGGAATTCGCTCGAAGCCGTACACCCCCAGACATTCCATTCAAGATAATACTGTTAGACGAAGCAGATAACATGACCGCAGATGCACAGCAAGCCCTTAGGAGGCTTATGGAGCTATACTCAGTATCCACACGATTCATTCTAATAGCCAACTATCCTTCAAAGATTATAGATCCTATCCAGAGCAGATGCGCGTTCTTCAGATTCCAGCCACTAAAGAAAGACGATGTAGTAGCCAGACTCAAATACATAGCAGACAACGAAGGAGTAGAATACGATCCAGAAGCACTAGAAACAATATACGAGATAAGCGAAGGAGACATGAGAAAAGCAATCAACGTACTACAAGCAGCCGCGGCACTAGGCAAAGTAACCGTGGAAACAGTATTCAAAGTAGTAGGAATGGCCAAGCCAAAAGAAGTAAGACAAATGATTAAGACAGCCTTGAACGGGGACTTCACGGGAGCAAGAGCCCTTCTCAGAAAACTAATGATCGAGTACGGGCTAAGCGGAGAAGACATAGTCAAGCAAATACACAGAGAGATATTCAGCAACGAGATAGACATCCCAGAAGACCTCAGAATACTAATCGCAGACTACATAGGAGAAATACACTTTAGACTCGTCGAAGGCAGCGACGACGACATCCAGCTAAGCGCCCTACTAGCCTGGATGTCGCTAGTAGGAAGAAAGCTAGGTGTATCAGGTTGACTAAACCCCACAAGAA
>JALUDS010000100.1:0-8247 GCA_027043945.1 Acidilobaceae archaeon
TCATACTTGTCATTGTTATTCCTATTCTTCGCGGCCTGGAACACGACGGAGGCGGGGTCTTCGAGGAAGGATGCCACTGTGGCAGCAAAGGCACCAACGTAGTCCCCATCGCCGACCCTATCCCCATCTAATTGTTTAACAACTATGTTTAGATAATTTATGTGATTATGATGATTATTTTTAGGTCTATATAGAAGAATTTGGCTTCCTGCTTTATTCTTTTCTAGAACACGTGATTCTTTTATCAGTTTTACGGATCCCCCGTTTATCGAGGTTTTGTTATTATAGTGGGTATTCTAAGTATTTTAATTTTAAAAATTGGTGTTTGCCCCTGCACCCTTCTATTTTCTTGGATACAACCTGTATTAGGTATTTTAGGTATATTGCTTTAACAAGTGCATTGAAGTCTTTCAAGAGTACTTCGAGAGCGCTTCCGGCTATACCTAGCTTATCGAGGTAGTATTTTACTAGTACAGAGTTTTGTATTATATTTATTTCTGGTGTTACCTGTATGCTTGTTTTTCCTTGTAGGAAACTTATAGATGCATCCTTCACTGTTCCGTTTTCAACCAATATACTTACTATGTGGTTAGCGTTGATGTATTCTCTGTCTATCTGGCTGAACCTTGATACTCCTTGTGGATGTGTATGTATAATTGCATAGTTATAGGAAGGATCGGGTAGTTTTGGATCTAGTACCTTAACCTCCGTTCTAGAGGCTTTTTGGTTAGGTATATGGATGTCTTTGAAGGGGTTAGGCGTTAGAACATAATATATTATGTTGGTTCTGTCCGGTTTATTTTTCAGTTCGGGCTCTTTTATCTTTCTAATATATGCTAAGACCTCGGTCCCACAATAATTGTGGATTAACCATATTATGTCTACAAGCGCCTTATCAACCAATAAAATATAGTTTAATTTACCCGATAATACGATTATTTTTTCGAAGGATCTCCAAGACATGCCTTATTATCCCTCACATTTTTTACTGAGACAACTCTCTAAACTTGTCGGCAGAAATTCGCGTAGCTTCTTATATGCTTTGCATCCGTAGCTTCCAAGTGTGCTATCGATGCTTGGAACAGATACCATAGTCATTAATCCTACTAGATAGGTTGCTTTCTTCACTATGTCCCATTGTGGAGAATATTTCCCTAGTGTCCCGGGACATAATGAGCCGGTTTTATCTACATTAGGATGAGCTTCTTTGAACGAGAAGACTATCTTCTTCAAGAATTCATTACTAATGCTACTGACCTTGTTCTCGAAAGGATAATTCTTTACGATAAAGAACCTTAGCCTCTTGTTAATTCTTGGTTTATTAAACTTGATTACTTCATCCTTGTATCTGGCCCTGCCATAAAATACGATGGGCCTAGTCAGCTTATAGAGTTTGTTTCTATCACCGCAGACTGGGGCACGTATGATTGGTGATATTACTCCTATTTCAAAGTCTATTTCACTAGTTTCTGTCGAAATATAATGCACATAGATATATCCGATTTTAGATTCAATATAGTTGAACATTTCAATACTAGTCGACCACATATGACTCATACCTCCTCCAAAGATGCCGACTTAACAAGATGAGATAATGTAGTCTTGTAGAGAAACTTCTTCTCTAGGAAATTCTCTTCGCTGATCCATAACAGTATGTGGACTACCAACGCCGCTGCCACTGCAGGCGTAGCCACATAGACAGGAGCAGTAGTATAGCCCGGGGATTCATTGCTTATACTCCATTCTCCGGGTACAAGATTTACTCCTATAGTGATGCTTTCTCCATCGTAATGAACCGTTATGAGTCTCTTCCCCGAGTTAAGCCATTCCTTTAAATATGGTCGTAGCTTTAGGCTATCAGTTGCCTCGATAAGAATATCGCTTTTAAGATCGTGAATAATCGTTTCTAAAGGATACTCATATGTCTGGATACCTATTTCCTTATTGGTGGCTCTTATTATATCAGCAATAGCCCTGGCTTTTAGGAAGCAAACTTGTTTAATGTTGTAAGGTGTCCTGTTTAAGTTATGCGGTTCAATATAGTCAAAATCTACGAGTTCTAGAAATCCTATTTGACGTGATAATGCTAGGAAATATGCTATCCAGCTACCTATTCCTCCTAGCCCAGCAACTGCGACTCTGTCTATTTTTCGTAGAGGAAGGTTTTTCTGTCTAAGAAAAAAAGATTCCGGTTTAACCAACTTATCTATTTCATTATGATCGCAGTATGTCTCTCTTATCCATGTAGAGGCCGCGACGTCTGCTGGTATAATATTTACCTTGAGAAGTCTATTATTCATGAACATTTTGTCTATATCTCCAGGCGAGACTCTAGTATCGTTTATATATACATCGAATCTTCCCATTCCGTTTTCTTGCGCAGTCCTAGCTATTAGCGCCTTGAGGTCCAATGGAGTTTCTACAGACACGTTTTTGAGTAAGGGCATACCATTTACCATAATGGTGACAGTTCTTCGTTCTCCGTTGAGAGAACTAGGCATTCTTAGCCTACCTCATATAATACTAATTATAAAACTATGATAAATCAATATAGACTTCTATTTCAGTTAAACTTAAAAAACTACCATAAACAATAGTATTATATATACTATTGTGGATATTAGAGTATATACAACATTATAACCTAGACAGGAACGCTAATCCTAACTACAACCACATTCTCAGAGGGCCGTCATTGTGGAAATGCTATATCGCTAGATAGTGGACAATTATCTATTTTTCCCAATTATATTGTGGATCTCTAAACGTTATTAGTTATACTGATAGTGGATTTTCAATCCACACAAATTCTATATAAGGTATAGTGGTATTATGGACCCTCTTTGGCTTAAGGGTAGTATAATTTTTACATGAATACCCATCCTGTTATGGTATCATGAGAAAAAGATTACCGCTAATAAAACTTTTACTAAACCCAGAAGGTGAGCCAGCGTGATTCAAGGTGTTTTTAGAAGAATACTACCAATGCTTGGATCCAAGTCAAGTAATAATGTAGCCGTTCCCATAGTTCTTCGTCATATTACTTGCCCGTATTGTTCTAGTATATTCGGCGTCTTGACACTGGGTAAAATATCGAGAAAAATCGACCGAAACATGATAACAACTCTAAACGGCAGGGATGATGCGAATCCCGGGTTTAGGGAAACACATCTAGCAAACCCTATAAAGTGTCCTGACTGTGGAGGGGAATTCATAGTATTCGTAGGTGTAGAATATGACCAAAATTATAGTGAAGTTAAGGATGTAGACGTAAAGATAGTTACACCTAACGATCCATATGTTAAACAGCTATCTGTATGGCCTCACAGAGGCCTTGTTATGAGAAAAGTCTTGGAATATAGTCCACACACAGTCAAAATATATGAGAGTATGGATCACTTCGAGCAATATAATGAGAATGCCAAGGATATAGCTGCTGCAAGTCTAATTAACATAAACGCTACCCATAGCCTCAAAAATGCACGTGCAGGCGAAGAAGACAAGCAATGGGAGCCTAAGATAGTTGATCTATCTAGGAACCGTGGATAATAATATTTTCTCTAATATCTCTTGTCAAAGAACCCTGATTTAACCAGGCTATCCTAATGAGGGACAACAACCGTGTCGAAGTATATCATGTGCCTGGTATGCGGTAAAATGACGCCCATTAACAGAGGTGTATGCTATCACTGTGGAAGCCCTCTTCCCAGCGAAATACAATTACCTCTGGGAATGATCATTTGTCCAAACTGTCTTAAACTAACGCCTGTAGATACAGGATATTGCACTCATTGCCGATCACCGCTTCCGCCCGATCTTGTTAAAGCTGCTAAAAGAGAACTCGCAAAGTATAGATTGCAACATGGAGAATCTTATAAAAAAGAATACATAGAAAACACCTACGATAAACTTTATTATAACACATCAGATAAACATGGAATTGAATACCTTAGAGTTACTAACGAAAATCAGGTAATAGATCATATTATTAAAAACAAGGAAAACCATGGCAATCAAATATTAGCGAACACAGTGTTAATGGGTCGTGAGGTAAAGAACGTTATTAGATTCCTACGTGTACGACGCTTACAGATATAGGCAAGTTTGAGATAATGGGCATGTCGGCTCCCTTCCCGCCAATATAAACTAAACTATACTGTAGATGGAATCGTATGTAGACTTACTTAGTGGTATTGCTCATCTTTTCGCATAGGATACATCGAAAAGAAATAATATAGTGGGGGTGTTGGCGTTAAACTATGCGTGGGACTATGATGGAGATGTTGAAGACTATTATGTTGTAGATTTAAATAGTGATACTTTAAAAACACCTCATATGCTCAATCACAGGATACCGCAACAACCAGGGAGCTTTCTACCGCCCTTATCATATACGTCTCACATCAAATTAGGCTATGATTTAGAAAACCGTATGATAGGAATAAACAAGTACGATCTCACGAGACACTTATATGTAGTTGGAATAGTAGGATCCGGCAAAACAACAGCAGTGAAAAGACTTCTAACCGAGGCATCACTACATGGGATAAGTTGGACGGTAATAGACTGGGAAGGAGAATACCAAGAACTAGTCTATTTAACAGGAGCCAGTTACTTTAACTCGAAAAACTTTAAATTAAACCTATTCGGTTATGGAAGCCAGGAAGACTGGGAGTACAGTATCGAGGTACTCCTTCAAACGTTGAAAGAAGAAGAATATAATTTCTCGCCCCAAATGGAATATGTTCTTCTAAAAGCCTCTATGTTATGCCAATTCAGACGACAAGGCCTTAACTGTTTACGTGAGAAAATAAAGGAACTCGCTTTGATGCTCCCAGACGGGAAAAGAACCCTCCAAGCCCTACATAATAGGTTTGCAAAGATATTTTCTGGAGGGCTCTCACATATCCTAGGAGACGAGGATACACTAGGTACACTCTTTGGTAAAAGGACCATTATTGATATCTCCGATATTGCAAAGAGGTCACCAACAAAGGCTAGACTACTAGTTGGTATAATAATGGGTAAACTACGTTATGAGATACTACGACTTCCAATAACAAGTAACGTACGCCACCTTATAGTATTAGAAGAAGCTGAACAGCTGATTCCCAGCGACAATGAATACAGTAGATGGAGGCTACCATACATAGCCGGTGACTTATTACGATATAGGAAAAGGGGAGTAGGCATAGTTATCGTTGCACATAGTCCTAGTCTAATAAGTAAGAGAGTAACCAAAGTTGTTGGGAATTTCTTGATATTTAGATTGAATGATGGAGAAGACAAGTTATGGGTAGCCAAATTACTAGGAGAAAGCTATCATACTAATACCAACATAGTCGGACACCTAGGCAAGGGGGAGGCATTGCTTTTCCCGGCATCCTTACCTGAACCATTCTATATAAAAATAGTACCACCCCGTCCATCTAAAAGCCATGCAATGTTGCTTCTAGATAACTTGAAAAAATATCCGGGCCTCCCCCAGCGAGAGAGGCGAATGATGTTAGGTTTATCCGGTAAACAATATAGAGAAGCCACAAAAATACTTGAAGAACTCAAGCTTGTAAGGAAAGCTAAGATATATACGGGTAGACCCGGGAAAAGCCCCGTCATACTAGAACTTGTGAATCAAGTACCGAGCGGTGCACATGTATACTTTGTAAATGAGCTAAAGCGTACCGTGTCTGAAGTATGTGGGAGAAAGATCAAGTATATAAAGGCCTCAAACACTGGGCCTGACCTAGTAGTTGTTGGAGATAACATTCTTATAGGCGTCGAGGCAGAGACAGGAACAAATATATCTAGAGCCAAGTATCTGAGATTCTTAGAAACAGTCAAATATCTCTTTATTGTATGCGTATATAGAAATGCTTGTAGAAAAGCACATCGTGATACAATGGGCCTTAAGAACGTGTGGGTGGGAAACCTATATAGGTTTCCTTCTGCTCTAGCTAGGGTTTGTCATAAGGAGTATTTTGAGCCATAAAGTGTTAACCGGGGAGTTAACACAGTCCCCTTCGGTTCCACACAGACACCAAATACGAAGACAAATAAAACATAAGTATTAGAATAGTGGACTATCTTACCCAAACAATCCCCAACTCTCCGAATTATTAGTAAACACAGAGTAAACTTAATTATTAAATTCCAAGAATACCCAGATTAATGTAAAATACTAAGAGTTTCTTCCTACCTTAAAAACAAACATAGACAACCCACAACGTTCCTTACAACAAAACAATACCTAACAATATACAATTTTTCGGAATGATATTATTAGGAGAATGGTGGACCGGCCGGGATTTGAACCCGGGGCCTCTCGGGTGCAAGCCGAGCGCTCTTCCAGGCTGAGCTACCGGCCCATCCACTCTTCTCTTATTCTCGACATTGGGATTATATTATTTTTCGTTGTTTTGATACTTTCCTTTATTTCTCTAAGATAAGTATGGTAACATTGTTTTAATGATATGGGTTAATAAGCAAGGAGATGAAGGAGGGGAAAAAGAGAGTTGATCACTTTTCTTTGAAGTATATGTAGAAGAAGTAGATCGTTGCTAGGGAGAGGAATGTCATGAAGCCTATAGTGAGTATTTGTACTGATGTTAGGGTTGCCAAGGTATTTACGTTGGTTAGATTTAGTACATTTGCTAGATATGGTAGGACCTCTGGAGGGATACTTTGAACGACTTTTGGATCTGTTACGTCTGCTATAAAGTATGGATACTGGCTAAACGCGTTGAGATACTCTCCCAGGACTATTGTTACGAGTGCTAGCATGCCTGCGAATAATAGGTTGCTTGCTTCTTTTCGCGATAAGAAGCCGCTTTTCTTTATGCTTGTATAAGCGACGTAGACTAGGTATACTTGGGCTACATATAATATGAGCTTTATGATTAGTAGCCATGATAGGTTGAATGCAACGGTGCCGTCTCCGACTTTCCATCCTAGGGGACCGAATATGTTGTTAAACTTGTACTCTACTACGCGAAGGGATAGTGCATACCATAGTCCAAGTATTAGCATTAGTCCAAGACCTGCTAGTGCCCATGGAACTCCTCTGTCAACAATAGACTTTAGAGCGTTTCTATACTGGTCGTCGCTTGTCTTATAATATTTGACGGCGGCATAGCCTGTTACTAGTATTAATCCTGCTGTTAGTGAAGCAACTAGGCTCTTCAAGTAGAGTGGCAATAAAGTTGGATTTGACAATGCTTCTAGGAGATTAAGCCTAGCAACAGTTCCGTCAAAGTATAATCCTTTGGGCGTGTTTAGGAAGGCAAATACTGATCTGAAGCCTAGTGGTATTAGTACTGCTGAGAGAGCTAGGAATATTCCTGCTATGTTGTGTGCTTTGTCGCTGAGCCTGTTCCATCCGTAATAGTATGTTGTTATTGCAGTGAAGTGTACAACTATTAGGAGTATCGCGATTGCAAACGGCATAAGGGCTATGTTACCGGCGATTCCGAGGAAGTTTGGATAGAAGCTTAGGAGGAATACTGTGAACGCTGTAGCGTATACTCCTGCTACTCCATAGGTTGCTGCATAGAATCTCATTAGCTTGTATGAGAAGTTGAGTAGTGCTTCATCATTGTTCTTTTTAGCTCTGTATTTTAGGTATGGTACGAGTATTGATAGTGCTATACCTATGTTTACGAGCATTATGTGTATTCCGAATGTGTATGCTAGCCAGAATACTGCTATTGAGGAACCATCCATTCTAGCTCACCTCCATGCCTATCTCTTCTTTACCGGGTAACCATAGGAATTTCCATACAGCGTAGGCTAGGATGCCTAGTATCACAATGAAGAATACTGCTACTAGTGCTACTAGCGATGTTGGAGCCGGGTTGAAGGTGTGGGCTACGTCTGGCGTCATGACACCGTATATGGTCCATGGTTTTCTTCCCACTTCTCTAACTACCCATCCCATCCATGATACTGCCTGTATTATTATTGCGAAGGGTAGTGCTAGTTTTAGAAGTATCTCTGGGAGCTCGGTCTTCTTCACGAATAGATAGTATGCTACACCTAGGATGAAGAGACCTGATAGTATGGCTAGGCCTATCTTTGTATAGTAAACGTAGTGTAGGAATAGCGGGGGTCTGCAGTCTCCTATTCTTGCTAGATCCTGGTCTTGGGTCACGCTGCATACACAGTAGTCCTTGGGTATCTCGTCATAGTTTGGTAGGTGAGCATCGAAGGATCCGTATCCTAGGAAGGCCATTAGTTTTTCGAGGCCAAATG
>JALUDS010000101.1:0-2240 GCA_027043945.1 Acidilobaceae archaeon
ATGACGAGTGTTCCAACGTTGGAAAAGGGACAGGAGTTGGGAATAAACTACTATCTGAGAGAGAAGAATGGCAGAGTATACCTCTACATGGTTATATGTAAGAACGGTAGATGCAGACAGGAGAATATAGCAAACGTTGAAGCTCTCTACACAATCGCAAAATGGTTCAAGAACCGTGGACTACGCCTAGACAAACGCACAGTCGAAAAAATACTAGAACAAGTCCTAAACCGCAACTGCCCACCATGCAAGCATATGAAGGATAGGAGCCCCGCACCTGATTGTGTGGCGGGCCCGGGGGGATTTGAACCCCCGACCACTGGCTTAGGAGGCCAGCGCTCTGTCCTGGCTGAGCTACGGGCCCTTCTCTATGTGCCCGTTGCTGGTTCCTTCTTATTGGTTTTTGTTGTGCGGGTTTTAAAGGTTATTTTTGATTCTTGTTTTACTGTTGGCTAACAGGTTGTGGTAATGGTATTGATATAGAATCATTCTATTATAATGTTAGATATTAAAGATATTTGTAATTTTTTGTAATACCACTGGCAGTATTTTTATAGAGGTAATGGATGTGTTTGTAATCGGGGTGTAAACCTTTGGCAGGGGATAGTATTCTCGAGAGGCTGTTCCACATCTCCAAGCGTGGATCAAGCATACGTAAAGAGGTAATTGCTGGCCTCACAACGTTCATGACAATGGCGTATATCTTATTCGTGAACCCGGCGATTCTTGGAGTCGCTGGGATGCCAAAGGACGGAGTAGTAGCGGCCACTGCCCTATCCGCGGCAATAGCAACTATAATAATGGGTCTTCTAGCAAACGCCCCTTATGCCCTCGCTCCAGGAATGGGCCTGAACGCCTATTTCGCATTCACAGTAGTACCCTTCACGGCGGCAGTTCTTGCGGAGAAGGGTATAGATGGAGTAGAGCCTTGGCAGATCGCACTTGGCGCAGTTCTCGTTGAAGGTATTGTGTTCATAATATTATCGTTGACGCGGGTTAGAAGCGCAGTAGCGAACGCTATACCTATGAACCTAAAATATAGTATAGCAGCTGGAATTGGGCTTTTCTTGACTCTCATTGGATTCGCAGATGCTGGAATCATTAGACCCTCAAGTTTCGCTATAGAATTCAACACACAAGCATTTACACAGCCAGCTCCACTCCTCGCAATACTCTTCACACTACTTGCAGGGGCATTAATGGCTCTAAGAGTACCAGGAGCACTCCTCATTTCGATAATCGCGGCTATGCTCGTTGGATGGATAGGAAACGTAAGTAGTCCTCCAGAAGCACTCCTCAGCACACCCTCTTTCACAGCGGCGTTCAAAGCAGACGTAGCCGGACTACTAGACCTGGGTATAGCGGCCGCGGTAGCAATAGTATTCACCTTCTTCATAGTAGACTTCTTCGACACTCTAGGAACAGTAACAGGACTCTCCGCAATGGCAGGACTAATGAAAGAGAACGGGGAAATAGAGAACCTAGATAAAATGCTGTTATCCGACGCAATAGGAACAACAGTAGGAGCCGTACTAGGAACCAGCACGGTCACTACCTATATAGAGAGCGCCGCAGGAGTAGAGGAAGGAGGTAGAACCGGTCTAACAGCGATTGTCGTAGGAATACTGTTCCTCCTAGGACTCGTTTTCACACCAGTATTCACGGCTACGCCAGCCTACGCGACGGCACCAGCACTGATAATAGTAGGACTACTCATGGCCTCGGCAATAAACAAGATCGAGCTAAAAGACCCTACAGAGTCGCTCCCAGCATTCTTAACAATAGCAGGGATACCATTCACATTTAGCATAGCAGACGGAATGGCGCTAGGTTTCATAAGCTATGTATTTCTGAAAATAGCGACTGGCAGATGGAGAGAGCTCAATCCAATACTAGTAATAGTAGCACTAATATTCCTAGTATACTTCGTGAGCCTTCCACGAATACATGCAAGCATAACAGGCTAATCTCACCAGTATACTGTTTAATACACCTTTTTCTTTTCCCATATACAATAATAATCTTAACAATACTGTGCTTGTCTCAGCGATATCGCTAATATATTGTGTGAGGATATTATGCTTCTATAGCTCTCTCTAACAATTTCCTATATGTCAATACTCCGAGCGCAAGAACTACTATTGTGGCTATGATCGATGGAACAGCATCGTATAGGGCCTCACCGGGAGATACGCCGTATATGAGTATTTTCCGGACATCCTCCATTAGTCTCGACAATG
>JALUDS010000102.1:0-2234 GCA_027043945.1 Acidilobaceae archaeon
GCGCATTCTCCGCATCCAGTACAGAGGAGCTCGTTGATGTATGCTTTTCCATCGTCTTTTGAGTATATTGCTGGACAGTTGAAGGCTTTATAGCATAGTCCGCATGCGGTACACTTGTCGTCATTTACTCTATATGCGACGGGGTAGACTCCTACTCTTCTACCGGCTGCAAGTGCCAAGAGTATGCATGCTCCCTTTGCTACTATTAATGCGGGCTTTCTTTCTTTCTTTACGTATTCTAGGGCTTCATAGAATTCTTTTTCTCCTTCCGCTATGTTAAACGCGTCAATAACCTTTACGTATTCTACTCCAAGACCTTTTGCAGCATCAACTATGGAGAGTTCTGTTCCTTCAACTCCTCTGGCCGTAACTCCTATACCTGGATGGGGCTGATGTCCAGTCATTGCTGTTGTACGGTTATCAAGGACGACTACTAGCATAGGGCTCCTATTATATACTGCATTAGCTAGTCCTGGTAGTCCGGCGTGGAAGAATGTAGAGTCTCCTATTATAGCTATCGGCACCTTATCATCTTGTGCGTGGGCCATTCCATTGGCTAGGCCTATGCTACCTCCCATCTCCACAATAGTATCCTGCATCTGGAACGGTGGGTTCACGCCGAGACTATAGCATCCGATGTCTCCATTATAGATAGGCCGTATTCTAGCTTTACCCACTGCTCTACGCAATGCATAGAATACTGCTCTATAGGGACATCCAGGGCATAATACGGGGGGCCGTGGAGGTAGTTTTATATCGGGCTTTATTATGGCTTGGTTGTAATAGGTTTTCTCGAGGCCTAATGCTTTGGCTAGAAGTTTTTCTACATGGTGTAGTTCGAGTTCGCCTGTCTTCTTAAGGTTCCCGGTGCCTTTTCCATAGATTTTAGCTCTTATATTGTGATCGTAGAATAATGCTTTTGAAAGGGTTTCTATCACAGGGTCGCCTTCTTCTATGAATATTATTTTTTCACGTCCTTCGGCCTCGTTGAGGAGGAGAGTCTTCGGAAGAGGTACTGGAGCACTTAGTTTTAGTAGTCTTACGTTGTCTAGTAGACCGTGTGTTGCGAGTATTTCTTTTGCATATCTATATCCTAATCCTACGGCTACAACTAGGGTATCCGAGTCAGGGTTTCCTTCTGCGTGGTTGAGTATGTGGTTCTGTGAGAGATCCTTTGATATCTTTTCCCATTTTTCAACAAGTTCCTCTCGTAGTCTACGTGCGTGTGCGGGAACTAGAGTATATTTTTCTGGGTTCTTCACGAAGGTTCCTTTTCTCTTAATCTTGGCTATATCGATCTCGCCCGTCTCGACTATAATTCTTGTGTGTGATACTCTTGTAGTTGTTCTTAATATCACGGGGTGTCTCCACTTTTCGCTTAACTTGAATGCCTCGATGATTGCTGTTTTTGCTTCTTGGGCCCCTGCTGGTTCTATTACCGGGATATATGCATGGATACCATACCATCTGTTATCCTGCTCGTTCTGGCTGCTCCACATGCCTGGATCATCTGCTGATACAACAACTAAGGCACCTTCTACTCCCATGTATGCTGAGCTGAACAATGGATCTGCCGCAACGTTTACTCCTACGTGTTTCATAGAGGCTAGAGCAGGAATACCAGTAAGTGCAGCTCCTATTGCTGCCTCCAAGGCTACCTTCTCGTTAGCGCTCCACTCAACATAGGGCCCACCGAGAATCCTAGAAGCATATGATAGAGCTTCAGTGATTTCTGTAGAAGGAGTTCCAGGATATGCTGAAGCAAAACTTACACCGTACTCTAATGCTCCTCGTGCAAAGGCTACATTGCCAAGCATAACGACTCTTGAGCCAGGCTCGACCAGAACTTCTCTATGGGACAAGATATGCACCCTCCATTTATCATGGTTAAGGCTAAGGGATAATAACAGGATCTCATAATCTCCAAGGTCTTCTCTCTCTGGAGCTTTGCTTTATTAGTAGGTATTATGAATAATCGGGAGCATTGGTATACTGTATTGATACCGGATTTCATGGCTAGGATATATTAGATTAGACACTACCACTTAATAATACCTAGGTGAAACGAACTTGATGCATAGAAGACTTGTTATACTAGGATTGTTGACAATTCTAGTCTTCTCGGTAGCCCTAATTGTAAATGCCCAAGAACTAAATGAGACTACTACGACAAACGTCACTGACACCGGTATAGCAGGCATAGTAGGAACTATTATGACCAATCCTCAGACAGG
>JALUDS010000103.1:0-2153 GCA_027043945.1 Acidilobaceae archaeon
CATCATTTTTACCAGGGTTTGCCCTTCTTTCAGCATCTGCTATCCCATTGTGTATTACGGTCATCCATTCTGGGCGCGCTACCCGGTAGCGCTTCGCTAAGTCATAATCGTACTTGGAAACAGTTATAATATGCCCACCTATTCTCGCCGCTAATGCCTCGGATGGAATTGCTATCGCCTTACGCTTCCATGGAGACCCATCCGTAAAAGCCCAACCATGCGCAGTAAATACCGCAGGCACCTTTTCAAGGCGAGCTGCCAGCCTGCCCAATAATCCCGCCTTTGAGGAGTGAATGTGCAACATATCGGGCTCCATTTCACGCAGTAGTGTTCTAATTTCCTTTACTCCTCTCAGGTCTTTAACGGGGTGCGGTTCATGGACAAGGTTCTCTAAAATATGCACCTTGATCCCAAGCTTCTCTGCTTCCTCTACTAGAAAACCTCTTTCACCCGTGGCTAGATGCAAGTTAAACCGGGCGTGATAGCCCTTTAGGAGCTCCATGAGGTGGGCTTGCGCGCCGCCTTGTTCGGAACGCGTAATTATGTATAATATTCTGATCATTTTCTCATCCCATCTATACCAAACATAAGATTGTTAAATCCACATTCAGACCTTTAGTTTGATGGACGATATATATATATAATTACTGCCATATATCACTGCCAGCCCCACCCAAAAATACCAGTTTCGAAAGCCAAAGGTTGCAAATCCGTATACAAACGGCGGTAGCGCCAACAACGCAAAGGGGTATCCTGATTTTTTCAACACCCCGAAAAGGAAGCTAAGCAAAATTACGAACCCCATTATTCCGTAGTTAAACAGTGCGCCAGCCCACGTTGAGTGTATCTCGCCTAAGAATCTCGCGTTATGTGAATATCGCTTAAACGCTCCTTGCCCAGCACCAAAAAGTAGATACTCCGGGAACTTCCATAATCGGTCATATCCACGCCCTGACAGCGTATCGTCATATTGGTGTTCTCCAAAACGCTGAACCAAGTAAGCTCCTTTTGAAAGTAGTGACGCTGGACCTCCAGCCCTATATACAACAAATGTTACACTCGATAGCAACAATATTGACCCGACACCCAAAATTAGCTTGGCCCTATTCGTCTTCATGCCTATATTAAAGCCCCGCTGCGTACGAACCAAATCAGCAATTAATATATATACGTATACCAACGCTAGTACTGCTAGACCCAACGCCGCCGATCTGGAAGCGGAAAATAGATCAACTGCACCCGCCAATAAAAGTGCTAAATATCCTGGCAACCAGCTTGAGTATAGAACCTTTCCTGTGCTACCTATAATTATTGCAGTCCATAGTGCCCAGTATGACATCTGGTTGGGGTCATTGAAAAAACCCATCGCTCTTGTAGAACCGAATACTCGTGTGTTCCCTAACAATACGGTTGTAGTTTGGAATATCAGTAGTCCCATATGCAGCCAGAAGATTTGACGTAAAATTGGCTTACCTCTTTCTTGAATCACCGAGACAAGAAGTATAAATACCGCAAAGTCAAAAGCGAACTGTGCTGGCTCCAGCACAGAGCGTATGTCGCCATATCTACTGAATATAATGATGTCCACTACTAACGAGTAGAGAACGAATAGGGCACCCAGTGTCCAAAATCTGTTCCATTTAATTCGAGGCTTATATAGTAGTCGTATCAATATTGCGACAGACGCGAATATGTGGCTTATTTGTGGAAGCCCGCTTTCCCAAATATAGACCGGGCTAAGGGCGAATGAGGCAAGCAGGAAAAGAATAACCAAATAACTCACAACATAAACCTCTCGTGCGCTGTAATGACATTCTCGACGTCAATAGGCATCCAGAAGAACATACCTTCAGTACACCACACAACTGATCATCCATCAATCTGACGCCTCGTCTGTATAGACTCTACCGCTTGTCATTTCAGCCACTGCTATGCCTGCTGACAGATGTGCACCTTTTCTAGTGGCTCCAATCCTATAACTGGCGTAGTGCCCATAGCATCCTTAGCAACCAGGCACCGATCTCACGGTAGTATCCCAAATTCTGTGTACACCCCCCACCACTCAGGGGTACCTGCTTGCAAACATAGCACGAATATCCTCCTCTGCTTGTCCGAAGCCCTTGAGCTTCCTGCCCCTTGAAGCGCTCCTGGTA
>JALUDS010000104.1:0-7596 GCA_027043945.1 Acidilobaceae archaeon
CTAGCACTTGTAGGTAAAACCCTCGTATTTGACGCGGGAGGAATAAATCTAAAGCCAAGCCATTCAATTACGAGCATGAGGTTAGACAAAGCCGGTGGTGCAGCTGTTCTAGGAGCCACGTGGATAATAGCAAAAACAGGCCTACCAGTCAACTTGATAACACTGCTCCCAGCAGCGATAAACGTGCCAAGCGGGGAAAGTTATCTGCCTAGCGACGTCATAAAGATGTGGGATGGAACAAGAGTAGAAATCACTAACACTGATGCAGAGGGAAGACTCGTCCTAGCCGACGCGATAGCCTACGCCGCCAAGAAATACGATGCTGATCCAATAATAGAATTGTCCACACTTACAGGAGCGATTGTAGTCGCCCTAGGAGGCTTAATCGCAGGCCTATTCACGAGAGACGAAGAACTAAGAAAACTGATTGAGCAAGCATCTAAGAAGACAGGCGAAAAAGTATGGTACATGCCAATGGTTGACGAGTACAAGGTCTATATGACAAAGAACGCAAAGGTAGGAGATATAGATAACGCAGGAATGAGGTGGGGCGGAGCAATCTACGCTGCTCTCTTCCTAGAAAAATTCACGCACGGTAAGAGATTCGTACACCTAGACATAGCAGGGCCTGGAATAGGATTTGAAGCAGGTCCCGCGGCACCAGAGTATTGGCCTCAAGGACTAGGACCAGGTTTCGGAGCACGCCTAATATTCGAAGCCGTCAAGGCTCTGATAAAGTAGGGATGAATACGGCTAAGAAATGCTATGATTCACGATGAGGATCTCAACGTTATTATCTTTCCCATAATATCTACAGGGATGGTGGAAGATTATGGTAGAAGACATATTTAGTAAATGCAAGCCGGTTATCGGAGTTGTCCACTTACCGCCTTTGCCTGGATCATATGGTTATCGGAGGAGACCATACCCCTATCCTCATGGCAAAAAAATGGATATCGAGTCGATCATAGAATATGCTGTAAACGAGGCGTTAAAATACGAGAAAGCCGGGTTCGATGCTATTATAGTCGAGAACTATGGAGACAAGCCCTATAAGATGAGAGTCGGTGTCGGCGAGACAGCCGCTATGGCGCGAATAGTCTCCGAGGTCAAGAAAGCACTCTCCATACCAGTAGGAGTCAACATTCTTAGAAACAGTCCCTATGAAGCCCTATACGTAGCACATATCGCGGGCGCGTCATTTATACGTGTCAACTCGTTATGCGAGACGAGAGCATCTGTCGAAGGCCTAATAGAGCCCAGCGTTAAACAGCTAGCACAGGCCATAAGGGAACTCGATATCTACGATGACATTATGGAAGGAAAGATATCAATATTAGCAGACATAAACGTCAAACACAGCTATCCAATCTACGAGACCTACAATATAAAACTCACCGTAAGAGACTGCATCGACCGCGCGGGATTCCCCATAAAGTCAATGATAATAACTGGTCCCTCGACAGGGTATGCTCCCGAAGTAGAATACGTGGAAGAAATAGCAGGCATAATAAGAGAACATGGTGTCCGCGCCATTGTAGGCTCCGGTATAAGGCCGGAGAACATAGCGCGCTTCTGGAGGCTAGCTGACGGGTTCATTGTAGGTACAAGTGTGAAATTAGGTGAAGAAACAGAGAACGTGGTGAGCATCGAAAAAGCAAAGGATCTCGTTAGAATAATAGAAAGATATCGACAAACTTGGCCATGCTAGAATTCGCTTTAGTAATATCACATAATAGTATAGAGGACACGTATATTGTCTAGCTAGGTATGAAATGACGAGAAGAACCCGGACAATCAGAGGCCTCTCCCCTCTCAGGGTGGTTGGAGGCCTATGATGAGTCCTAGTCCAACCGATCTCAATTAGTCACTTCTAACTATCGAAGACCCCTCTACTGTTCGGCACTTCATTTAAAGATGACAGGGGTAATACCAGGGTTGCCCCATTACCTTTCATACAATAGCCAAGAATATGGTTGGGTGCGGTTCCCGTGGTAGATACTCTAGTTGATGCGGGTCCAGGAAAAATAGTACCTTTTGCAAGTCTAGACCCGGCAATAGACGAAATGCTAGCTTTCATCATAGTGTCAAGTGTCGACAAGACAGCAAAAATAGATCTCGTGGACTATGCCGTCGGCATATTTGACGACGTAATACTACCAGCAGTCAGACACAACCTGAAGGATGAGGCATTAGAGCTATTCGGTGTAACCTACATAGACATGTATGACCTCGTAGAATGCGTAGGCGGTAACAGTCTAGCAGAAACACTCGCATGGGCAAGCAGTGTTCTTACCGGCGACATGCCTGGAGAAAGGCCCGAGTCTCTCCATAGCTTCGCCAAGTGTGTAGAATGGCCAATATCACACGACGACGTAGCAGACGACTTAGTAGCCTCGGCAGTATTCTACCAGGTAGTAGCATCAATAAACATAATGCTCACCAGTATAGCCGCCGACCTCTAGACCTTCTAATCTATTCTATAGTTAGTTTGCTTTGTTGAAACTAATCTAGTGTTTACTCTGCATATAGTTTTATCAGGCAAGAGGTAAAGCACAATATCCTCGAATACTTCTAGCATTATTCTTGAGGAGAGTTGCTGGTAGGGGAAATAACGCCTGGCACATCGTTATCCCTCTGCGGGGCAAGAATAATTTATAGTGAGGACGGAGTTCTCAGAGCCTGCGATGAGTATAGATGCGAGGAAGTATACGTCGAAGGAGTAGTAGGTTATAGACCTGCCCCTCCCATACATTCACCGTTTAGAATAAGTGACGCAGTCTACATTGAATTTGATAAGAAGATACTTGTAAACCGTGGAGACGTAATCTGGGCACATGCTCCGCTAGAGATCGTATTATATCACAAAAATTCTATTCTGGCGAGATTAGCTCCCGGCAAGGTGAAATATACGCTAGTGGGTAACATGATTGAAGGAGTAATCGCACGATATGCCAAGTCTAAGGTGGCAAGAGGATTTCCTCTAGAGAATAAGGATCCATGCATGGCACACATAGCCTTCTACATTGCTCAAGGAGAAGATACGATTAGAGGGGTACCCTTTAACGCGGCCTACTCGCATCTCTATACCGATAATAAAGGAACTATTTTCTATTCTCTAGTGGAAGTGTATATCAAGGATACAATAATAGAATCGCGGACTACTTCGAAACCGCCGATGGAGGGCCTCGAGAGATTAAAACAAGTTAGAGCCGGAAGAACGGGGGTTTTCTCGTTGACAGCACCAGTTATAGCGGTTGAAAGGGGGTGGAAGTTATGGCCATCGCTCAAGGGCTAGAGTCGATTGGAGACCTAATAGCGGCCAATATTACCAAGATTGCATCAGCAATAGTCACTATAATTGTTGGAGTAATAGTGGCATACGTTGTTCGTAGCAGTATGAGGAGAACTATAGGGACAAGGATTCCTCCATATATTTATCGTCCGGTGGAGAACCTAGTCTTCTACAGTATACTAATACTGGCAGGTATACTCTCATTATACCCCTTTGGCCTGAGTCTTAGTAGCCTGTTAGTTGCTGGAGGGTTTGCAGGCATAATTGTTGGTCTCGCCGCGCAGAGTAGCCTGGGCAACATAATTAGTGGGGTATTCCTAGTCGTTGAGCAGCCATTACGGGTTGGAGACCCTGTGATGATCGGCGATATAGCGGGTGAAGTAGTAGATGTAAGGGTGCTAAGTACGCTTATCAGGACTTGGGACGGCTATCTCGTCAGAATACCCAATCAGACAGTATTTAACAGTATAATAACGAATTATTCTAGGACTAAGGCTAGACGGATAGATTTCATTGTTGGAGTACATTACAAGACTGATGTAGAGAAAGCGATAAAGACCATTAGAGAATACCTTGACTCTAATCCCTACTGCTTAGTGAATCCCTCACCAGAGGTGTTCGTAGATAGTTACGGGGACTCATCGGTAACCATTAGAATCAGGTGCTGGACACCTACAAAGCTCTGGTACCCTGCAAAGATAAAGTTGCAGACAGAGCTCAAACGTACTCTAGAAGAAAACGGCATCGTAATCCCTTATCCGCAACTAGATCTACATCTCAAATCAGTAGAGCCAGTCATAAGAATAGAGTTAAAAGAGCGAGAAGAAAAGAATCCCAAACGATAATAGTGCTTAGACGATGACCAGTATAGATGGCCGATGAAGAACGATGGGCAGTCTGAATTAGGTGTTGAACCATTGCAGTTCAGAGGCCCCATAATATATGCATCTGCAGACATACATAGTCCACACTACCTCCCCCTCTTCAAGAACTCCCTGAAAAAACATCCGGATTCCCCATGTTTATTCGTATTGGCCGGAGACATTGTAGATAAAGGAAAAATCAAGATGGCTAAACCTGTATTTAGAGCTATCCGGGAGAGTTACCCCGAGACAAGTATCGTGGCGGTTTTCGGCAACGAGGAATATATGGATAGAGAAGACAGGTTCATAAGAGAATATCCCGACATAATATGGTTGAGAGAGTCAGTATACTATACCATGTGCTCCGATTACAAAATCTCAATTGTCGGTTCAAGAGGATCGCTCAAAAGACCGACACGTTGGCAACGTAAAAACATCCCCGAAATAGAAGAGATCTATAGGAAGAGAGTAGCTGCTATAAAAGAATTATTAACTGAGGCAAGAGAAAAATCCGATATAGTTGTCCTGGTTACTCATTATGCTGTAACCAGGGCTACTATTATAGGAGAGCATCCAGCAATACATGATCAACTCTATGATCCAAGAATTGAGAAGATAATTAAGAAAATGCCTCCAGACATAGCAATTCACGGTCATGCTCATAAAGGAAGGCCTCAAGCGAGAATCAACAATACACCGGTCTATAATGTTGCTTTTCCCTTATTAAGGGACATAGCTGTGATAGATGTTTCACATAAGATTACTCTCCTCGATTTCCTTTAGAGTAGTAGGAAGGATCATGGATAACTAGTGGTTAATGATAATAAGACCCAAATATCATCTTTAGAGGGTTGGAGGGGTGGCCGAGAACGAAGACAAGCTATAAAGAAGTAGTATTCATATTCTCAGTATCATTTACCGTCCTGACGCTTCTAGGTATGATTATTGATCTAGGGCTGAGACTGTTCTTCAATACATATCTCTCCCTTATATCGATTCTCGCGCCATCCCTCATACTAGCTTCACTAATAACAGTACTTAGAAGATATATTGCCCGTCTCATCATAAAAATAGCGACCTATTTCATGAACAGTGTCGATAAGACCGGCATGAAGGAGGATAATGTCATCGACTTAGAGGATGATTATGAAGAGGAGCTGTTCGATATACTTGATGGATCTGAGTACATGTACATTGTCTGGTCTCTGATAAGCGAAGTAGCTAAGAATGTGTTGAGGAAGAACTATGACGTAGTCATAATTGTAACTGAAGACGGGTATCCGATAGGATATTATCCGCTAGATATCCTAGCAATGACCGACGGGGAATTTGAGGAAATAAGCCTTCCCGATAATAAGCCTGTCAAAGTAATAATTGACGAAGAAAACAATAGGGCGATGATAGTACTGAACTCGAAATCACTAATGGAGTTAGTTAGAGCCGCTAAGATTGATACAGAGGAGGAAGGCCAGAGCATAGCCATAAAATCACTCTCATCGCTTAGACTACTATACCTTATCGCCAAAGAAATATATCAAGCAGCAAACCCGTCAGCACCTAACGAAATAGTAGCCTATATCTCCTACAAAGCACTAAGAAAGCTTATAGATGGAGGAATAATTAGAATCGAGAAATCACTAGAGAATAAGTTGCCCTTCGAGTCGACAGAAACAAGGCTAAGAATCCTAAAACAAGTAGAAGAAGAGGAGTCCTTACTATCTAAGAACAAGAATTCTAGGCGCTAAAACCTAAAATAGGACATCTAAATAAGACATAGGATTGGGCGTGTAGGCTAAGACCCTTCAGTGGGGTCTTGGGCCCGTAGCTCAGCCTGGTAGAGCGCCCGGCTGATAACCGGGCGGTCGGGGGTTCGAATCCCCCCGGGCCCACCACGATTCTTATATGGTTTAGGGATATACCCATTACAGCTGTCGCTATACTCGTAGTGAACGTCGTTGTCGACGCTGCTACCACGATTATATCTGTATAACATATATATCTTGTATCAATATTATTAATAATATATGAATAGTTGTGGGTGATGGTATTGGTCATACACTCTATCGATAGATTGTTTACTTGTAGAAATCATATTTATTTAAAAACGAGAACTTCCTAGGTAATATAATTGAGTATATGTTTGTGGTGAGACAGTAGACGGTGATCCGGATTGGAGTGGGGAATATACCCAGCGGCTGCTGATAGGTTACTATCATTCATAGGTATAGCTGTTCACTGGAGCATACTCCAATATGTAGTAGGGCTACCACTACTAGCATTTGTCGCGGAACTACTTTACTTGAAGACGGGAGACCAGAAATGGCTAAAGATAGCTAAAACCCTTGTTAAGGGATTCATAATAGTTTTCGCTGTTGGAGCAGCTACCGGTACGGCCTCGGAATTTGGACTCGTACTATTATGGCCTAACCTAACACAAGCTGCAGGAAACTACATTTACTTCCCTCTCTACGCAGAGGTCTTCGCCTTCCTAATGGAGGTAGTATTCATATACATGCTCTGGTACGGCTGGGAGAAGCTACCAAAGAAAGTCCATGTAATAGTAATGCTATTCGCGCTAATAGGCCCATGGTTCTCAGCGGCAATGATCGTGTCAGTAAACTCATACATGGTTGCACCAACAGGCCTAGAACCAGCCTACGATCCAGCAACCGGCCAATGGCTCTTCGATCAAGGATATCCAAAACTACTTCTGGCAGTACCCACTGACTATGCTAACATACTGAACGTCACTCTTCTTCAACAGTTAGGAATGGAGGTAGTAGGACAAGACGGTGGAGTCGTATTAGTAAAAATGCCTATACGTATTATAGAACGCCTCGTATACGAAGCGTGGCATGGTTACACAGTACAGGATAGTATACTAAAGCTAGTAATCAAACCAGAATACCTTAACCAAGACGTTCTAAACACACCAGTAATGGCTATACTAGACGCAATTCTAAGAGCAACAGTTAACTATGTGGGAGTGACGACAGTAACCTTCAAGAGCCCAGTCTATCTAGGAAGCATACTGCACGTAGTAGGAAGCGCTATCACAGTATCGTCATTCACTGTACTAGCCGCATACGCAATGAGAAAACTTCAACTAAGACGAAAAGGCGTAAATAACGGCGAATACTATGAATATGTCGACACCTTCTTCAAGTTTGCAGCGATATTCGCCCTAGTAGCAATAGTACTACAAGGCACTGTCTTTGGGCACTTGATGGGAACAGAAATCGCAGAGTACAACCCGGAGAAATTCGCCGCAATGGAGGGCACAAGCCAAAGTATATTCAGTATAAGTAGAGCATTTGGCCTCGAAAAACTAATGGCCTTCCTAGGATACGGATCCTTCGATGCTCACCTACCAAACTATGACGAGATACCCAAGGACTACTGTGTATGCAGCGTGACCCAAGACCAGGATCTAGCAAG
>JALUDS010000105.1:0-2040 GCA_027043945.1 Acidilobaceae archaeon
TATCCAGTCAAATTTATTCCTTGAAGACACAACAATCCCTTCATGTATATTACTAAAAGGCAAGTAAAAATAAAATATCCTTTGAAAAGAAATTCCAAAAACATCATTTGGCTAGTAGCATAATGGTAATGTACATAGATTAAAATTAACGGCTTTGTATCAAAATCGAAATTCAAAATTAAACCAAAGAAATGGAGCCGGGGCCGGGATTCGAACCCGGGGAAAACGGGTCTCTACGATGGGTTTTAGCCGGAAGCTCTGCAGCCCGCCGCCTTAGACCGCTCGGCCACCCCGGCTTCCATATTTGTTTAACGGTCTCCTGGTGGGCTTTATTTTATTTACCGTCCCAATAATTGTACCCAAGGGTTTTAGGGATGCTGACTCGTGTTAGTATGGTTGCGGAGGAATTGGATGAAGCTATTTTTGATAGGCAGATAAGAACAAGCGTCATAAATAGCGACCTCCAGAACAGTATTAGGCGGCTCAGAGTACTTATCCCGGGTTGCGGTGCCCTGGGATCCGCTGTTGCTTCATTACTAGTCCGTATGGGCGTGAGGTTTCTTCGCATAGTTGACTACGATTTTGTGGAGCCTTCGAATTACCCAAGAACATCCAGTCTCGGATTACTTGAATCACTAGGCAATACACCTAAGGTTATAGCGTGTGAGTCAATGATTAGGAGGCTTAACCCGTACGTCGAAGTTGACAGCGTCTACGGTTGGGTCTCTCCTATGAATGTGGGGGAGCTTATTGATGGTGTAGATGTGGTTATGGATGGACTTGATAACTTGAAGGCAAGGTCTTTCATTGCTAGAGAAGCATGGGCGGCCGGTATACCTTATGTTTATACCGGCGTTTCTGACCGATACTATAATGTTACAGTGTTCGAGCCTGGATACACTCCCTGTTTCGACTGTATATTTAGTGTTCCCAGAGAAGAGAAGGGCGGTATACCTGTCTTGGCTCCAACAGTCTATGTGGCTGCGTCAACTGCTGTAATTGCCCTTGTCAAACTGTTGAGAAATGATTGGAAGCCTGCGCTTCTCATCGGTGATGTTTATTCTGGTTCACTGGAGAGTGTCCCCCTATCAAAAGAGGGGTGCCGGTGCAAGCATGATAGCGTGTCTGGAGAATACGTTGTTGACGACGTACGAGGGAGGAAAGTTGTTTACACAAGGTATACCAGTGTTCTTTCAAAGCTTGAAAACACTAGTATCGAGGGATGTAACTTAGCTTATAGAGATGCGTGGAGAATGATACTTTCCTGCGGTCGGAATATCATTACAGTCTATCGTGACGGAACACTCCTCTGCTCCACCGGTAAATGCGATGATGCCCTGATAAGCCAACTTATCGGTGCGATCGAATGAGGATAGGAGCCGGTGTAGACTTATCCGCCAGTCAATCCAGGCCTACTAGTATTTGCGTTGTAGTAGAAGGCGTTCTCTCGTTCTGCGATAGGAGGATTAGCAACTCTGAAATCGTCAATCTGATATCAAGGTTTAAGTTTAAGGGTAAAATTGTAGTGGCCATAGATGCTCCATTATCAATAGTTGACAAAGGGTTCAGACCCGTTGAAAAGCTATTGATTAGAGACGGCTTCAAACTACTACCTCTCGGCCTCCCTGGTATGAGAAAGCTGGCTTTGAGAGCCATTGAGCTCAAAGAATCACTGGAGAAGAAGGGAATAGTTGTTATAGAGACGCATCCCTCAAGCGCGTTGAAATCCGCTGGCTGTACTAGGAGCAATGGTATTGGGTGTTTGAGGAAGTTTGTGGTTATCCCGGATGAAACTATTTTCGAGAGTAGGGACGATGTTGACGCGGCTATAGCGGCCGTTGTTGCATGGAGCTATATTACTGGCCACGTAAGGGTTTACAGTGCAAGCGGTGATACTATCTATCTCTTACCCACAGGTATAGCGAAAACATGATAATTCCCATAATACCATTTAAGCCTATTTGAGAGGTGCCATAAATAGTGCCTGTTGAGAACTCTAGGATCCCCGGTTTCTATAAGAAGACTATAGATGAGAGGCTT
>JALUDS010000106.1:0-7437 GCA_027043945.1 Acidilobaceae archaeon
CCGGGTTCCATTCATAATAGTTAGAATATTTCTGTTAGTATGAGTAACAGTATCTTTGTTTGGTGTTTTTAACTTGGGTATGGCGTGCTTGGCTTATTATAGGTATTAGGAGTATAGGTTCATATGTATGTTCCTGCCAGTAGTATGCTTGTACTTGCTAGTGCTATGAGTATGTTGTCGTCTATTGGTGGAAATTCGTATCTTTCTACGATTGATGCTATGATTCCTGCTAGTGCTCCTAGTTCTCCTGCGTATAGGTATCCGAGTGGGAGTACTACTGCTAGCATTCCTAGGTTGCCGTACCAGTGTTTTGTTCTTTTGGCGAATACTGCGTTTCGAATTACTCCTGTTATGGCGTCTCCGAATGCTATGAACATTGATGGTACTACTGCTATTTTGGGGTCTCCGGTTAGTAGCCATAGTAGGAGGAGGCTTATGCCCCATGCTATTGTGAAGTTTACCTCGTACATGTTTTCACGTGTCTGGAACCAGTCGAGTAGTTTTCCTTTCCAGTGCCAGTAGTATAGGAAGGCTCCTAGGGAGAGTGCCATTAGGAAGGGAACTATCGGTGATTGGAATAGGAATGGGACTAGGACTGCTACGATTCCGCCGGCTGCGACATGTATTATTTTCCTGTTATAGTATATTGCTACGTTGTGTGGGAGGCCACGGTTCCGCAAGTACTTGTATACGAGTTTTGTACCATAGACTACTAGGAGAACATAGCCCGCGAGTAGTACTGCTATGAGTAGTTCTCGTGTTATTGTTTCGTGGTTTACTAGACTTATCATGTTGAATTGTCCCTCCAGGCTACTATTATTATGCCTTATATGGTATTTAGATTGGACTAATCGTCAAACGATATATATGATCCGTCCCTACAATACTATAATATGATGACCTACAATAATACGTAAATATCAGGTTATACCAGGAGAGGTGAATCTATACTTGAGTAAACAAAGACAGACATTCATCGACTATTACCTAGACTGGTACAAGCCCGCTGTCCAGGGCCTCGAAACAGGCAGAAAAATAGCAGAGGAATCTGGACTCGAGAAACCAGAAAAAATAGTATTCTGTGGAATGGGCGGGAGCGGAGCCACAGGCCTCTACGCCTCTAAAATCCTAGAAACACACTCAGACACAGTATCGTATCCCGAGCTCAGCCATCAGCCCCCTAGCTGGATAGACAAATACACACTAGTAATCACACTCAGCTACTCCGGAAACACACTCGAAACACTCCACTGCGCCAGAAAAGCACTAGAGAAGAATGCCTCAATAATAGCAGTAACCCGAGGAGGTGAACTATCAAAACTAGAAAACTCCAGGGCAGTGGCAATCGTGCCGGAAGCACCAGCACCGAGAGCAGGATTTACAGGAATGCTATATACAACTCTAGGAATACTTGAAGGACTCGGTGTAATAAACGGAGACAACATCGGCATTAGTGAAAGCCTAAAGTTCTTGAAGAACCAGAAGAGAAGCGTCTATGACCATGCAAGGAACCTAGCCGAATGGCTCCGCAACATAAGGGGAACACCGGTTATCGTAACAGGAGCAAGCATGTGCCCCGTGGCAGTCAGGGCGAAGAACGAACTGGCGGAAAACTCGAAGACAAAGTCAATAATAGGATGCTTCCCGGAAAGCGGACATAACGATATCGTTGCGTGGGCCAGCGAAGGCACCGATAACCTGCTCATAATATTCACAGGAGAGGATTTCGAGGACAAAACACTGCAAGCAGCACTATCCATAATATCGCCGCTATCAACACACAGGCTTACACCAGCGGGAGAAAAACTCCTAACACGACTAATCTATCCGACATGGACGATAGGAATAGCAAGCATAGAATACGCCGTTATGAGAGGAATAGACCCCGTAGAAATAACGCCGATAGACAACTATAAGAGAAAACTAAAGCTAATGCTCTAACCTTCCAATAATCTCCTAATATCGTCAAGGGATAATAGCGAGTAGAGACGAGCTCCTTTTTCCCGGAGCAAATCCCGTGCTCCTTCATTCCTATCAACAATAACCAATGCTGTATCCACAACTATTCCCTCTTCTCTCAACACATCAATGGCCCCGGCCAGGCTCTTACCGGTCGTTGCAACATCGTCTACAAGAATAACACTATCAGTAACACGCTCTTCTAATTCTACTTTTCTAGACAAACCATACTCTTTGCGCCTCGGCCTCACATAGCCAGCTGGGAGACCTGCCCTATACGCTAGGGCCGTGGCCCATGGTATGCCTCCCGTCGCCACACCTACTAGAGCACTCTTCTCTCTCAGCAATCCGTAGAATTCGAGGAATAAGTACTCGACTATCAATCGGAACACGCTTGGATGACTTGGAACTATCCTGAGATCAATGTATATGTCTGACTCCTTTCCACTCGATAATCGGAACTTTCCTTTTTTAACGGCTCCAATGTCTAGGAGACATCTTACTATTCGGTCCTTGTCCACCTATATCATCCTCAGCCCGCTCACAATATTATAGTAGAGTAAGAGCTATCTAGGTATCGCGGCAGGAACTTGAATCGTAGTATTAAGCGTATCAGTCACATACACGTAGAGACTATAGATATCAAGTGGATTCAACCCAGTATCAATCGTCAAGCTATCGCTATGCCAAGGACCAGTAAACTCAATGGTACTATTCGTATTATTCTTATACATCACATAAAGCGTGACGCTCTTGATTCCATAATCTGAGAAGCATGTAGAGTTAACAACATTATAGTTAACATCAACGAGTAAGGTACCGTTAGGGAACAATACTGCTTTTGATACCTCGATATAAGGCTGAAGACTCAGAGGCACCCTAACCGAATCCAATAACTCACCCTTATAATATAACTCGACAATATAATCGCCATAGGTCAGGAATGAGCCATTAACGAGATTATCACCGTTCCGAACCTCAGCCTCAACAAGCCTGTCCCCGGTAGCTGGATTCACTACGACCAACGTATAAGCATCACAGTCACCAGTAATAGATACCTTGACGAAATGATTAGTAACACAACAGACATCAATCACGCCCCTACAACTCGTACCCTTAGAGAAGAATACCGTATACCAGCCTATAGAAACAAGAGCAACCAGAAGCAACCCCACAAG
Organism: Acidilobaceae archaeon; assembly: GCA_027043945.1. Lineage (GTDB taxonomy): Archaea > Thermoproteota > Thermoprotei_A > Sulfolobales > Acidilobaceae > S143-63. The sequence goes on from JALUDS010000106.1 coordinate 3,138, forward strand.
CACAATCAATACACGTTTACTAGAAGCCTTCTCCTGTTTCCTAACCACAACAACACACCATAACAATCAAAGGATCAGCTAAAGAAAAATAAACACTAACATCAAAATCCTCCAACAACATCTATTTTGAAAAATCCTGGCAAATTTACCACTTCGATGGCTATAGTAAAACCATATACTAAGAATAATGAGAACCCAAGAAGCTCACAGAAAATATAGGAAAAAATAGTTCTAACGAATCATGTAACGTTGCTTGATACTACAAGGATAGAGGGCTTTGGCTTGCCTTAATCCCATGCATCAATGTGGAGCAAACATTTAACAAGAGCCTACTTGATTTAGAATTTAGATATCTTCTATAGTCGCTTCCAAAAAATTACAAAGTGTCAACTACCTGTTAACACCTAGAATGAACATAACTATACTATCCATGTCTTAGCAATAGTGAGAATTACGAATGGATAATATAATATATTCATTATAATAATTAATAATTTATATTATCAGCGGGTTCTTTCTCCCACTGTGCCTGTATCCCTTCTATCTCATCTAAAATACCCTGTTGCGTCTTATAAGATGGCAAATGAGAAATCGGGCTATCTTACTTACAACATCTAGTTGTTAAGGATCCATAACTTGTTACCTTAACTTTTATGAGACGTTGTGGTTGATTACTGACATCATATTTCGGTTAGTTTGCGAATTTGTTTTGCTGTATCGATTATTTTTCCGCTTCCTTTGAGAGTTATGCTTCCTCCTGCGAATGTTATATTTAACCTATAGCGTCTTAAGTATCCGTATATTATTAGTGGTACCCCTACTAATAGTGTCGTTAGGATTATTAGTATTCCGATACTGTCTTCAATGTCAGATATGGCTATCCCTGTCGGTATTCCGAGGATTAGAATTGTAATTCCAATTAGTAGTTGAGTGAGGTTTCTTGTGATTGTTATGGCGTGTATATGTCTGGGCGGGATTATTGTCACTCTGCTTCCTTTCGAGATTAAAATGCCCCGGTTAGACGCTGCGACTGTAATGCCACCATAAGATAATTTTGAGTTAACTTGTTCTCCTGGCATTAAAATTTTTTCAATCATTCCCATCGTATCCCACCGTTATTTATTAGATCTAACTAGACTAGCAATCCTGTATTCGTTATTTTGTAAGATAAATCGGTTATTATTTTAGAATAATCGGTGTTTAATTTCACTTTATATAATGTCTCATAGTATTACCTTTATTATGTAGAACAATAGCTATTGGGTAGACTCTATTAATATATTCGGAATACGTCTTAATCAAGTAAGAGGTCAATAAGTTAAATAATAATTTTTATGCAACGATATGTTGCTAGGTTGTTAAGTAACATTTAAGTCATTTATTTATGTGAGGCCTCTGTTGTCCTGGCCTCGATCATTTCGAGGCTTCGATCTCCGCTTTTAACCTTCTTCATCGGCCTCGTGTATTTTTCTGGTGTTGTTGAGGAGTTTTTGTGTTGTTGGGCTCCGTACGCTCGTGTTTCTTCATTCCCCTCTTTGGGGTCTTGTACCCTAGGGTAGTTCATCGCCCTTTTTGGGAGGATTGTTCTCGTGTCCTTGTATTTATGGTGTTCGTTCTAATAATTATTATTGGTTATGCGTATTATAGGATTGTATACATGGTGTCTCTTTGGACGGGGTTCTTGCCCTGTCGTGGATGTGGATTGTCCATGGGTGTTGTGCATGAAGAAGAAGGGCATAGTTACCGGGATTCTAGCGGTATTGTTCCTTATACTGCCGTATGCGGCTGCTCCATTGGCGTCTATGATTGACCCTGTTCATGGCGTTATGGGTGCGTCGCTCTCTGCTGGTACTCCTAGCGCTGAGATCAGTGATCCCCGTGTCCCGGGTAAGGCGTGGGTTGTATGGGACGAGTATGGTGTGCCGCATATTTATGCTACTACGGATGAGGCCGGGATCTATGCTGTAGGATGGGTTACGGCTAGCCAGAGACTGTTTCAGATGGACCTGCTAAGGCGTGTTCCTGAGGGGAGGCTCGCTGCGCTGGTGGGGGAGAAGGGAGTAGAGTCAGATGTGTTTATGATACAGTCTGGGATAGCTGAATCGGTTGATAAGAGCTGGGAGCTGATCAAGAATACGCCGGAGCTTGCACCTGTCAAGGAGATGTTAGAGTATTATGCTATGGGCGTCAACTCGTATATAGAGTACGCTGTTAAGCATAACCAGTTACCGCTCGAGTATAGGGTTCTGGGACTAACACCTGAGCCGTGGGAGCCACGTGATACTATAGCAGTTGCTAAGCTCATAGCCTATGGTCTCGCATGGAACAATGAGGACCTCGTTATGCAGAAACTTGTCAATAGGCTGGGAGAGAACGGAATATACCTTGCCGAGATATTCGACTTCCTGAACTGGACAGATACATATCCCCAGGCCCAGTGCGAGTACGCTGTATACTGGGCAAATGCCACGGGACTAAACAAAGCGCTCACACTAAAACAGGCATCGGTGCCTGCCGTGATAAATGTTGACAATGTTCTCGAGTTAACGGAATCAACCGCGAGACTACTAGGATGGACTCCTCCAGTCGATGCATCTAATAACTGGGTCGTTAATGGAAGCTACACTGTGAGCGGGCTACCAATACTTGCAAACGACCCACACCTAGAGCTCACAGCGCCACCTATCTGGTTCCTCCTCGAAATAAACACCCCATCCTTCAAGTCCATAGGAAACCTCTTCCCAGGAACACCCCTTGTCGTGATCGGAAGGAACACGCATCTAGCATGGGCTTTCACAAATGTGATGGGCGACTTTACAGACTACTACTACTATGTATGGAACGGAGACCAGTACCTCTACAAGGGAGAATGGCTAACGCCCACTAAGGAAACAGTGGAGATCAAGGTATGGGATCCCTTCAAGAGAACCTACTCGACCCAGACAGTAACAGTGATGAAGACCGTGCACGGCTACGTAATAGACGCAGACGGAGAAAAACTAGCCGTGAGATGGACAGGACAAGACGCCAGCGCTGAAATAGCATTCTTCTACTTCCTAAACAAGGCCACAACCGTGAAGGAAGCACTCCAGGCACAGAAATACTTCCACGTCCCTATACAGAACTTCGTAGTGGCAGATGACCAGGGCAACTTCGCATACTCGCCATTCGGAGCATATCCAGTACGCACCAACTTACCAGTATACAATATCAGTGGAAAACTGATCGTGAACAAGGGATGGCTACCCTTCAACGGTAGCGCGGGAGAAGGAGAATGGGCAGGCTATCTTTCACCCGGACAAATACCAATCCTCTATGACCCACCGGTACCATTTATAGCAACAGCGAACAGCAAGCCATGGAACGGTACATGCGGAGACTTCATAGGATGGCACTATCATGACAAGTATAGGGAAGAACGAATACATGAGATGCTAAACCAGCTAATAGCCGAGAAAGGAAAACTAACCCCTATGGACATCGCAAAGGTACAGACAGACATCACTGATCTAGGTGTAAAAGACTACCTCCACGAGCTTCTAAGCCTAACCTGTAGCTCGGACCTAGAGGTACGTTCACAGCTACTCGAATGGTATAAGAACACTACATTAATGGATCCAGACGCATGGCAACCAAGTGTAGCCGCAGCATGGATAATCACCTTCCACCACAACCTATGGAAAATAATATACGGCGAGGACACAGACATCAGCTTCTTCAGAGCATACTACGCACTACACTTCATAAAAGCCTATAAGAGCGGAGACCCGGTGGCGAGATCCCTGCTAGGCGACAAGACACTAATGGATCTAGCAGAAGAATCCCTCAACGAAGCCCTAGAATTCCTAGAACAATACTATGGAACCACCGACTATACCACTTGGAGATACGGCGACCTACACTACTACGACGTACACCACGCCGCATTCAACATCTTAAACCTCGACAAGCTCCCAGCTGGAGGATTCACTTGGACAATAAATGTGGCCCCCTCACTCTCATATAGCCTAGAAAACGGTATGCCAGTACGACACGGACCCAGCCTAAGACAAATAGTCGATCTTTCAACCGACGAGTACTGGATCGCGATACCTGGAGGAGATAGCGGTAACCCGTTCAGCCCATTCTACCAGAACATCTACAAGGAGTATTGGGTGAAGGGCGAGTACATCGTGTACAAGCTGGGCCAGCCTGCTGAAGCCTACGGAGCACCCAGCCTGGTAATCAATGGATCTGGCTAAGGAGGTGAAGGAAGATGATCGAAAAAAGAAGTACACAGATAAAGGCTCTCGCCCTTGTA
>JALUDS010000107.1:0-7371 GCA_027043945.1 Acidilobaceae archaeon
TAGCAGGAGCTGCCGCAGGAGTACTATTATTCAGCCTTCTAGGAATGCCCCCAATGCTAGGATTCTGGGGCAAATTATACATGTTCATAGCAGTAGCCGGGTTCTCAATCCTACTGGTAGTAGCGGCTATGATAAACAGCGCAATAAGTAGCGCGTACTATGTTAAGATGGCGAGAGACATTGTATCTGAGGGAGAAAACGAGACACAGGTACCAAAACATATTGAAGCCGCCGTCATGCTATCAGCCATTATTATACTAGCATTCGGATTCATTGCACCTCTAATATTCTCGATACCCTTCTCATAACATAATACTTTTTCCCTGTTTCGCTTTCTTTGTCTATTGTCTAAGTAATTAGTGGCTCGGGTTATCTTCTTACTATAATAATATTATACTTAATATGAGTTTGAGGTATCAATGGTTTTACTAGGAAATCCCACATAGGGAGACATGAGGAAAAAAAGAACATGCAGGAGAATGGGCGACAAAGATGGAAAGACGACACGGATGCCGCGAGATAAGAGTAATCGGCGGGATGATAGCAGACCCTCTTCCACCGGTCAGGGAAACGTGTAAGGCAAAGCTCCATACGAACTTAGGGGATCCAGAATCGTATACTGGTCTAGAAGACAGTCTCGAAAAATTGATAAAGAGAGTATCATTAGATGTACTAGGATACAAGACATCAGGAATGATTACAAGTGGTGCAACTGAATCAAATATCCTATCGCTCTACTATTGGAGACAAAAAGGGAAAAAACGAGTCGTTGTTTTCGATACAGTCCATTATAGTGTTCTAAAAGCAGCAAAGCTTCTAGGACTAGAGACGCTTATTTTAAAGACTAGAAAGGGATATGAGCCTATTATAGACGATCTTGACCGAAGTATAACAGAAAAAGATGTTATAGTTGCCACGATAGGCACAACAGAAACGGGCTACGTGGACCCTGTTAACGAGATCTACGAGATTGTTAAGAAGAAGGAGGCGGGACTGCATATAGATGCAGCATTCGCCGGCTATATAATGCGGTATCTGAGGAAGCCGGTAAGAATAGAGCTTGATAATGTTGCTTCGACACTAGCGGTAGATCTACATAAGATACCTGAAGCTCCTATTCCTGTAGGTGTCCTGCTGGCGTCCGATAACGACGTGATAGAATCACTGTATTTCGAGAGCCCATATATACCTAGTAAAAGACAGTTTGGACTACTTGGTAGCCGGCCAGGATGCACGGTATTCGCCGCCAATATAGCTTTAGACATGTTGACGACACGGTTTGGAGATGTTGAAAATCTCGCGAAAGAACTGCTAAGTTACACGGATGAGCTTGTCAGCATCCTACAGGGATCAGGATATATGCCTGTACATGAAGTTATGACACCTATAGTATGCCTAAGCCACGAAGCTTACGAGGAAATCCTTAAAGTAGCCAGTAATAAGTGTATCAGACTATATCAGTGTCCTAGGCATCGGGGAATAAGGTTGGCTATAATGCCACATATACTCTGGAATGATAAACTCGGCATACCAGCAATATTAGAGAAGTTAGCTAACGAGAGGGGTAATTGCATTGGATAGCGAAGTGGAGAAGCTTAAGTCGGCTATATATAGATACAAGCACTTGCTAAAGGGAGGAACGATAGATCTAGAAAAAACCCTGCTACTAGAAGAGATAGAACAAGGACTCATGAAAATGCTCAGAGACAAGTTAGCTCGCGACAAAGTCTTGGACAAGGATCTAGTATCAATTATAGACACAATGTTTAGAGATGGCCTCCTAACAGAATTAGTTAACACTGCATCTCAAAAACTAGAGACACCAGTCGATGATATTGAGCAAGCATACAAGGACTTCCTGACAGGAAACATTGAGAACAACGAGGCAAAAGTAGTATTTGTTGTGATACAGGCAATAGCTCGACTAAAGGCAGAGCACGAGGAAACCCGCCATGGAATAGTTGATATGATAACAGTTGCATGCCCAGTATGTGGTGCTATAACAAGAACGATGACACAGGAGAGCACAGGATACTACATGGTGTGTCCCTTCTGCGGATACAAGTGGCGAGTCTCTAAAAGTGTTTTAACATGTCCCTTCTGCGGTAACAAGGATCCATTATCGCTAGGAGTGTTCACAGGAAAGAAAGATAGGCGCCTCGGCCTTGCATGGTGCCAATCATGTGACAATACATGGAGAATCATACTAGACGAGAGAATAGTTAAAACTGTCCCCAGACTCTTCCTCCCAGTGATCTCCTTCGGCGCCGAGATTTACAGAGGTAGCATCGAGCCACATCGTGAGAAGCCCGACGACTTCTCTGACGAGACATGACTGCGCTCTATATAATTCGATTCCGAGAGTCACAATAACATCTAACAGACCTGCCTCGCAAGGACGACGAAGCATCTGTCTTTCACGAGCGATTATCTCTGCAACACGTATATTGATATTATAAGATAGAACCACTCCTATCCCGACTATATATAAGGATGTTATTAAAGCCGATTTCACAAAATCGGAGAAAGATAATCTCTCACCATAATATATTTTCAGAAATTTCCTGAGAGTCAACAAATGCGTATATTGAAGAAATCCTCCTACAAATGCTATTCCAACCGCCACAGCACCGAGAACTAAAGAGTATACTTCATGGTTCAAGATATAGGCTATAAAGAGGATAGGTAAGGACAGGAACAGTACTAAGGGTCCCTTAGCAGAATGATGTCCTAAGCTGGTAAGCTGGTCTCTAAATAATTCTAGTTCCTTCAGAGATATTTCTTTGGGAAAACTTTTATCTCCAGTCACAGGGTTTATTGTCATCAGCTACTTTCCTCCTTTATGGTCTAACGATGGCGCGTATGCCAAGTATTTTCTCAATATACTTGGCTGTAAATATAGTATCTGTTCCTCTTGATCCGTCAATAACTACATGGCGAGGCCTTGCTTCACGTACATATTCGATTATCTCTTTAAAAGTTGCATGATCGCTGAAAGATACATTAAACGTGTTTCTGCCTGTTTGTACGACGGGGGCCCTAAGCTCCCATCCAGTTAGAGTAATATGAATACCGTGGTACTTAATGTAGTATTTTTTCTTGCTAGTTGTAAGGAATATCACGGATCCATGCTCAATGCTGTCAGTTACAAACGTATAAAGGTCCCTAATGGTCTTTCCATAATGTTCAGAAGCTATCTCAGCTAGTTTCCTGGTTTTCTCATCAGCATAGAAAGGATATTCTACACCCCTTGACCGGAGTTCGAACATTACTTCTTGGAGCTTTCCGTTATAGCCATATATCCAAATAGGGCCTTCATGGATTTTCTCATCTATTAACTGTTTCAAATAGGCTAACGCCTCCCAATCACTCCACCTGCGCTCTACTCGTGGACTCCCGTACGTAGCATCGATGACTAGAACGTCTAGATCCTGGAGCGGAGGGGTTCCGGGTACCTTGAAATCGCCGGTATAACCGACCCGATAATCGTGTCCTTCAACGACTACCTGTGCGCTACCGGGTATATGTCTGGCTGGATAAAGTGTAATTGTTTCACCGTCTATTTCTACTGGTTTACGGTAAGGTAGCTCGAGAATCTTCTCACGGTATAGTTTCCTACCATAGATAGATAGAAATTTGAAAGTCGTAGGTGTCGCGATAATAAATAGACTATATTTGAAGCTTTGTCCTAGGCCCCGTATATGATCATGATGAGCATGAGTAATCACTCTGATTAGTCTTTGATAGAATGCGTCTGCTACAACGTTCTCGCCTAATAGTATAGCTCCTGTATTCGTGACATCGGCATGATTTAGTGCTCTCAGCATCCTGGTGCACCGGCTCATCATGTTATACGCATTGTACTAATTGATAAAACTACTAGGAGCCTATCTCTAGAAATAAAAATATAAGATTCGGGGCGACGGAAAGAAACGTCGCGTTTACTTTTTGTTGTATCTTTCTATTGCCTTTCTGATTATTTCAAGTGCTTTTTCCTTTCCTTCCCATCCCTTTACCTTGACCCATTTACCAGGCTCGAGCTCTTTATAATGTTCGAAGAAGTGCTTGATCTTATTCTTTAGGGCTTCGGGTATGGAGTCTACGTCGGTCCAGTCCTTGTATAATGGGTCTAGCTTAGGTTTTGGAACTGCTACTATTTTCCAGTCAAGGCCTTCCTCGTCTTCCATGTTGAGCACTGCTATGGGGACTACCTCGATGAGGCTTCCCGGAAATACTGGCTCCCTACTTATTACGAGGATATCCACTGGGTCTCCGTCTTCTTCAAGCGTCCCAGGTATAAAGCCATAGTTAAACGGGTAAGACATGCTAGTGTATAGGAACCTATCAACGGCGACAAGGCATTTTTCCTTGTCAAACTCGTACTTAACACTGCTATTCATCGGTATCTCGATAATAGCATTAACTATTTCGGGAGCCTTCTCTCCAGGACCTAGACCCTCTAAACACGCCAATAGCATCACCCCTCCAAGTTCCCACTTAATGGCCGACAGCGATATTTAAATAGTCGACAACGATACTAACAAGGTTCGAAGAGAGACGACCCGTTCGGGGAGGAGGATGAATATGAGCAAGCCATTCTATGTGAGGTTCGAGGTTCCGGAAGAACTCGCGGAGAAAGTATACGAAGCAGTAAGAAAAGCACGTGAATCAGGGAAAGTTAAGAAAGGAACTAACGAGACAACAAAAGCATGTGAGCGTGGAATAGCAAAACTAGTAATCATAGCAGAAGACGTGGACCCACCGGAGATAGTAGCACATCTACCGATACTGTGCGACGAGAAAAAGATACCATATGTCTATGTACCAAGCAAGAAGAAGCTAGGAGAAGCAGCAGGAATAGAGGTACAGGCGGCATCAGCAGCAATAATTGATCCTGGAGTAGCAGCATCGCTAGTAAACGAGATAGTCGAAAAGGTGAAGGAGCTACGCAGCAAAGCTGGAGTCTAACCATAGCCCTTTATTTCCCCTGGATATCAAAAACCCACCAAGGTAGCTAGAGGTATGCGGGTGCAGACGAGTGGCTGAGAACAGACAGTTCAAATACATAGTCAGAATTGCTGGCACTGACATAAATGGAAAACTAAAACTCGTATACGGATTATCTGAAATAAAGGGTATCGGATATACTACGGCGCTTGCAATAACCAGGCTATTGGGATTGGACCCGTTTATGAGAACTGGATTCCTTACAGAGTCCGAAATAAAGAAACTAGAAGAGGTAGTAAGGGACATTACACAACTAGGACTTCCAGCATGGATGTATAATCGTAGAAAAGATTATGAAACAGGAAAAGATAAACACCTGATAGGATCCGAACTAATATTCCATGCGAGAAGAGACATAGAGAGAGAAATACGTATAGGCAGTTGGAGAGGTGTAAGACACAGAATCGGACTAAAGGTAAGAGGACAGAGGACTAGAACAACAGGAAGACTAGGAATGACAGTAGGAGTAAAGAAGAAGAGGTGATAAGAAATGGGAGACCCTAGAAAGCCACGGAAAAAGTGGGAAGGACCAAAACATCCATGGATTAAAGAAAGACTCCTAAAAGAAATAGAGCTTGTAGGAAAATACGGGTTAAAGAACAAAAGAGAACTCTGGAAAGCAGAGACCATGGCGAGAAAACTAAGGCACCGTGCAAGAAACCTCCTTGCAATACCTGAGGGAGAAAGAGAGAAAGCTACACGAGTACTTCTGGAAAAGCTATACATAATGGGGCTTATCGAAAAAGATGCGACTCTAGACGAGATTCTTGGACTAACAGCAGAACACATACTTGAGAGAAGACTACAGACAATCGTGTACAAAAAGGGTCTTGCCAAGTCAATATATCATGCAAGACAACTAATAGTCCACGGCCACATAGCCATTGGAGGCAGACGAATAACCAGTCCTGGATATCTAGTTAGAAGAGACGAAGAAGACCTAGTCGGGTACGCTCCTGGAAGCCCATATAAAGAGCAAGAAGCACAGTGAAGAGATCTAGGGGGAGAGGAAGATGGCGTTTGCTGGAAGAGACCTCAAATGGGGCGTAGTCCATATCTATAGCAGCTTCAACAACACAATAGTACATATAACAGATCTAACCGGAGCAGAGACTGTAGCAAGAGTATCTGGAGGCATGGTCGTTAGAGCCGACAGAGAGAAGCCAAGCCCATATGCTGCTATGATCGCTGCAAGTAGGGCAGCACAACAGGCTATGGCAAGAGGAATAGTGGCCGTGCATATCAAAGTGAGGGCTCCAGGAGGACACGGTCCCAAGACTCCTGGTCCGGGAGCCCAAGCCGCTATAAGAGCCCTTGCAAGAGCAGGATTCATTATTGGAAGAATCGAAGACGTAACACCGATACCGCATGATACAACAAGGAGACCAGGCGGTAGAAGAGGTAGAAGAGTCTAGCCGCCTTTTTACCAAAAACACATCCAATTATTATCTTCCAATTAGAGTTATTCGTTGTGGTGGTTTCTGGTGGAAAAGAAGAGAAGCCTCGAAATAATATCACTAAACGAGCAGAGGATTACAGTGTACGTTGAGGGTTATAATCTATCCCTACTGAATGGCGTGCGTAGGACAGTGTTATCTCATGTACCTACTATGGCGATAGACTTTGCTTACTTTTACGACAATAATACAGGTGTACCAGACGAGATAATTGCGCATAGGCTTGGTCTCATAGTATTTGATTCTAACGAAGCACTAAAGAAGTATAAGAGTCCTGAAGAATGCAAGAATGCTGATGAAAAGGATTCGTCCTGTTTCGTCGAGATATTCTTAGAGAAATCGCTAAGTGATGATGCGGATACAGGTGTATACATTAAGGCCTCAGATCTAATTATAAGCGATCCAGATGTTAAACCCGTGTATCCAGAGACACCAATAGTATACCTTGCTCCAGGTCAAAGGATCCATATGGTAGCATATGCCAGGCTCGGAAGAGGAGCAGAACACGGAAAATGGATGCCGGCATCAGTCTCAATACTTCAATACCTACCAAGGGTAGAATATGACGGATCGAAGACAAGCGAGGAATGCATAAAGTGTGTCGAGGCTTATCCGGATCTCGCAGAGAAACTTTCTAAAGGAGAGAAAGGAGTTATCGAGTATAAGAGAAACATCAATACTAGCGCCTTACGATACTGTGCAGACTCGAAGGATATCTGCGGAGACGCGGTAAAATTATATTATGATGAAAATAGATTGTTACTCACAGTTGAAACCACGGGGGCCCTTCGCCCCGAAATAATAGTCGCAGAGTCTATTAATACCCTTGAGGCACGCGTTAAGAAGGTACTGGAGGCTGTGAAGAAAGCAGGAGTGGTGGAAAGGCAATGAAGAGGACAGGGCCCAC
>JALUDS010000108.1:0-7314 GCA_027043945.1 Acidilobaceae archaeon
AGTATTAGTATGTCTCCTTTACGGACGGCTCCGAGCACGTTTCTCGTTATTATTCTTCCTTTGTCTCTCCCTTCTAGTATCCTGACTCTTACCTGTGTTACCTCTCCTGCTACTCCGGTTCTACCGATTATCTGGATTACCTCGGCAGGATATCCGATCTCCTCGATGATGCTCTCGTCTTCTGGCATCTTCCTTCTCCCCTTGACCAAGAATAGGAATGTGTACTATTAAAACTATTATATCCCTAGAAGGGCCCATGCCGGTCTGGGAGGTAGAGGAAGATGCCGAAGATGAGGACATGCAGCTACTGTGGTAGGGTAATAGAGCCGGGGACAGGGCTAATGTTCGTTACACGTAAGGGAGACGTGCTCTGGTTCTGTAGCAGTAAGTGCTATAAGAACTTCATGAAGCTTAGGAGGAATCCAAGCAAGCTGACGTGGATAAAGAAGCTTAAGACTAAGCAGTTCAAGTAGTGGTTTTCCTCTCGCCTCAATCTATTCTATATCTATATATCGGCTAGTTATTGATAGATTTTATTTTCCTCGTCTAGAAGATATTTCTGGATCATAAACGAGGGGATTGTACTTGGTAAACTTTGAGTTTAATGAGGAGCAGAAGATTTTCCAGGAGGCGGTCCGCGAGTTTCTTGCGAAACATCTTGCGCCTATCTGGGACAAGATAGACGAGGAGCATAGGATACCTACTGATCTAATATATAGGATGGGCGAACAAGGGTTCTTCGGGATACCTGTACCAGAAGAATATGGGGGCCAAGGCGGTGACTTTGTTTCTGCAGCTATAGCTGTAGAGGAAATTGCTTATCATGATCCATCTGTTGCAGTGGCTGTGTATACGCTACTTAACAATGCCTGGCCATTCATACTCTCGCTGTATGGTACTGATGAGGCAAAACAGATGATACTTCCTCTCGTAGGTAATGGCAGGGGTTTCTTCGGTATAGCTTCCACGGAGCCTCATGGAGGTAGCGATGTTGCTGGAACAAGGACTATGGCTACTAGGAAGGGAGATAAATACGTTGTAAATGGCGAGAAGATCTATATAAGCGGAGTAAGGGAGAGTATGGAACAATTAGAGCTTGGAGGATGGTATCTTATTGCGAGAACTGGGCGGTTAGAGGATCGTCATAAGGGTATTAGTGGTTTCGCTCTCGTAGGAAACTATAAGGGTAAGAAGCTTGAGGGGTTAGAGTATTCTATTCTGAACACTATAGGAAGACATGGTATATCCACCGGCATGTTAACGTTTAAGGATGCAGAGATACCAGCCTCCATGCTTGTAGGCGAGGAGAATAGAGGATTCTACTATGCTATGGAAGGGTTTACTCTCGCAAGAATACTGGTTGCGGCAGCTAATATTGGAGCGGCTAGATGGGGTCTTGAGCAAGCGATTGAGTGGAGTCGTGGTAGGTTAATGTATGAGGATCAGCGCCCGATAACCAAGTTCCAGGGTGTAAGCTTCCCTATTGCGGAGGCTGCTATGGAGCTGGAGGCTGCGAGACTTCTCGTATACAAGGCTGCTTGGATGGCTGACAGGATCTATATCAAGAAGGAGCCCGGACTGAAGCCTAAGGATCTGAACTTCTTCTCGGCCTCGGCTAAGCTCAAGGCTGTACAGACGTCGTTCAAGATACTATCGCTAGCGATGAGCCTGTATGGAGCCGCTTCATATGTAAAGGAGACTAATATCGCTAGGAGCTTCATAGGGGCATTATCATATTATGTCGGTGCTGAGGGAGCACAGAACATAATGAGGTACATTATTGCTAGGGAAGTTATTGGACGAGAATACATAAAGTGAATTCGCTGTATTTAGAGGAGGACTAGTAGAGTATCCATACTATTTACAATATTTTTCTTGTATTTCCTCTATTAGCTGGTTACATGCTTCCAATAGGTCTTTGGCTTTGGTTGACCCGTGTAGTGCTGCGTCTTCTAGATTCTGTATGTTTTTACAGATTAGTGTATTGATTTTTTCTTGTGTGATGTTGTAGGCCTTGAGGGTTTCTTTATCGATCTTTTTATCGTATGTGTTGATGTAGGGGAGGAACTCGTCTGTGGAGATTCTCCTAATGTATAATCCTGTATTATTGATTACTAGTCTTAGATTCTCGCCTAGCTGTATAGTGGTCTCATATTCTCCGGCTGGGGGTGCTAGACATGTTAGTAGATCGTATGGATCTGTCTCTTTTCTACAGGGGCATTTACTCATTTTGTATTTCCTCCACTATCAGGGTTAGGCCTTCTACTCCTCGTACTATGACTTCTTTGTTTGCTTGTATATGGCCTGATATGGATCTTGCCCTCCATATTTCTCCTTCTATGAGTATTTTTCCTTCTGGATCAAGGTCTTCTATTACTAGTCCTTTCTTTCCTATGAGCTCCTCTTCTCCTATTGCCGGTGGTTTTCTATAGGTTTCTATTATCTTGTAGGAGACGAATATTGACGCGAGTATGGTTATCGACGCTATGATTAGGAGGTTTTCTATTGATAGAAGGTTTTCTCTGTAGAGCATGTAGAGGACTATTAGGATTGCTGCTACTATGATTCCTACTTCGTCTATTAGTGCGATGATGGATTCCTTTGTTATAGTTTGTTTCTTTTTTCTTTGTTTCATGAATGGAACCTCTGTTCTCTTGTCTCCTATGATAGTGTGAATATATTCCCGGGTAATTATATAGTAGGATTGTGAACCTGTTAGTAGGGTATGGTTGTTCCCTGGGTTGTGGACGATGGGTGGTAAGGAGCAGAAGCTTTTGCGTACTAGGGCGTCGCTTTCTCTCGCAGTCCTCTATGGGGCTTTGACTACTTTGGAGTTCTTGGTTGAAGATGAGGGACTCGATTGGGAGAGGGCTACTTTTAGTTGGAGTTTAAAGGATGAGCTCTTGTATTATCCGGAGCGTCTGCTGGAGTCTGGCCGTGTCGAGTTTTATCATAGTGATGTTGGGGACGATGTTTATAGGAGGTATGAGAGTGGTAGTATTTCGTTTGATGTTGTTTTGAGGCCTGGGTTTGGGGATTCGAGTATTAGGAACCTTTATCGAGCCAGTATTGAATTGTTGATGCTTGATAAGGAGCTGTTTAGGCGTAGGGCGGTTGAGACTTCTTTGAGTGGGATCGAGTATATGTTTATTTATCTTGAGACGGGTGAGGTAGCGCTGTTCGAGGGGGAGAAGTATAGGGTTAGGTTGCCTTTTGTGTCTTCTACTGCGAATCTTCATACTCATCCTGAGAAGGCTTGTGGGTTGTCGAAGCCTGATGTTGAGTCAGCGTTGGACTTGTTGGTCGAGGGCGGCCTTATAGCTGCTAGTGCTACTCCTTCGTGTGTGGCTTATCTTGTCCGTGTGTATATGGTTTCTGAGGATGATTATACTCGTATCAAGGAGGCATTATATTATAATAGGCCTATTCCGGCGAGTCTTAAGAGCTTAGAGTATGGTGTATTAGGATACTAGAGGGTGGTGGCGAGCGGTGTCTGGTGGTAGGCTGGGTCTTGACGAGGTTATTGTGGGTCTTTCTTCTCTTGTTAGGACTGGTTGGATGATTAGGGGTGTGCCTCCTAGTATTGGTGAGGTTGTCGCGGAGCATAGTTTTTCTGCGGCCTTGTTGGCGTTGGAGGTGTCTTTGCGCCTGCGTGATCGTGGTGTTAGTATTGATCCTTGGAAGGCGGCTGCTATTGCCTTAGTTCATGATATTGGTGAGGTTGTTGTGGGGGATATTGCTAAGACTTCTGGTATTTCTAGGGAGGAGAAGAGGAGGGCTGAGGAGAGGGCTTTGGAATTGTTGGAGATCCATGACGGCGTTAGGTTGTTGTTTAGGGAGTTTGAGGAGGGGGTGAGTATTGAGGCCCGGGTGGCTAGGTTGGCTGAGTCTCTTGCGACTCTTTTGAGGGCTTATTATTATGAGAGGTTGGGGCATGATGTTAGTGATATACGTGATAATATGAGGAGGGTTGTGTTGGAGCTGGCTGAGTCTCTTGGTGCTACTGATATTGTTAGGGTGTTTGTTGAGAGTTGAGTTTCTTTGTGGTTATTTGATTTGGGAGCCTAGTTTTTCTCTTACTAGTTGTATTACTGTGGGTAGGATTTTGTAGCCTCCTTCTAGGATTCCTAGTTCTAGGTTTTCTCTGCATGCTTGTTCGTGGAATTTTCCAGGTCCTTTGAGGCTTGGATGTGATACTAGTAGTGGTACAGGGTCGCTGCTGTGTGATTTCATGCACCATGGTGTGGCGTGGTCGCTTGTTATTATTATGACGGTGTTATTCCTGTCTATGTGGCCTAGTATTGTTCCGAAGAAGTACTTGTCTATTTCTTCTATTGCTTTTATTTTTCCTTGGAGGTCGCCGTCGTGTCCTGGCTCGTCTGGTCCTTTGAGGTGTACGTATATGCCGGCGTATTTTTCTAGTGCTTTTGCGGCTTTTTCTGCTTCTTCTATGAGTATTTCTTTTTTGGTTCTTCCTTCTACTTTTACTTGTATGTCGTGGAGTTGGAGTGCTCTTGCTATTCCTCTTTCGACTATCATTTCTACTATGGATGCCATTGTGAACCCGTATTTTTCCTGGAATGGCTCGGTTTGTGGGGGCCGGTCTCCTGCGTCTCGTAGTAGGACGGCGTTTGCTGGTAGGAGTCCTTTTCTTCTTCGTTGCTCGTTGACTGGGTGTTTGTCGAGTATCCTTATTGCTTTTTCCGTGAACTCGTTTACTAGTTCTGCGGCTTTCCTTGCTTCGGGCGTGTCTCGTAGTGGTTTGGCTGTTTGTATGTAGGGCTCGTATTTTTGGCGGGCGTGGCTTATGAGTCCTATCCTCTCGTAGGCTGGGTCTGTGTTTGTTATCTCGGCGCTGAGCCTCATCTTTGAGTGTCTTATCACGAGTACTGCTCGGTGACCTATCGTGGCCTTGAACCTGGCGACTGCGTCTCCATCGTCTAGTTTCATGCCGTCGAGGGCCTCTGCAAGCTCTCGGGCCTCTGCACTGGTCAGGGATCTGCCCGCTCTCCTGTCTATGATCCTCTTGCTCCCGGGCTCTACAGTGGCAAAGTTAGCCCGCACCGCCAGCCATCCATCCACGAAATCTATACCAGCACCCAGCGCCTCCAACGGCCCCCTCCCAGTATAATAACGGGAAGGATCATACCCCAACAAGCTCAACACAGCAACATCACTCTCAGGAGCAACACCCCGCCCCACAGTATAAACAAGCCCACACACACCACTACCAGCCAACGAATCAATAAACGGCTTACGACTCAAAGCCAAACTACTCCTACCAACATCAAACCCATCAGCCGCACCATCCAACACAACATACAACAACCTCACACACAACACCCCCAACAATACAATCAACAAACCAACAAAAAATAAACAAAACAAAGAATGGCGGCGGGGCCCCCACATGGTAGCGGGGGGTGGATTTGAACCACCGACCTCGGGATCGACCTCCCCTACGGGAGTGTGTCTCCGAGGCCAGGGGCTGTCGGCCATTAACTATCATGTAGCTACTTATGATTTATTACGTTTTCGTTTATTCAAGATTATATTTATTGTGATAAATAATCATTAATGGTTTTTCTTAACTTATCGTTTTTAACAACCGAGAGAAGTTTCACGGCACAAGAAGACGATATCTTCAACATTATTCGGTTATCTTTTCTAATTATTGCACCAGGAAGCTTAATGGTGAGAGGGTTAGTTTCTAAATAAATAACTAGAATGGGACTTCGCTTCTCTGAACGCCTGTGATCAATATAACTAGATTTAAAGTATTGATCTATGATTCTCAAGTCTTCGTCTTCAAGTTTGCATTGTCTTAATGTTTTATTTTTAGCAATGTTTATTAATCTATATGATTTTTTATTAATATAAATTAAATGTGATAAAAACTCTGTATAGAATCCGTTGTTTAAAGTAAAAACATGTTCGTATTTTGGATATCCATAGTATTTCTTTAATGTTATTACTCCTCTTTTTTCTAATGTTTTGAGAATACATTCAATTATCTTTCCTTTTTCAGTGCTTTCTTTATAAGATATTGATAGGTAATTTTTTCCAATATATCCGTCTCCTTCGATTATCCCAGAAAACAACCATAAGAGATTGTCGTATTCTAGCGTTTGAAGAAAACGACATGGTTTATCTCTTATATGATTTAATAATTCGAAAAAAGTTCTTGAGGCAGGATAAACTCGTACACTAAAATATGTTCCTGAGACATTCATTGGATTCCTATAGTGTGTTACAGCAATCCTTTGTGATATTTTAAGGTAAGTTCTAAGAAATGCGATGGCTGATATTTCATTTAATCCTTGGAGTTCTATTTTCTTTAATTTTGAGGTATTTTTTGTAATTTTATATTTATAATAATATCCATCGGTAAGAAATAACCCGATACCTTTAAAATAGTAATTAATATTAAACAAACTATTCGTCGGATATAGCTCTATCTGTTTATATTTCTCTAAATAGTTTAGTAATTGTTTTACTTCACGCTCATTCAAACGAGAGTAAACATTAATCACTAGCTTTTTCAAGATAGATTCCCAATTGATTGAAAGTAATTGTATTACTATATCATTATTTTATTTTCAATAGGATGTAATGTTTTATTAGAATTAAGTTGAAGGAGGCGGCCGACAGCCCCTGCTCCTATGAGCCCCGCGGGCTGCCAGGCTACCCTACCCCGCTGTTTTACCCCGCCGTGTTGTTGTTTGTTGTTGTTTGGGTTTTATAAGGGTTTTTGGTGGAGTTTTGCGTGGTTTTTGAGTTTTTTGTGTAGTGTTGTTGGGTTGTTGTCTAGTGGTATGTGGGTGTGGTTTGTTGGTGTGTAGAGTGCTTCTAGGCAGTCTTGTTTTGTTGGTGCTATTATGATTATTGGTTTGTTTGTGTATTTTCCGGGGTATATGTAGAGGAATCGGGTTTGTCCTGTTTCGAGTACTGTTATTGCTTCGCTGCATAGGCCTTTTTTCTCTGGTCTTGTTACTTTTACTCCTTGGCTGCGGAGGCCGTCCAGTAGCTGGTCTATGAGTTTATTCGAGCTCGACAATGTCACCACCCACGCGCCTTATCCTGCACTCGATACTATAGTCTACTAGCTCAAGGTTGAATCTCTGGATAAGCTCGCATAGCTTATCCTTAGGCACGACAGCCTTCTGACCCAGCTCCGTGACCACCACTACGAGCTCTCCCTTATCGATAATCCTGGCCTTAACCATAGACGGCACCACATACCATATACTATAGTAGAATCGTGGAAGACCTAAAAACCCAGTCCACAGAAGATAGAACGCTGCAGTCCACATA
>JALUDS010000109.1:0-23860 GCA_027043945.1 Acidilobaceae archaeon
CAGCAGTAATAATACTATGGTTATCAAACTTATCATTAAATTTTTCGTGCTACTCATTTGTCTACACCTGCATAAATGCGTTTCAAGCTTTGTTTTCTAACCACGCATTTTTGCACTTTTTATCATGGCTTATTTCTTAATGATCGTAATGTTTTTATTTCGGGTATGAGTTCTGGTAGGTCTAGTTCTTTTGCTGCTTTTGGTGTTGGTAGTCCTGTTTCGGGATCCCAGTTTCTTAACCTGTAGTATTCTTTTAGGGCTTCTTTAAAGTCGTTCCAGTCGAGGAATGCTTTTACTCCTTTTAGCGGGCCTTCTGGTATAGGCTCCATCCATCGTGGTGGTATTGTGTCGTCTCTGCTTGGTATCATTCCTGCTTTGACCGCGTATATTCTGGCTAGTAGTTCTGCTCTCCGTGGAGCGTTTAGTAGGTATTCTTCGTCTGGTCTTGTCCCGGTTAGTGCTTCTATGAAGTCTTGTATTGCGTCCATTGGATATGAGACGAACCGGCATATTCCGAGTGTGTCTAATAGTGCGTCTCTGTCTCTGCTTTTTATGAGGCTTGGCACGAGTTCTTTAGCGGGTCCCTCAGTTGGCGGCTGGTGTGGTCTTGGCCATCCTCGGAGGTGGCTTGCTCCCACGTCGGCAGTAGCGTAGCTTAGTCCGTATGTTCTCCGGCCTCTTGGGTCCCAGGCAGGTGCTTCTAGTCCTTTTACGTGTACTGCTTTTTCTTCTCCTATGCCTAGGATTCTGCTTGCTTTCTTTACTCCTTCTGCTAGTATTGCTCCGAGGCCTCTCCTATAGGCTATGTCTTCTAGTAGTCTTTGTATTGCTTCAGCGTCGCCGAATCCCTTTGCTTCTACTCCGTAGTCTTCTGGGTTTACGAGACCTTCTTCAACGAGTTCGAGGAACCACCCTATAGTGTTCCCAGCGCTAATGGTGTCAATTCCTAGCTCGTCTGCTACTAGGTTGAAGTATAGTACTGCGTCTAGCTCGAATGTGCCTGTTGCTGCTCCTAGCATTCCTAGGTTCTCGTATTCTGGTTTGACCTCGAATTCGATTCCCTTATATTTTGCTCTGACATATCTCGCGCATTTGATCGGGCAACTCTTTCCGTGAATGAACCATGGTGCCTCAATCTCCTTTTCTTTCACGGCGTCACCGCTCAGGCGTGCAGCTTGTTCTACCGGTATCCATGGCTTCTTGAAGTTGTATGAGGGGCTCATACTGGCTTGTGCCGCGAATAGGAGAGCGTTGGTTGTACCATAGTTGCGTATCTCGTTATAGCGGTGGCTCTCGGAGAAGTGTTTGAACCAGTAGTCTCTTAGGAGTTTTAATCTATCAGGATCTTTGACTGGCACTGGGTTTGACCCGTAGACAGCTACTGCTTTGAGGTTTTTGCTTCCCATTACGGCTCCTAATCCTCCTCGGCCTGCAGCCCGGTATACGTCGAAGGCTATGTGTGCAAACCTTACGAGGCGTTCTCCAGCCGGTCCTATTGCCGCGACACTAGCGGAGAGGCTGGTCTCTGCTCTTATCTTGTCTGTTGTCTCTGTTATTCTTAGGCCCCAGATATGATCAGCTCTCCGTATCTCTACTTTGTTATTGTTTATCCATAGATAGACTGGTTTCTCCGCCCTGCCTTTTATCACTAGTGCATTGTATCCTGCTTTTCGAAGCAGTGGACCGAAGAAGTCACCCGCATGGCTGTCGTGTATGAGTCCTGTAAGTGGGCTCTTGGATACTACTGATACCTTGCTGGCGCCTGGTGCTACCGCGTTTAGGAGGCCTGAGGAGAAAACGATTACGTTCTCTGGGTCAAATGGGTCTGTTCCAGGCAAAACATTATTATATACTAGATAATACCCTAGGCTTTTTCCTCCTAGGAACTTATCACAGATATCTTCTCCTAGGATCTCCGTCAGGGTCTTCTCGTTGGAAAGATCAACGTGTAGGATTTTACATTTTAAACCGAGCACTTGTCTTCCACCACATGGCTAGTTATTTGTAGGGGGAGGGAAAATAATATTGATAGTATAGTCGTTATATCGAGTATCTATCCTTGACTTCAGCAGAGGATTATAAGTTATATCATTTCTCCCACGGATACTATCATATGGTTGAACTGGTGTCGTGGTGATGAGGGCGCACGGCCGTGATCTGAGCCCCTTAGGAGTAATGTAGTTATAGGGCTGTGAAGAGCAGTGTTTCGCCCGAGCCGTCTCTCGGATAATTAAGTATAGTCGTTCATAATCAGTATATACACTTATAAAGATCATGTGATCTCCTAGATATATGGATGCAGAGGTGATGATGATGCCGGACTGTGGCAACAGTTAAAAAGAATAATTCTGTTCTCGTTCCAGCTCTCGGGTAAAACAACATATCTTGCTCTTGTACCGATAAATTCGCTAAGGCCCCATGAAGAAATAGTCGAGGACAACCTTCGCAGAGTACTCGAATCGATAAAGAGAGACCAATACGTTAAGAAGCCCATAATAGTAGACAGAGACACACACGTTATCCTCGATGGACACCATAGATATACAGCGTTGAACATACTCGGTGCCAAATATGTTCCAGCATACTTGATCAACTATAACGACGACTCAATAGTAGAAGTTAGATCTTGGAAAGATAACAGGCCCTTGCCTAAACATATTGTTATAGAAGCTGGTCTCCGAGGACACAGATTCCCTCCTAAGACCACACGCCACATAGTAAAAGTTCCCCTGCCCGAGTGCTGGTTTCATATCGATATTCTACGAGGGAAGAAAAGGATTATTTCTGCTTGTGGTCGTAAAATACGTATATAGTGCTAGATTAATATTATTTTATTTTAATAAAATCAGGTGAATTAAGGGGCTGAAAACATGCCGAGAAAACGAAAGAAAAAGAAGAAAGAAAAAGTAAAACTCCCAATCTGGGCAAAGATCCCTCCAAAACGAAGAAAGAAAAAAGACTACAGGCACGTCCTAAACCCAGAAATACTACACCTAATAGGAGTCCTATACCAAAAGAGGAGACCAGTACCCATGATCAAAGCGGCGGAGGATAAGCTTCTAGCAATAGAAGTACTAAGAATATTAGGCGTCCCAGAAAGATTCCTAGAAGACGTAGTGATGATGAATTTAAACGTGCTCAAAATAATAAAGCCCCCCTACAAGATGGGGGTAGCGAAAAGCCCAGCAGAACTAGTAGAGGCATCGAAGCCAACACCCCTTGTACGGCTAAATATCAAAGACATGCCAACAATATGGGCAAAACTAGAATGGTTCAACCCGTTCAGCCTAAGCGTTAAAGATAGGATAGCAGCAGGCATACTGCTAGCACTGCTCGAAATCGAAGATCAAGTAAAGGGAGTAACAGAGGTATCAAGCGGGAACACGGGAATAGCAATAGCAAGCCTGGCAAGGGCACTAGGGCTAGACGCCAGAATATACTTCCCAGGATACACGCCCGAGGCCACTCGTGCAACTCTTGATCTACTAGGAGTAGAATACAAGATAAGCGAGAAAGGACTAACGGTAGACCTCATAGAGGATGTCAAGCTTTGGGCCAAATGGACAGGATTCACACACGTAGACCAGTTCGAAAACGACTACAACTTCCTCACCCACCTTAGAACAACCACTATCGAAATAATAGAACAACTCGAAAAGGCCAAAGCAAAACCGGACAAGATCGTACTAGTATCCGGTACGAGTGGGACCTCTGCAGCAGTATCCTTCGGCCTATACCATTATTATAAGGGGAGACCGGACGTATACATCGTCCAGCCAGCCAAAGACGAAGTAATAGAAGGGATCAGAAGACTGGAGACAGGAGCAAAATGGCTTGAAATGATAAGGGAAGCAGGCCTAGAATACAATGTAATAGACGTGACCAGACAAGATGCCCTATGCGCTATACGAGAAATAGCAAGAAACACCGGGCTACTACCAGGCCCGAGTAGTGGAGCAGCATATGCAGGCATAAAACAACTAGTAGAGCAGGGCGAGATAGAAAGAGAACACACGGTTATAACATTGTTCCCCGACCACGGTCTAAGATATATAGACAGACTAATCCAAGCGAAATGCAGTAACAATAACAGTGCAGAATCAAACAAATGATTCCAGGCATAGTTATTTCGGCTTAGCCCCCATTCATCTCTCCTCACTCTACAATAGTAACGACAGCTAGCTATTGTTAAAAAGAAGAGAGGGCCTCAACGCTTTGGCCCCATGACATCGCCCCTCCACATACGAGCGGAGAGGCTATCAAACGCTGCCCCACACACTGTATCGTGGGACAACGGTCTATCATCGGCCAATATAGGTGGAGTAGCAATGGAGACTAATAAGAAAAAGAAAACACAGTTCATTGGAAGACACATCATGCTGAAGAAGGAATATGGAGAGAAACTGCTTGAAGGAAAGAAAAAGACCACGATAAGGATAGGAATAGTACGTCCAAAGTACAAGGAACTAATAGTCCACAGTGGTGGAAGACCAATCGCAAAGGTCAGAGTCGTAGATCTTAAAGTTAAAAAAGTAAAGGAACTAGACGACAATGATGCTCGGCTCGACGGCTTCAATAATAGAAGAGAACTATTAGAAGCTCTCAGAAAAGCATACGGCAGAATACATCCAGAGGAGCCTGTAACAATAATATACCTAGACATAGTCCAGAGACTTGATCATCTAGACAGCGATGACCCATATCTAGGCCTAAGCCCAGGAGACATAGCACGAATAGCACTAAGATACCTTGACGAGGAACTACACGAAGAAGAAAAAAGAATACTACGAGATCTAACAGTCACAAATAGTATCAGGGGGACAGCCTACAGGCTGTATGGGGATCCCACTTATAGAGCAAGGATCAGGAGAGCTTTGAGGAAGAGCCTAGACCTCTTAATTAGAAAAGGAGTCCTCAGACCAGATAGAAGTGGTAAAACACGGTATTAGGTATCCTCTACATAAACATACATGCCTCTACTACTAGGCTAGGCCTAGTTCTTGGGAAGGCTCTTAACACGGAAAACGCCTATCCTCCAGTCCTCTTCCGAGAAAAAGGGATCTGGCTCTATAACCTTCACGAGTTCAGCATCAGCACCTAAATCCTCCAGGACAAACTTGAAGTCCTCGACCCAGTCATTGATCCCACAGGTCCTACAAAAGCTCCCATCAAACTTCACATAAACAAGGTCACCCTCTATTTTTACAAGAGAAGCAATGCTCTCCGGGGCCCTATACCTGTTATACTCTCGTATCGCTCTATCGATAAATCTCGCCATGTCTAGTGAAACGACTCCACTCATACTTGCTCCCCATAAATACCTATGATTTAACCAAACCTCAAAGCCTAGAAATATATAATTTCATATAAGAACGATTAACCAACACAGGAGCGCAGGAGAACCCCCTGGGAGGAAAACCCAGGGCTACGAGAAGATAAAGCCTGCTCGACGCGGACATGTCTGCTCCCCTATGGAGAGGTGAGGACGCGTAATGGAAGGCGACATCGATAAAAGAACTGCAGGTCTAATAGCCCTAGTCTCACTATTCGTTGCGAGCTTAACAGCATCAAACTTCCTAGCAGCAAAACTATTCAAGATAACAATCGGCGACACTATGCTAATAGCTCCAGCCGCCGTAGCTGCCTACGCCCTTACATTCACGTTTACTGATATAATAAGTGAAGTCTACGGTAGAAAAGCTGCGGGGCTCGCTGTAAGGCTAGGTTTCGCGACACAACTTCTAGTACTAGCCTATATCCTTGTGGCTGTCAAGCTCCCGATAGCGCCAATATCTCCGGTGAGCGAAGAAGCGTATCAGAGCGTGATATTCAGCGGTTACTATATTATAATAGCCAGCCTAATAGCATACCTAATAAGCCAGCACCACGACATCTGGGCTTTCCACCTGTGGAAGACTAAAACAAAGGGCAAATGGCTCTGGCTAAGAAACAATGCCAGCACAATGGTCAGCCAGTTAATAGACACAGTAATATTCATAACATTAGCGTTTAGCGTCCTCCCTAGCCTGTTCGGAGCGGGAGGACTCCCGCTAGACGTGATCACCTCCATAATAATAGGACAGTACGCGATCAAGATCATGATAGCACTACTCGACACGCCACTCGTATACCTAGGAGTCTACTTGATCAGAAACTTTGCGGGAATAGAGCCAATATATGAAAACTTAGAAATAAATAAGAATACAGGTTATCTAAAATAGTATCTTTAGTATACTACTAATCATTTAGATAGTAATCTCTATAATTTAAAACCCCGCTGTCAACCTATAGAAATTACAAGGAAATATAATATTATAGATTTAACCCGGTGTAGGAATTTGACTAGTAGTAAGTACGAGACAATAACATGGAATAAACCGAAGCTAGTAATTCAAAGACTAGGACCGCTAAGAGATACAAATTTAGAAATAAGTAACCTTACGCTTCTCACGGGTCCTCCTGCACAAGGAAAAACCCTTATACTGAATGCTTTATTTAGCGATCTACTGCCTGCCGATCCTAATTCAGTTGCTGCATGTCTGTTTAGGAGTACTTCATATAGTAGTTCGACTTTACAAGTTGCGGAGGCTCTAGTCAAGGAACGCATTATTGAAGTTATATTAAGAGACCTCAGACTAGAGAATAATATGCTCTATATAGGAGAATTCTCAATATGTATAGATATAAATCGGGGAAAGGAAAAGATAGATAAATGTCTATTAGACTGGATAATCCCGTCAGATTCTGAATTCAGCCTCAACTTACCTAAAATTAAGAGAAAGTTATCAGATGTAATAAGCGAGAGTATAAGAACTATACTCATTAATGCTGGAATTAAAGATGATAAAGGAGAGAGATTTTGTTTTGGAAAGGAAAACGTGTTGGTAGACGTAAGTGCGCTGACTCCTAGCGATTATAATGGTATAGTGAAGATAGTGGATATTTTTGAAACAGAAGAAAACGATGCGTTAACAGGGTATTTATCGTGGATACTTGCCTCATTATTGTTATCTAAACATAAGGAAGGAATCATAAAATGTAATCGGATAAAGGAGATCTATGATATTGTTATGAAGATATCTAATGAAGGAAGAATGGTTTATGAACACTATAGTAGGTACAGGCCTGTTTACATTTGGATGGGAAGAGGGCTAATCACTTATACAGTTACAGAACCAGTAATAGGAGATCTAGCACGCGGCTTAAGCATAAGTGGAATGGGACTAAGCGCATTCCTACCTGCTACTAACTTAATACAGTCTATATATGAAGGACTAAGAATACTGGGCACTCCCGAAGCGCCTAAAGAACTAGGAGCGTTATTCAAGCTAGCCGAGCCCCTGCTTATATACAAGCTTACCAAAGGCAAAGATAGACTATACCTAGACATAGGAGGAAAGGCTATACCATTCCGGTTGGCACACGGTAGCGCCGTATCAGTAACAGGACTAATACTTGCTTCAGCTCCATTAATAAGACGAAAATCAGGGTATCTGCTAATAGACGAGGTCGAGCATTTATTGCATCCGTCAGGACAGGCGATTATTGCATTAATATTATTAGCATTATCGGGACTAGGGATCAAAGTGATAGCTACTACACATAGCCCGATTGTGGTTACAGTAATATCGAAAATAATGAGTACTAAAAACCGAGAGGAGGCCATATTATTTGCAAGAAACCTGTATAAAGAGCTAGGCTACAAGCCTCCAGACAGAGACGTGTTAGAGCTTATAGCTGAAGGCGTAGAAAAAGAAAAGCCAGCTATATACATTGTTGAAAATGGAGGAATCAAAGTAGCAGAAGATCCCCTGAACTGGATGGAGCACCTAAGCGAGGCATGGCTAAGGATAGCGAACTGGGCAAGTAGTGATACTGAGGACTTAGAAAACTACGGGTAGTGCGGCATGAAATATACTAGCCCTTCTTTGATTTGTAAGTGCGACAAAAATAATGGATATTGTTATCCTGCATGTGAAGAATCAGGATGTTATATATTCTTTCCGGAAGACGCCATTCTATTTCTTAACATAGAGGATTTACTGAATAAATTTGGAGGATCAATTAGCAGTCTCTCGATTAATCTCAAAAAATATTCCAGATGCGATTGTATAGTAGGGTTTCTTAGCGATGAAATAGTAACAATTTATAGCATTGAGTTAAAAGGAAAAATTCCTATCAATAATGATGTAAAGTCAAATCATAAAAACATACTTACAAGTTATGCAAGGAAGCTAGCTATGAAACACTTGGTCTGCATTAGTATGATTATAAAAGTACTGGATATGCTCGGAATACATGCTAGTGTGAAGATTGGATGTTTAACATTATTTAAAAATTTGACAGGATACCTTGGTCTTCTTCCACAACTCGAGACAATGATAAAGAATGAAATTAAGAGCAATCTTCAAAAAGTGAAGGAAGATTTCGAACTAGATAGGATAATTAAATGTGTGAATTGGAGAACAGGTATAATTAGTAGGTGTGGTGAACGGATTCATTAACTAGAATTAAAACAATAACGATCTAATAATTATCCCTTAGTGATTTTTCGAGAAGTATGGGGACAATAATGATAGGAATATTTAGAGAACATGACAGGCTAGGAAGGAGACTAGTGCTGATACTAAGAGGTCTGCCTTGTGCATATGGTAAATGCACGTTCTGCCCATTCGCACTAGAGCAGACATTACATACTAGCCGGATACTAGAAGACAATAAGAGGATTATAGAAGAAGCAATTATCATAGCGGAGAAAGAAGGATATAGGAGGATTGCTGTATTCAATGGAGGAAGCTTTCATGAACTTCCTTATCAGGTAATAGAACAACTAAAGACTCTGGCAAAAAATAGGATATTCGAGATGGAGGAGAGAAGCGAGTACGTGACGTACGATTCTGTGACGGCACTGTACGACTACTATGGTCCCGAGAAGCTAATTATACGTGTGGGGTTCGAGGTCTACGATGAAGAGATAAGAGAGAAGAGACTGAGAAAAGGAATGCCTAACTCAGAACTCTACAGGGTCTCTAGGCTTAGAGAAACACTGAGATCAAATGGATACAATGTCGAGATATGGACATATCTATTATTCGGTATTGAACTCATACCTGAAGACAAGGTAGTAGAAAGCCTCTACAAGTTCCGCGAGTTGTTCGATGGGGTAATAGCGGTAAGGTATAAGAAGTATAATCCAGGACATCCAGAACCGGTACCGGTGAGCGAGAAGCTTGCAAGACTACTAGAGAAATATGCTGACCTCGTTGACTGGGGAGGAGAGCAATGGATAATAGCGGGGAAAGAAGGGTCTGCCCCAGGATAATCTGGGACGGATCAGAATATGACTGGGTAGATCCCCGGGGCAGAAGATTATACCTCAGGGGCGTAGGATGGGATTTCCTCGCTGAATGGCCGTTCAGCGAGGCCCACAAAAGACTACTCCGCGAGTATAAGCCACAGAAACGATTCAAGATAGGGCTATTCCTTCCCTGTGCATATGGAAAGCCCTATAGCCAGAGCTATATCCATTATTTCATTCGTAGAGAGATCGCCGACTATATACGAGAAGGAATGGTCCACGAGATAATCGTGACGAACGCCGGAGTAGTCCCCAGAGAACTAGACGAGTATTGGCCATATAGTGCCTATGACTGGAACCCACTAAAGGAGAACCAGGAGATACGGAGATGCTATAGGATGGTCCTCGCCGAGAGAATAACTGACTATCTACGAAGGTTCTCAGACTACTATGATACGTTCACAGCCTACATAAGATGGGATAGTGATAGCTGGGCCGCTCTTCAAGACGCAGCAAAGCGTCTAGGATTCAAGATAGAAAATCTTGCTCCGCACGACGTGCCTCCTAGAGAGATAGAGGAGGCTGGACTCGGGCTAGGATACGATGAGGATCCAGATCTTGTACTAATTACGCCTAGCTCGCTGAAGATGTTGAGGAGTGGTCTCGAGAGGATTATTAGGAGGAAAGGCTAACATCCAAGCGCTGTTTTTAGGTGCTCTACATCTTCGTAGACAATGGATAGGCTATGTCGGAAAAGTCCCAGTTCCTCTGCCCCTCTCTTTTCCTCATCATATATTATAACTGTCTTATCGTTTGCTACAGCGAACGGGATCTCAGCACTCATTCCCTCACTAACCTTGCCCTCATATACCGGCTTATAGGCTATAACGCCTTGGCTCTGCTCTATCATCTTCAAGTCCCGTGGAGGAATCTGTGCTTTTATCCTGCTAGCAAGATACTCGGCATATTCTTTATTCAGCTTGAGGCTCGTGAGCTTGCCGAGAATATCCTCCTCTATATCGAGCGGATAATTGAACGATGCGTATCCCGGAGTATCGTAGTGCGGCCACCTGTTATCTTGATCCACGACTTTCGATAATGGAACATCATTTCCAGGAATTAGCTCGTCTATGGCCGTAGGCTCGTATAGTATAAGGTTTTTGCATGATCGTAGAAGCTTTGTCTTCAAGTTCTCTATTTCTCTGACAAGCCAGTGCTCCCTTAGTGGTATTCCCTGCTCGGATGCCTCCCTTCTGGGGATCGTGATGTGATGGCTTAGGTAGAAGGTCTTCATAGGAGCATCGTCAAATAGGAGTCTTGATAGCCTTTGGACGTTTAACCTCCTATGCTTTAGGGCTAGTACGATGACTTGGGACTTGAATAGTCTCCCCAGGACCTGTGCATGGAAGGTTGTAAGCGCTCTCCAAGTGAGGTAGTCGTTTGGATCAAGTATGTCGCTGAGAGGAGGAGTCTTCTTCTCCTCTACTCTCCGGGCAATCCTGTCGAGTCCATGGTAATAGTCGTCTACAGCGACTACGATAGCTCGAGGACGCCATAAGCGTAGTATTCTTTCTAGGCCGGGGTTGGGTATGAGGTGGTGGCTTCTATAATAGTAGCTGTGGGCTACTAGCGCTATTACATCTGCATTAATGCTTTTCGCGTCTTCTACGAGGTGTTCTGCAGCCTCGAAAAACTTCGAGAACTGATCCTGTCTGGGCTGGAGAGCATTAACTAAAACCCCAATGATTCCTCCAATTCCACCGCTTACTTCTTCTAGGTAATTTTCATATTTGAGGACTCGGACTTTTGACTTGGACGAGGAGGCCATGTAGTCGGCTAAGTGTTCAAGTTCTACTCCTGATGGCCCTGTTAATACTATTAGTTTCTTGCCGTCTATTACAGAGTCGTGGCTGGGGGACATTACGTGCACCCAGGGTTCTAACATAGTCGAGCCATTGTTCTATGATAATAAGGGCGTTTTCACCATAATAAGGTATTACTCCGAGATACACCTCCAACGCGCATTCATCATCCCTGGACAACCCAACCCGGTCCAATACGCCAAAACTATACAGTACCTTTATGATCGAAGCCCAGCTCTGATCCCTAGCAAGTCGTTCTCCAAGCACAATCCTCATAATCGGCTGCAATGCCCGATCCCCAACAATACAATATGTGGGTTAGGAAGGATGGAGAGGGGAAGGCATGGTCATAACAAAGTATTACCCTCGGCTCATATGTGGCGAATATGGAGAAAACAGTTCAGTGGTTAGAGTAGAATCTTAGGGTTATAGGATGAATCCTGTTCCCTTCTCCAAGGGATCAAGGAATATCTTGAACCCCGGGAACAGAGGTTCCTTACCTAGACACTCCACACTGCACGGGACAGCGAGACTTACCTTGTCTCCCTCGAGGCTTAGCGCGTCATTGAAGAATTCTAGGAGGCCGGGTGCTCCTCCCTCTGGCTTGTCTAATCCGAACTTATCCAGGATCTTTGACATCTTCTTATAGAGCTTCCTGATGGTTCCGATACTGTATACGTTTATGGGGGTCTCTTCCTTGTGCTTGCTTAGGAAGAGGAGGCTTGAGAGTATTAGCCCGTAGCTATACTCCGTAATATAAGTGTATAGGGGGATCAGTGTGAGAGTCCTCTCCCGTGTCTCCCTGTTCCACTCTATGAACGCGATATGGGGCATGGGGCGTTCGGAGGCATAGCCTGGATCTGGGTGCAGGGAGTTTACCATAATTGTGTTATAGGTGAGGCTGTCCTCTTGGAAACCTACAATACCCATAGTAGCGGTAACTACCGTTAACTCGGGCTGTAATGTCTTGTCGATAAATTCAGGGGCGGAGACTTTCTCTTGCTCCTCGCCCGTGACCTGGGCGTGGACGAGTCCTATGCTTAATGTCTCGTTTCTTCCAAGTGGCGAGATCGTGTTGTTGGTATTGCACATCTCTAAGCCTTCTCTACCGTGTCGAATCATTAGCTTCTGCATAGAGAGATAAAAAATACTGTTCTTATCCAAGAATTCGTAACTGGGATAACTGCATTCTTCGACACGTAAAACCTCGGTATAATAGTTGAGGTTTCTGTGATAGTATCTAGGCCCGTACTCGATGCTGTAGAGACCGTCAACAAGGCCTCTCAGAGACAGGGACGATAGGATCAATCCATCGCTATAGACATGGAATAGTCTTGATAGGAATCCTTCCTCGGACAAGTCCAAAACAGTATTCAACCCTCCAGGGAAGTACCTGAAGGGCCGGCCACACGCCCTGTGTCTTCTAAGCTGTTCGAGCTCTCCACGTCTAAAATAGGGACACGGAGTCGTGTACCTTCTCAGGCTCTTCTCCTGCACCGCCATCTCTACTACACCCATTCCATCATCGCGCATTATACTCTTGGGCGCAAGGACGATACGATCCCCACGAGCTACTCCTGAGGGGGATCTACGGCGTCTACCCAAGTATAGTTATCGAGCACTATAGTAGCCTATTGCATATGCCCTTAGACCGAGGGCTCCAGGCACCACATAGTATCCTGCCAGGAGCCCTCCGGATCCAGGCGCACTACGCGTTTACATATCAATGTAATAGCAGATCATAATTAAAAAATAATCATCAAGAGCATAACCTAACGGTGCACAGTAGGAATGGCAACAAGAGTAATGATAGAAGCACCCTCTCACGTACATGTCGGAAACCCGGATCTAGACGGTTCCTATGGAAGGCTATACGGTACACTAGGATTCGCGCTGAAGGAGCCCAGACTGGTACTAGAAGGTCTGGCTGGAGAGGACGGGTGTGATTGTAGGAGGACGGACGCTATAGCACTCTATGAAAAGCTCTCAGACGTTTATGGATGTAGTATTGGTGTAAGAGTCCACAGAGAGATCCCGGCCCACGTAGGTCTAGGATCAACTACAGCCCTTTACTTAGCTATCGCCCAGGCATTCGACATTATCTGCGGTGGGGCTAAATCAAACGTACTAGACCTCGCCAGATTGACTGGAAGAGGAACGGTAACCGCGCTGGGAGTCTACTCCTATATGCATGGAGGCCTAATATACGATGGAGGCTACAGGATAAACAAAAGGGATATACCTCCACTCGTATACAGAGCCCATGTCCCGGAAAGATACAAGTTTATAGTAGCTGTTCCTTCAAGACACATCGACAGGATAAGAAAACTAAAACAGCAGGAAGACGAGATCCTAGAATCCCTCCCACGAATGAAGCCAGAGTTCGCGGATAAGGCGAGCAGGATCATACTCATGGGCATCCTACCCTACGTAGCTGAGGGCGATTGGGAAACTGCAGGAAAACATATAACTTTGTTTAATAGGCTCCTCGGAGAATACTGGTCCGGACACCAGGAAGGAGTATACTGTTGTAGTGATGTCGAGAGAATAATAAGATTCCAGCTCGGCAAAGAAGCCCTCCTCGCGGGTCAGAGCAGCTGGGGTCCTGCAACCTACGCTATGTTCGACACTCATAAGGTAGACATAGCTAGAATACTTGAGGAAACTAGGAAGCTACTAGACAATATGGGTGGAGGATATCTCTGGGTTACCCCAGTAGATAACAGAGGAGCCAGAATACGCATATGGAGCTAGCCTCTCTTAGGAGGTGGATACACGGTATGATGGTGGCAGGAATCGATCCAGGCACAAGAACCATGGATCTCATAGTAATGGACGATGAGAAGAACCGTATCGTGTATGGAGAAGCTATTGATAGGGACATGATAACGAGGGATCCATCAATCCCCATCAAAAGGCTAAGGGATCTACGCCGAGAATACAATATCCAATCAATCACCGCGCCAAGCGGTTATGGAATCCCCCTAAAATCAGTACAAGAAGCATCAATAGAAGAAATACTGGAGGCAACATTCATACACCGCGAAGACTGTATCCGACGCCTAAAAATAGTTGGTCTCCGTAGACTAATGATGCTATTCAGGAACTCCAATCTACCTGCATGGTTCTCGCCTGGAGTCATACATCTCCCGACAGTTCCCAGATACAGGAAAATCAATAGGATAGACCTAGGCACTGCAGACAAAATTTACACGGTAGCAGCTGCAATGGTAAACGCCCGCCAAAGATACAAGCTTAGACCAGGCGATATAAGCATGCTAGTAGTCGAATCAGGTCAAGCATACAACGCTGCAATACTAGTGGAGAACGGAGAGATCGTCGATGGCATAGGAGGAACAATGGCATGGTGGGGCCTCATGGGGGGAGGATTCATAGACTCAGAAACATGTTATGCCCTCTCATATACAGTCCCAGGCTTCAGTAAGATCCTCCTATTCCAAGGAGGCGTCTCTACATTCTCAGGCTATATCTCCTATGATGAAATAGAAAAAGACTTGGAGAGAAACGAGATTCGAGCAGTAGAAGCACTCAAAGTAATAACCGAGTCAATAACTAAGACTATAGCCCCGCTTATAGCAGTATCAAGTACAAAACCAATATTGTATCTTAGCGGTCGGCTCTACAGACATCCCAGAATTCAGCAATCAGTCTACACGTCGATAAAAAACAATGATTCCCTCAGAACAAAGATAAGAGATATCGTATTCCTCGAATCTACGGATACAAAGATAAAGGCAGCGGCTATGGGAGCAGCATACATAGCTAGTGGAGTAGCCGGAGGAAAGTACTCTTGGATTATTGACACCCTAAAACTGGACAAATCACAAGGTAGCATATTTGACTATATAGAACCCAAGGAATACGCTCTAAAAATAAAGGATACGTTTACCAGAGCCTCAGAAGACTGCTAGGCGAGGATAAGATCTAAACGTGATACCTCACGTAGCCAGAATAATCTTATTTCATCTTTCTTGGTAGGTTTTCCAGTTCTCTGGAGTCTGATTGCATTTCGTGATACGTCCACGACCCTATAATTATCGAGTTCTAGAATCGATAGAGCATCCTTAACTTCCATAATAGACGGATAACTAGGACGCCCGCAGGGACCGAGTCTACACTTATAACATGCCGATCTATGGGAATACACATTTGCCGAACATGCTGAGGGCAAGACCAGGAATCCCTTATTCGAGGCAATATGTTCTAGCATTTTCTTTATATGAGAGCCTGAGATGTATTGTTGCTTCTTAATATCTAGTCTTCTAGGGAGTAATTTAGGAGGGATCTCTACACCGACTAATTTAAGTCTCTTAACGATTCCAGAGGTGACTCTTAGTGTTCCGAGGACAAGAGTCCTTATACCAGCATTAGAGGCTAAATCGAGAATATTCTCGAATTCCTTGTCAGTAACGCTGGGTATAATGGGCCTTATGAATAATGTAGGGATAATGTTTGTTCCCTTAAGATAACTAGCAGACTCTATTCTCATTATTGGATCAGGTGCCCCGGGTTCTAATCTCCTAGCCTTCTCACTTATTCCAGTTATGCTGGTTAATAGGCTAAGGTTTGGATCAGTATTAATGAGTTTTTTGACTAAATCACTGGTTAACAATGACTTTGTAGAGACTTGGCTGGGAAGTAACAGATATCTATATATTGTTCTCATGTAGTCTATGGCTTTGTCTTTTGTTTCTTCGAGAAATGGTTCTGTAACACTTCCATATGCGGCAAAGGTATACCTAGGAACAACGTAGGGGTTAAGAGCTAGAGCATAAGCCATCTGAAGCGAGTTGAGTGGATATGGTTTAGGCTTTCCTGTAAAGCCCATGTCCCATATATAGCAGTATACACAGCCATAGCTACAGCCTATACCTGTGTGGATCGTTATTCCGCAATGCCTAGGTTTTCTCCTGGCATGATGGTCTCGTCTAGCAACTTTCCTTTCTTTGGGATCGAGCAGTGACTCCAATTTTACAATTGCTCTCTCTTTTAGTTTTCTGGCATGCTCTAGTCTCTGTGGGAGGCTCTCCGTCATTTCCTAAGTCTCCTCCTGTTGTTTTCTTACATGTTGCCGCCACACCATTTCAGCATGTTCGAGATCACCTAATGGGCCAGCAATTCTCTTGGCTAGACTGGCAATCACCTCCTCCGGTCCATAAACGATAAGCTCGTCTCCAGGTAGGATCTTGGTTTCAGGCCCAGGAGCCCCTATATAGACTAGCTTACCATTCTTCCTTCTATAAATCCCTAGAACTACTACACCCTCGTCCCTGAGCCTCGTTTCTCGCAGTGTCTTACCTGCCAGCCAGCTTTCATCCGACACTTTAAAAGAGGAAACCATATAGCCGTGTCCTATTCCTAGCAATGCCTCATAATCGACTACGCGGATAGAGGTGAACTTGTCCAACATATAGTCTATAATACGGCCCATTATCCTATCTATAGTCTTACTAGAGGCAAAGATGTATAATATCAGTAGGCCCGCGGCAAGGATCCCTAGCCTATATATAGCCTCGCCACGAGGCTGGCCAATAAATGTAAGAACAAGAGTAGCAATAGCGCTAGTAAGACCAGCACTTCCAAATAGAATTAGCAGTCTTATAATTCTTCTTCTTATTGGATGGGAAACGACATATTCGCTCTCGCTAGTAGTAAATCCAGTTCCGGAAAACGCGCTTTGAGCCTGAAAGCTTGCTACTTCCTTCGAGAGACCAGTCCTTACTAGAGCTGCTGTTGCAACCTTGTTAACTATAATACTGAACAATATAATGAGGAGGAGAGTTATGAGTGCCTCCATCACTGGCTACCTCCTAGTTCTACTAGACTCGGTTAAGTCTCAGTATCCAGTTATGCCACTCTCAATGATTATTCACCATGAAGAGAGTTATCAAAGACGAAATAATACAGTTAATGTCTTTTTACATTAATTATGCAATAATTAAATCCAGCAATTCGGTCAGTTAATAGCCTTATCCCGAGAGGTCTTTATTATTCAAATAGACATAATAATGTTTGGATTTAATCAATAATTAGAATTTTATATTATTTTCTATACGTAATGTTATACAGGGGGTAATTTGAAAGACATATTCTACTATGCACTATTAGATAACCAGGTTGACAAACTAGTAGATCCTCTAGAGCTAATGCATACAATAAAACAAGTATTGATCCATGATACAGAGGCTCCTTTGAGATCTAGTATAGAGAGACATGGTTCTTGGTATGCCGCGATGGTTGCTGGAGGACTAGGATATTTTAGCACAAAGCTAGTCGGCGTTTACCCGGAGAACCCTAAAAGAGGTCTCCCATTAGTTAAGGCAGTTCTAACACTTTTCGACGCTATTACGGGAGATCCTTTGCTATTAGCTGAAGCAGGAGCCGCTACAGGTTGGCGCACGGCCACAGGAACACTCGTAGCCTTAGAAGCCCTCGGTGTATCAGAAATCAATACTTTGGGTTTAATAGGTGCAGGTTTCCAGGCAAGATATCACGCAAGAGCTATAATGAAACTATATCATCCAAAAAGAATATTAGTCTATGATATGGATAC
The DNA here is from genome assembly GCA_027043945.1 of Acidilobaceae archaeon. GTDB lineage: Archaea > Thermoproteota > Thermoprotei_A > Sulfolobales > Acidilobaceae > S143-63. Next base: position 17,735 of record JALUDS010000109.1, read on the forward strand.
GGAAAAAGTATCTTCGTTTTTAGAAGAATTCCCTATTGCTAGTGAATCCTCTCTGGATAGAGTACTTAAGGATTCTGATTTACTTGTCACGGCAACAACGAGTAAAGAACCTGTTGTAAAGGGAGACCTACTTAGGAAGAATACAGTTGTGGCGAGCATAGGAGCTCCAAGACCTGTAAAAGAGCTGGATGAAGCAGTTAAGAGTAGAGCTTCTTGCCTACTCGTAGATACTCTGGAAGGGGCACTAGCAGAGACTGACGACGCTAAGGGTTTCAAGAAAGTGGTAGATCTTAGAATGGTGCTTCGAAACGAGGATAGATGTACTCCGGGAGACGTAAAAGTATACAAGAGTGTAGGAACAGCTTTATTTGATCATGCAATCGCGATTTATCTCTACGAAAAGCTTGAGAAGTCGATGTATTTCTAAGTTTTTGAATCGTGTTTTCAAAAATGATATTATCTTTTTAATCTAGTTAATATTATTAAAGTTGTGATTAATGTCACTCCAAGTAGTAGAAACATTGGTGATACACTATTTATTAGGGATCTATCATCGTAATTAGGGCTATTTATAAGAACTCCACTAACGGCGGGCCCAGTACTGAACGTAATGATGATGGTGCCGTTTGGATCGAATTCATAAAGACCCGAGGTCTTGTTGTAGAATTTATTGCAGTCTCCGTCACACAGAGTAATATTGTTAAATTTTATGCTTTTTATTTTTAAATCAGGTGGTGGCAGTAGTGTAATTAGTGTCTTGTTTGATACGTCGAATATTACTTCATAGTCGCCAACCGTAACATTGCTTATAGTAACGTTCGTGAATATGAAAGTATTATAGGGGCATACTAGGTATCCGTAAAGAGTACTGCTAGGTCCAACAACAGGCATAGGACTATCAGTAGCTAATTTACATATTTTATTGATAGTGAAATTATCAATTTGAGATAACAAAGTTATACCATTTTGACCATTATCATATATCTGGAAATTAGCCCTTAGATCTACTAGTGAAATAGAGGTGTTTGGAAGATTATCTATCACATAGGTCGCATTTGTCGGCAATTCGACTATATCTAGGTCTGGATTCACGGTAACTGAGATATTTGCTTGTCTAGGTATGATCTCATCTATTTTTGGATAGTTGCTCATTAACATTTGTCCTGTTAGATTTTTGTAATTATATCCCACAAGGAATGGCCAGGCACTCGGACTGGGGAAAAGCCCCTCTGTAGACAGTGCTATATTACTCGTATTGTTTATAATAACTTGGCTTATGAGCGTGTTGTTTAGCGACAAGGAGGTCTCTAGAGAGTTAAAGCTTGGGTCAATGACGTTGAATACTGTATAATAGTACCAATAGTCATAATCCAGTCCCCATGTTAGTAGTAGGTATGAGCCCTCTGTCATTTTTTCGAATTGTATTGGAATGTAACTCACGTTATCATTTGGATTTATAGATTTTGCGGCGAGGAGCGTGTTATCCTGAATATTCAGTAGTCCTAGGAGAGTTGACGACAGGTTCTCATAGGTATAGTATGGAGGAACCGGAATTGGATACACTATGGTAGTAGTATTTGCTTCTACTGTAAATGCTACTTGTCCGGGTTCAGGACCCGGTTCTATATTGATGACTGATCTACATAGGGATGGGTCAGAATCTGTTAGAGGGATACTTAGTATGCTAGAGGATGTTACAACTTCATTTGTATTTGAGGGATCTAGTTCTAGTATAAATACACCCTTGTCAACTACTTTTGCATTGCTTGTATTGTAAGTAAAGTAGCGTCCAGCCACGTATAGTAGTCCAGTAGCATCATAATATGCGTCGTCAACTATAGAGAGAGTCTTATAGTTAGAACCGGTGTTTGGAGACGGATTAACTTCAATATCTATTAGCATTGACGAGAATACAGTCATGTTATTCGGATCTAATAATGAGATCATAGCTAAACCTTTAGATGACCCAGTAATTAGTACTTTTCCGTCTGGAGTTTGATGTATTCCTGTTACTGTAGAGAATGTATTATTAAAGAATACAGTGGTTAGAACAGTTAAATTGTTAAGGTCTACAAGGGCAACGCCGCTAGGCGGTATAAAAGCATCATATATGGTAGTGGATAGAAGGAATCTGCCATTATCCAGGGGTATGATTCCATTGGGTTCGATTTTAATTGGAGGCGTGTATGGAATTGCCGCAAATTGGAGGAATCCGAATCCTATTGAACTAAGACTATCGCTACCGAAGTCAATATAATCATAATTGAAGGTGATATATTTATCGATAGAACCAGTTGTATAGTTAAATATGGCTATAGTTCCGAAACTTGTTGCTCTATCTTGAGCCTCTGATCCTACTAGAATTATGTTTTCTCCCATTAATGTCATGTGATTAAACATTGGATAGTATGTGTTTCCATACCTAGTATTTGACAGAAGTGCTCCACTTTTAGCGGTGAAGATTTGATAATATGCTGTTTCAGTAGGTATTGAGGACATAGATACGAATAATAGTAGAGCGATGATTATTACTACTGTATGTTTTCTTGCCTTGATCTTGATCCCCCCGGGTAGCTAAGTCTCTAGTAAACTATAAAATTGGGATAAATATTATGTGTATTTATTAACTATTATAAGAAGCTGTCAGAGATTACATTAAGGGAAAAATTAGGGAATTAATTTTAGAAAATTGATTTCTTAGTGAGTGATTAGGCTTTTCCTAGTATCTTATAGTATGTTTTGCCCGTGAGTGGGCTTACCGCTTTTGCCATCTTGATTTTGCCTCTCTTGGTCTCCTTGATGATGATCTCATACTTGTCGGTCTCGAAGAACTGTTTTGCCTTTAGGTCGAAGAACCTGATCTTTTCTGCCATGCTATCTCACCTCTACTGCTCTATTACTGTTCATTTAATATATAGCGTGTAGGCCAATATAATATAGTTATCGCTAAGCAGAAATATCGCTAAGCAATAAATATGCCGAACGTATTCCTAATAATGTATCCTTAGGTAAATATGTTGTCCAGGTATAAGGAAGATACGCGGGGGAAGCGAGTTTGTCAAATACTAGAGATGGCGTACTAGTATGGAGCAGGTTGACTAGGAGAAGTAGGGACATAGCAAGAACGCTTGGTATTACCCTCTATCATATAGGAGACCGCCCACCATATCTACGTGCATGGCGTGAAACTGCACGATTATTTAGTTCTCTGGGAAAAGACGCGTGCATAATACTACAGCTTCCCCCAGGCCCAGCAGTATATCGGGCCACAAAGATATATCCCAGACCCAAGCTAATATGCGATACCCACACCGGAATGTTCCATTACAGGGACCTCAAGGACTATATGCTAAACAGGCCATTCATAGGATCCCTGAAGAAATGCGATCATGTCCTGGTACATAACCCGGAATCAAGAGAACTACTCCTACAGAAACTAGGCGGAGACACAGCAGTACACATAGTATATGATCCGCTACCACACAAGTACAATACAGTGAAGCCACGAGACACACCGGAAGAGGACTTCATAGTTCTACCAGTTGCATGGGAGGCGGACGAGAACATAAAGGTGGCAGTTGAAGCATTCATACGTCTAGTCAGCCAGAACCAGGGCTCAAATGTATCAATGGTGATAACCGGTAACTATATGAAGAACAAGCGCCTCTACAAGGAGCTAACCAGACTAATAGAAAAGCATGGTTTAGCGGATAGAATTCTTTTCACTGGCTACATAGGATACGGCGAGTATCTATGGTATATTGAGAACAGTGTGCTAACAATAGCACTAACGAACTGGGAATACACTATACTAAGTGTTGTCTGGGAAGCAGCACTATTCGACAAGCCAATACTATATCCATCGACGAGGACGCTAGTGAACCTCCTAGGAGACGTCGACCAAGGCTTCCTAAAATACAGTGTCGACGACTCGATCTCACTCGCGGAAGCCCTTAAGAGGACACTGAATAATAGAGAACATGTATCCGATATTGGAAGAGCTATGGGTAGGAAGCTAAGGAACCTATCCCAGCAGAGCATGAAGCATCTATCCAGCTTATGTAGACAGTAGACGAGCACCGGTATTTGATAGAGAATGTACCTGGACAGCTATATAGTTCATAGACCTGGAAAGATTATTGGTGCCCCGATGTTTTGAAGAGACGCCATAAACAGATGCTGATAGCAGGACTCGGCATAGTAGCGTTAACGCTTGGAGCAATAATAGTATTTGGCGATAGGCTGTCATTTGACCCCGGACTATATAGTTTCGCCGTGGTGAGCGGCTTCGTCGCAGCCGGGGCACTCATAGCGGAACCCCTAGGTGTAAGTCCTGCTATTGTCGAGTTATCTCTGGGAGTGCTAGCCGGGGCACTAGGCGTTCCAAGAAGCGAGACGCTCGACATCCTTGGACTTATGGGAAGTATTTTCATAATGTACGTTGCAGGACTAGAAATTGAGCCCGCCGTGTTGAAGAGGGATCTTATATCAAGCCTCTTTAGTGGCCTTACAAGTTTCTTCGCTCCCCTAGCGGCGACATATGTGGCTTTGACGCATTTCGGGTTCTTCGCCGAGGAGTCATTGCTTGCCGGTATAGGAGTATCAACGACGAGCGTCGCGGTAGTATACGCGATCATACGGAAACATGGAGTTATTAGAAGGAGGCTAGGACAGCTGATACTTGCTGTTGCAATGGTAGCAGACGTAACTAGTATTATTGCATTTGTATTAGCGGCCTCAGCCCATACGCTTAGCATGGCCATGTACTTTATGGGTATACTCGTGTCTCCTTTCTTGCTAGCATTCTTCCTTGAATGGGCGAGTGGGGGAGAACACGAGGTCGAGCTCAAACTCATACTCGCATTCCTAGTAGCGGCTAGCCTGGTATCCGAGTATTTCGGGGTTCACGCTATTCTCTTCGCTTTCCTCCTTGGAGTGGCCACGAGGGAGACGGTGGTTAGGAGACCAGTGCTAGAGAGCAAGGTTATGGCGTTGACATTCGGAGTGCTGGCTCCCATATTCTTTGTTAATGCAGGACTACATGCTAGTCCTGCTAATCCACTGGTCTACCTTGAAATGACCGCGTTGGTATTCCTGGTAAGCTTCCCGGTAAAGATAATTGCGACTCATTACTCCCTGAAACTATTCATGGATAGGTCTCCCGGTAGAATTACTGCTGTCTTCGGAGCCCGTTTAACTGTGTCAACTGTGATTGCCTTCGCAGGAGAGGCGGCGGGCGTGCTTAGTCATGATCTAGCAGGTGCAGTAATCATGAGTGCGCTTATAGCTACTATTGTGTCAGCGATTATCGCTGGCACACCTATCCCGGAGGAGGCATGATGATAATGGGAGACGAGCTGGTAGCGGGCCTAGATGTTGGGACAACAAGGGTAAAGCTCGTGGTCTATGATAGCCGGGACTGGAGGCCTGTGTATTCGGAAGAAAGGCCTTCTCCATGGTCGGAAGCGAATACTAATAGACACGATCCGACCAGACTTTACAGAGTCGTTAAATCCCTCTACTATAAGGCTAGGGAGAAGGGAGCCTCTTGCCTTGGACTGGCCACATATAGGGGAAGCCTTGTTGTATGGGAGGCCAAGAGTGGTAGGCCTGTTACTGATATTATAACCTGGATGGATACCGAAAGCCACACATATTATTATGAGAAGATGAGGCTCCTTGCCCGGTTATTGTCGAAGATGCCGAGGATTGGGTCAGCTATTCAGCCCGAGAGCTTCCTCGTTAGACTAGCCGCGCTCCTAGATGGGAAACGTGATCTACGCAAGGGGCTTATGAACGGTGAATTATATGCGTGGAACATAGACTCGTACCTCGTCCATAGGCTCACCGGGAGATACGTAACTGATCCCTCTATAGCAGGGCTAACGGGACTCTATCATCCAAGAGACATGAAACACTTATGGTTCATTGCTCAAGCTTTGAGACTACCACGGTTCAACCCGCCCGAACTAATAGGCCATGATGAGCCCGTGGATGACTACCTGACCGCAGTGATGGGCGATCAACAAGCCGCGATACATGGTGTAGACTGCGAGGATTCATGTATCAAGGTAAGCCTGGGAACAGGAGCTTTCATAGATGCTACCACAGGCCCAAAACTATATC
>JALUDS010000110.1:0-7254 GCA_027043945.1 Acidilobaceae archaeon
ATTCCAATTATAGCCATATGCCTGGACCTCCAAAGGGTTAAATTTATAGTGATTATGAAGTTTGGGAAAGCTGTGTGTGGAATGAGCATCATTATGCTTTATGATTTTTATTCAGTTGATATAGGATCTGTATTGTCTAATTTATAAATTTATTATATAAATTAGGTATATATTGAGTTTAATTATATATTATCCATATAGTAAAGATATATATAATGTCATCTATGTTATTATTTACAAAGTGTAATCCCACCATAGCCCCACCACAAAATATGATTGGAGGAGGGGAAGGATAATGGGGGAGGAACATCCTAGAGAAATACAAGACATAGATACAAGAATATTCAAGAACTCCAAAGGCATAATGGCACTGTTACTATTCCTGCTCTACATTGTTCTAATGTACCTGACTTATCTCGATCCAATAAATCAGCCAGATCCCAGCATAGGAGGGCTAAGCAAGGCATTCGCCTACAGCTTGATAGTATGGGTCTACGGCATGATAGCAGTATTCTACGCTGCTCTTGAAGGATGGAGGTGAGGTGTAGTGGAGGCATGGCAATGGGTAACAACAATAATCGTTCTCTACAGTCTAATCGTAGTAGGCCTAGGATACCTGGCATACAGGAAATTCAGACACACTATCGAGGACTTCTTCCTGCTCAGCAGAAGAGTAGGATTCCTCGTCCTCTTCCTAACATTAGCAGCAACATACCATAGCGCATTCGCATTCCTAACCAGCGTAGCCGTATTCAGCAAAAGCGGTATAAGCTTCTGGGTCGCTGCCAGCATATGGACACCCCTAGCAGCCGTATCAGGGTACGTTCTAGGAAGAAGATTCCATCTAATAGGAAAGAAACGAGGCCACATAACACCAGCAGACTTACTAGCGGACTTCTATGAGAGTGAAGGACTACGGTTCATCACTGCAGTACTCCTGGCGACCTTCGTAATAGCCTATATGGTGGTACAGAGCCTAGGACTCGGAATAGTATTAAGCGTGGGAAGCGCAGGCCATATAGATCTCTTCTGGGCAAGCCTCTTCTTCATGGCAGTAACAATATTCTATCTCGTAGTAGGAGGAAACAGAGCAGCATTCTGGACGGACGCACTGCAAGGCGTTTGGATGTATGTAGGAGTATGGGCTGCGGGCCTTTTCATAGTCTACAAGTTCTTCCCCGGAGGAGTATCGGATCTAATGAACCAGGTGCGAGAAGTATCGCCAAAACTCCTCACTATGAACTGGCCTCTCTCACTAACAACAAGCTTTGTAATAGTATACAGTGTAGGGGTCATACTACTGCCACACATGTGGCTAAGATACTATAGTGCACGAGACAAGACAACACTAAGACTGAGCGCGGCAGGAATGGCAGTATATGTATCAAGCTACTATATTCCGGCTGCACTAATAGGCCTCGCGGCCGCTGTCTTCAACGCTAAAGGGTTAGTAGTAGACGGAAGCACTATACTCGAGCCAGGATTCATTGATACACTTATCAAGGAATACGGTAGCAGAGACGCAGTAATGGCCTTCATGATATACGCCCTCACACCAGCTGTATTCGCTGGATTCCTCCTTGCAGGAGCCGCAAGTGCAGCAATGAGCACCCTCGATAGCCTCCTAGGAGCAACAAGCATGATCCTAACAAGAGACATCTACCAGAAGTTCCTTAAGAGAGATGCGTCCGAGCAAGAGCTGATATGGGTTGGACGACTCTGGATAATAATATGGGGCCTAATAGCATGGTACTTCACAATACAGAAGCCAGGACTAATATTTGACCTAGTAGCGATAAGTGCCAGCGGAGGACTACAATTCCTCATACCCGTACTCCAAGTAGTATTCCCGACAAAAAGGAACTGGATAACCAGGGATGGAGCAATAGCCGGAGTACTAGCAGGAATACTAGTCAACATACTATTATGCAATAAATTCCCGTTCTACGAGGCCCTAGGCCTACCAGGATACCATGCGGCCGTTGCAGGAGTAATAGGACTTATTGTAAACGCTGTAGTCGCACTACTTGTAAGCACGGTTACTGATCCTGTTAGTGCCGAGAAGAGAAGGCTATATGCCAAGATCCTTTCAGAAGAAGCTTGATTTTTCTCATTATCATCATTTTTGTTTCAAGGATCAATAGGGCAGATTACATAGATTGTAATAGTTGTGTATATCATCCTATCGTCGGGGAAAACACTTTTTTAAGATAGTCTCATAGTTCTTGGTATTGTTTTTATTGTTTGAGAATATTTGATACTACGTCCAGTATTGATTTGCATTCGTTTACTAGGTTGGATAGCATTGGCTTGTAGAGTTTTACTAGTTTTTTCGCTCGTCCTCTTCCGCCTGATGGCTTGACTTTGCTTGTCTCTACTACTCCTAATGATTCCAGTTCGTTTACGACTTTGAGGACCATTGGGTAGCTTATGCCTAGTTCTTTGCTTAGCTCGCCCATAGTTGATCCTTTATCCTTGTTTAGGAGATGTTCGATTAGTCTTGCTGCTAGGTCTGCGTCGGGAACTTGTTTGCACTTCATTAGGGATTTGAGTGCTTGGGATACGCTCACGGGGATTGACATTTTATTTCACCTCGATCCTATTATGAATTGATACATGTTTTCTTTTTAAATTTTCCAAAGCTTCAATTATAAATGTATTTTCAATAACATTTATTTCTAATCCTAATATATAGATTAGTGAAATAAATATGAAAGATATAACTCGTTAAACAATATAAGACTTTGGAGGCCGATGAAGATCCAGCACCTAGGCGACCAAATAAAAAGAGGGATGAGCCCTTCCCTGCGGAACGAGGCCTCTATTTCAAATAAGATGATTTCTCAAATATACTAACAAGCCAAGCTCTAAGAGTATAAGTATAGCACCTAGTGCAGGCAAATAATCTCTTCGTTTCATAAAATAGAAGAAGTACACTACTACGGTAGACCATGGAATCCCTATAACCACGTATACTAAAATTGAACAATATTTAGCCCCAATAATCAATCCAGCTATGTATATCCCAAGGAGGACTATGCTTAGATATCTGAGGATCTTTTCAAGGTTATCCATATCGAACTACCTCCTTACAAGCATTAACACAGCAATTATAATCAATACTATTGAGAACAATAATTGTAGGGTTCTATTCGATGTCTTTACACCGACTTTGGAACCTAGGTATGCTCCGCTTATAGTACCGAGGCTAAGGCTAAACGCAAGGCACGGATCAAGTACACCGGCGATATAGTACCCTAGAGCCCCAGCAGACGCGGTTATGCCGACAAGCAACTTACTTGTAGCTACACTAGTTTTCATATTTAATCCTATAACCTTTCTAAATATCGGTATATTTACTATACCGCCTCCAATACCAAGCAATGCTGAGGCTAAGCCCGCAATATATTTCAGCAGTCCTCCTGCTAAAATCCTGCTAGTTGGTATAATTGACCCAGCGGGAAGACCCTCATTATCGTCTCTTCTTGGCCTACGAATCATTGAGTATGAAGTGTAAACTAATATTCCGAACAACAAAATTTTTATAATTATATTATCTAGTCGGAGAGCTAAGAAAACCCCGGTTATAGCACCTAACGTCGATAAGGGTTCAAGCATAAGAGCAAGCCTGATGTCAACGAGCTTCTCTTTCATATAAATGTTGAGTCCACCAATACTTGTGCCAACTATTGCTAGTAGACTAGATGCGACCGCCACCTTCGTATCTATACCCACGGCAATCATGAGTGGAGTCATGAGGCTTCCTCCACCGATACCGAGAAGACTCCCTACAAATCCTCCGAATACTCCGATTATTAGAACAATCAATTGTGCATCGTACATTATTCCTCAACTCCATTGATGCTGATTATCGATATCATCGCATTCTGTCAGCGAATCATTGGGGATGGAGATGTGTTTCTAGCCAAATATATTACGTATTCCGAAGTAAGCTCCTATTATTTCTCCGAATACGTAGCTTGCGAACGCTGTTCCAAGCATGAGGCCTACGCTTTCAATGAACTCGCGTTTAAAGTTTCTGTCAAATACAATTGAGCCATAGAACGTGAATATTCCTATTAGCAATACTCCTAGTAGAATAGACGCTGTAAAGGCATAAGCCATATTATGTGTTGCGAAATAAGGTAAGGCCAAGAGAACTACTGCGCCTACATATCCTATTCCTGTCATTATGGCACTTGTAGTCGGATTTCTTGTTGGATCATGTTTGGCTTGAATGTACGCTGCACTACTCATAGATATTGCTGCTGAAAGTCCCACTATCAGGCCGGCTATTCCAGCCATTATTGTATAACTAGTTACTCCAAGGAATCCGGCGTGAACACCTGTTATTTCGACGATTGCATCTGCTAATCCTAAGACAATAAAGCTCATGTATTTAACTATTGTCTCCTCTATGTTAGACATTAATTCATGCTCGTGTTTTTCTTCGTCTGCAATGATTTCTTGTAGTTTTTCTTTCTCGGGACCATCGAGATACTTGAGGTAATCTTTATATGCTTCTACGACTTCTTCTTCATGTCTTTCGAGCCACTTAAGAGTAAACGTCAGACCAAAGATTTTTCTCATTAACTTTATCCTTCGTAGATAACCACTACTTATTTCCTGGCTACAATCTCTGCCTACAATACTCTTCCAGAACTCATAGTGTCTGTATTCGTCTTTAGCCAGTTCTTCTAGTATCTTCTTGTGTTTATCATGCTTTTCATGTTCCGATAAGTACTTGTATATCATGTAGTCTATGTACTCGTCCTTGCAGAATTCTTCTGCTAGTCTTAACTGTTCTTCCCCGAGCATTGACAGTCACACCCTTACTAAAGCTCACTCTGTCAATTGATGGTTCAAGTATCCTTGATAGAATCAGTAATGTAGTATGAAATATAAAAGAACTACTATACATATTATAAGTCGCACTATTCATTGTTTGTGTAAAGTGTTGCGGGTGCTACAAGGGTGTCCTCGTCTAGGATTGCTCCTTGTGTTTTTTCTTCAACACTATAACCCTTTAGCTTCAGGTATCTTCTTATTACTGACTCATGAGTTCTCTTACTTGGTCTTCTCCATGCTATCGGGTTATCCCAGAGTAGAGCACTGTATATTCTCTCTATTGTGACATCTGCTAGAGGACAGTTATCTAGACATAACTTGCAGTGGATACATGTTCCAGAGTCCACTCTCGGAACGTATCTTCCATTCTCGTAGTACACCTTGATAGCACCGGTTGGACAACTCGTTTCACATGCTTTACATCCGGCACAATGAGTCCATCTAAAGGATAGTTTGAGAGCATCTATCAATAACTCTCTGGCATGAGTCTTCCTGGCGCCATCAATCCGGACCCTATTGTTCTTCATATATACTTTAACGCCTGCTTGTGAGCTGAGTACTAGTTCGTCTTCATCGTTCTTAGTAGGCTCAAAGGCTCCTAGCACACTAAACTGGTCTAGTAGACTCTGTGGATCATAACTTCGTGAAAGAACTGCTTCTATTCCTGAACCAGTCTCTTTGACATCGACAAGGGCCGGATCTAGCCATTTCTTGTAGAGAGTTCTCCAATCGGGTAACTCGACCCCTAGCCTATAAGCTAATCTTTGCTTTTGTGCGGCCGGCGTTAACCATCTCCACAAGCCTTTTTTAACGTAGGCATCTCTAAGTGGACCGTTGAGTCCTAATCTGTCAGCCCATCTTTCCAGTACATGTTCCCATTTTTTCCAGAGCTCTGGTCTTGTTTCTTTGACGAATTCATATTCGGCGTTGAATGCAGCGGGACACATGAAGCATCCGATCCTGTCAAAGCCTCTCTCATATAAAGGATTGTATTTTAGGCCTTCTTTCCAAATGTAGAGCCATATTAACAATTGTGGCCAATCTTGTATGGGACTTATATTGAGTATCTTTGGTAGCCATCTATTTCTCCATACTCGGGGGCTCCTAGCCCTGTCATAGCTTTCGAAGGCTCTCTGGCCTACTATATTTAAAGCCCCGTCTGGAAACTCTTTTTCAAGTAGACGTGCCAGCGGAGCTAGTTTCGTTACTTTACAGCACCATCTATAATCTTTTCCAGGGGGTCCTACCCTCTCTACGGCTCTCCAGAACGCGTCTCCTGCTTCTGCTTTTAGGAGTTCTAGCCCATATGTGTCTGCTATACGAGTTACTATTTCTCGTGTTTCCGGCATCTCTATGCCGGTATCATTGAATAGAAGTATTGGTTTGAGCCCGGTCCTTAGTGTTAAATGTAGTGCTACGAGGCTGTCTTTACCTCCGCTAAATGATACGATGACAGGTTTCTGGACTTTTTCATTCATTACGTGGATGAACTTTATAGCCCTGCTTGTGTAATAGTATAGATAATACTCGTTTGCTTTTATGACATCGTTCCATGTAGTGTTATTTTCTCCTCTGGCAAGGGGACGATCTTTCCAGAACCCGCTGTGTACCTTTATCTTATCTCCGCGTGGTAGAACATAGCCTATGCCTATTGGATTATCTTGTTTGTCGACGAAGATGATTTGTGATCTAGGAGGATAACTATGTATGTTATCGAAGGTACGGCGCCTGGCGATATCCTTAAGGCCTCTTTCTAGGACATGTTTATTTAGGGGAGCTATATTCCATATCCTTTTGAGCCCTGGAAGACTGAACCTAAACCTCCAACCCGACTCCGCTGGATCCCAATAAAGTCTTCCTATAACTACTCCTTGGCTTATAACCTCATACATGAGATCCATAAAGGGAACTTTATTGTATAGTATGACTCCCTTTCCTCTAAGCTCTTGATATCCGTCGAGGCTTCCAGTTTCACGAATGTAACCTCGCTCTAAGATATCCAAGTCGTGTTTGAAGGCCGGCCTAGCGTCGCCAGGCTCCGTAATATGTAGCCTTATAGGGGTTCCTCCACCTTGGCATTCATCTCCTAACAAAGGAACATTTAGTTCAGGACACCAGTATAATTTTACTTGAATCGGCCAACCCTTGCTACGAGCTTTTCTCCTTACCTTTTTCATTAATAATACCTCCATCGCAGGCTCCTTACCTTGTCTTCGTTATTAGGTTCACTTAGTAGGGTCGTTTGTATTCGGTTCATCATGACCCTAATAAGGTAATATACGTACAGGGCATCAGGACTATAGCATATTAATAAAATCTCTCGGGAACCAGGTATATGTGGGGTTATCACTTGAAAGTGCTGGTAATCGAAAGCAGGAACGGGAGAATATTAGAGTCAAGAATAGT
>JALUDS010000111.1:0-23141 GCA_027043945.1 Acidilobaceae archaeon
GCAATACCGGTTTCGGCATTGCTGTTCTCCTTTAGTGAAGTTATTCTTATCCCTACAAGTCCTTCTTTTTGGACGAAAATGTATTTTGTTAGCTTGTAGTCTTCCCGGTGGATTGGTGTCTCAATATAAGTGGTTATATTCGGATTGTTTAATTTATTGATAATTTTTATATCTATAGGAATATTTATTAATCTTTTAGTTAATAATAGAATTTGTGCATCCACGTGTTCTAAGTTTAGTTCATACACCTGAACCTCACAATCTTCTTTGAGATAGATGTATATTTCATGGTCTGTTTTGTCAGTCTTGTTTACCAGGAGTAGGGGTTCATGCTTTAGATTTTTGAGCTCAGAGATCATTTTGCAGAGTTTCTTTTTGTTTTTTGTACCGGATGTTATCTCGAGATCCGTTATTATTACTGGGTCTAATCCTGTCTCGCTGGACCATGCGAGTGCGTGTTTGAGGGTTTTTTCGAGATTTGACCCTTCACAGATCTTTAGCTTGTTTGGAGTAGTGGGTCCTTTTACATTGCTGCACCACGAGTATAATTCTATTTTGTCCAGGAGAGAGGATTTTACTAGTCTTTCTAATTGTTTCCTCGTCTTGTATAATACTTCTCCATCCATTGAGGGACTGGTATCAACATATAGTATTAGGCCTCTTCTAGCGACAATTATGGGCTTTACTTCTAGCTTAATGATTTTCGCAGAACTACCGCTATTCTTTTTTGGATAGTAGTATTCTTCTATTGTTTCTATACCTTGCTCGTTGTATTTTATGATAAATTTGTTCATGCTTGCTCACGCTACCTTTATAATTTTTAATGATTGTTTTAATAATTATTTTGTTAAATAGTATTCATAAAAATGTTAACAAGATAATTAAACGATTACCTAAAGAACCTTGACATTGATACTATTCCTACAGGTATTTGGACAGGAGTGATAGCAACCAATTGTTCAAATATACTCTCCGTTTCTCCCTCACCTATTATCCACTCATTGGACATTGGTGGCCATGGATAGTTCTTTGTAAGGACTACTTCTTTTATGATTGGTTTATTGCTTGACACGTGTTCTGTGTAGTCAAGTATTCTCCTCGTACTAGTCATGGCGATAACTAGGAAGTCGTTAGGATCAATTACTGATGAGAGCACTATAACCGAATATTTGGGTGAAAGCATTGCAAGATCACTGGGATCGGGTTTTCTAGTCTGCCTGATTATTGCTCCTGTCATTGATTGTGAATCAGTCGAATGAATTATAGGTGATATTATCAGGCCTTTCTCCTTGATTTTCTGTATAAGAGACGTGACTCTTTGCCAAGAGAGCCCGGTTCTTACTGCTAGATCTCTTGTATGGGTAAACCTTATACTCAATTCTTTGATTAATGCCACCTCTGCAAGTGAGGGCCTCATGGTTTTTGATGCGGGTAGGCATATCGTCATTTTCTTAGCGCTACATAATACATATGAAACCCTGTATAGTCCCTCTACATTAACGCCTAATGTTTCTAGAATTTCTTTTACTGTTCTCGATTCACGTGATTTAACATAGAACAAATTGTAGGTATTTAGACCAGATCTGCTTCTTGTGTTTGTAACTAGGATCTCGTAGCCAAGAGCGTTTATGTTAGGCAGGAATCTTATTATTTGACCCTTTGCATAGAATTCTTTGAGGATCTTGTAGAATGTAGGTCTCGATATACCTAGGAGTGTGGGTATCTCTGATATAGTGAGCCCCTCATTCCAGGCCTCACAGAGTGTGTCTCCTAGGATATCGGCTTTTAGCATCGTCATTGGCCTGGCACCCCTAACCTATAGTATCGGCTATGAGTTGAACGCGTCTCCACTTAAATAATAGGCTGTTCCTATAAATATACTTTTGTTTACTTATAAATCTTCTTGTCTTTTTAAAATAACCTAACAATTACAAGAACCAAATAAAAAGACTTCCCTCTCACACACCTAGCTCGGGCAAGCTCACAGACGCCATAGTTTGTAGCACATAGTCCACTGCACGACTACTTAGATACGCGGAGACTCCTGTTGTTATCAACATTATTCCTAGATATATCCAGAAACTTCTCTGGCTGAAGGGTCTGACTTTCGCTATAAGATATGAGTTAATTATTGTGAGCATTACTACGAAGGCATATATTGTTTTGTTTAAGAATTCGATGTTGACGGGCTGAATGAAGATATATCCTGCAACTTCAGGGGTTAACTGGCTTGTTAGCTGCATTAGGACCTCGTTGAAATAGGTTATTAGGCCGAGAACGAACATTGATATTGCTACTACAGTCGAGTGTATGACTATCGTTGTTGATGTGAAGTTTGATGCTATTTGGTTCCTTAATCGTCTTAGGCCAAGGAGCATATTGTTGTGGTCGGATATTGCTTTTCCTGCGAGCTCCGTGTCTCCACCGTATTCTATCGTGTCCTGGAATATTCTTGAGCCTCTACGAACTAGCTCAGATCCACTTTCTATTGCAAACCGCTTCCATACTATATCCGGTGGGATCTCGTTCTCTAGTCTAGAGTGGAATCTATAGATAAGCTTCGATAGTCCTCCAAGGTCTGCTCGGAGTACTTGGCTTATGGCATGTTTAAGGCTGGGTATTGTCGATATGAAGCTTCCGAGGCTCCTGATGAATACGGGGAAGAACGTGTCGACATTGTTTACACGGGACTCGTACATGAGCGCTATTATCCCGGGTACCAGCATTGGGATGCCGGCGAGTGTTACTGCTATTCCGAGCGTTAACGCGTCTATAGGCTTACCCCTAAGATAGAGTGCTGGAAGGACTATTGCTAATGCAGTTGCAAGGCCAGAGGTTAAGTCGATTAACCTAACTAGACGGTTTTCCCTAGCGTGACGTCCCTTAATATCGAATACTTTCTTAGGGAGAAAGAATACGATAAGTCCTCCAAGTACTATGACCATGGTTATTCCTGCGATATAGGCTTGGAGAAGTATGGTGTGTGAACCGAAGAAGAAGAATGAAAGGAGCATAAAGTTTGCCAGTGCAAAGACTAGGGCTGCAAGTGTCGCCACATAGACTCCTAATAGTACTCTCATGTTGTTAAGTGATCTCTGGTATTGGAACTCGTATTCATGCGCTAGAGTATTGTATTCAGTTTCCAGAAATGTTTCTAGGTCAGCGCCGAGCTTTATTGTGAGTGCAAGTCTCTGGACTACTTCTTTGAAGGCTTTCTCTGTTATATTCTTGGCGATGTATGATAGTGCCTCTGAGAGATTGTATCCCCATTCTCTTGCTAGTACGACTGCTTTTGCAAATGTCTTAGAGTAGATTCCATAGAGACTAGGATCAGATACTGATCCTAGTACTTTACCTGCTGGATTCTTTCCGGATGCCACTAGCCTCATGTGTAGGAGACTATATACTAGGTCTAGATCTACTTTCGGGCCTGAGAGGAATTTTCTCACGAAGGGCATTATGAATAAGAGCATAAAAGATACAATAATAACTATTATACCGACGCTCTCAAGCATTGTTGATGCTATACGTGTACCTAGTATGAATACAGCTATCCCTACAATTAGTAAGGCGATGTATAGAAATGTCGTCTTCTCTTTTGCTGGTAAAAACATTCGTAGATTAATGTTTGATAGCATCTCTGTTCAGCCTCCTTTTATTACTAGAAGTCTAGTTGTCCTTGCCGTATTCGCTTCAATGCTGTTTCGATGCCGACTCTATCCGCGTAGACTATTGCTTTGAAGACTTTCGGATATTCGAATATTTTCCTGTTGACTAGTTCTCGGAGATATGCTGCTCTCATCTCGAGCTCGTCGTATATGATTTTCATTTCTCTCTTTGTGAGTCCTCTCATTGTCCCTATTTTTTCCTCGAGGAGGTAGCTTGCTCCTTTTCCAGCGAAGATGAATCTGTCTTCTACTGGGTCCCATGTGAAGACCGGTATAGCGGCTATTCCGTCGCTTGCTGGATCGTAGCCTATTATTTCGTTGATTGCTATTACTCTTCTTGCTAGTAGTCCGGTCTTCGTGTACACTGCGCTCTGGAACCAGGCTATGTTTAGGCTATCCATGTTTGTCTTGGGTACGCTTATAGGTGGATTAGTGAGTCTCTGGATGAGCCTGGTTAGGTCTGCTGCGTGGAATGTCGCCATTACGGGATGGCCTGTTTGCATTGCTTGGAAGGCTATGTTTCCTTCTGCGCCTCTTATCTCTCCTACTATGATGTAGTTTGGTCTTTGTCTTAGTGCTGCTCTGAGTAGGTCGAACATTGTGACGCTAGTCTCTGGCCTGCCCGTGTCTCTAGTTAGTTCTCGTGTCCAGTTGGGGTGTGGAAGGACAACTTCTGCGGTGTCTTCTATGGTTACTATCTTTGCTGTTGGTTTTATGAATGCGGCTATGGCGTTTAGGCTGGTTGTTTTTCCGCTTGCTGTTTCTCCACATATGAAGACGCTCATTCCTTCTCTTAGCATCATCCACATGTAGGCTGCTATTCTCTCGTCGAAGGTGCCCCAGTTTATTAGCTGGGTGACGCTGATTGGTATCTTGGCTACTCTTCTTATTGTGAAGTTGCTTCCGAATAAGCTGACGTCTTTTCCATATACTATGTTTATTCTGCTTCCATCCGGTAGAGTCGCGTCTATTACTGGTCTTGCGTGGCTTATTGGTTTTCCTATTTTCTCTCCCAGCTTTACTATGAAGTCGTCTAGTTCGTCGTGTGTCTTGAAGCCTGCGGTGCTCTTCATATTGCCGAATATCTTGTGAACCACGTAGATTGGCCCGGCTCCGTTGCAGGTTATGTCCTCGAGGTATGGGTCCCTGAGGAAGGGTTCTAGTACTCCTACACCTACCTTGTCTCTGACAACGTGGTATTTTAGGTAGTCGATTTCATCTTTCTTTACTGGGACTCTGGTTATTGTTACTCCTTTTTCTAGTAGTTCTCCGTAATCGGGGGCCTCGTCTACTGGTGTTATTACTTCGTCTATTAAAGTGAGTAGTAGTGCTTTCTTTTCTTCAGCGCTTCTGGGCGTGTGTTCTTCTGATATGATTATCGCGAGTGCTTCGTCTATAAGTCTTAGTAGTTTTGCGTCTGGTCTTGGGGGTTCTATTACTCCATAGATATTGAACGCTTCCAGGGGGTCCTTGGGGGTATAGGCGTGAATGAATACTCCTCCGCCTACTGGATAAATAACGTTGAATTTTCTCGCTCTTTTTAGCTCGCTACTTGGCTTGTCAACTAGTTCTGGTGTCTCTCCCAGTTCTTCGGTTACTTTCCTAATGTATTCTTCTAGATATGCTGGTCTCTCACCAAAGTCTATCTCTTTGATCCCTAGTTGCTCGAGTATTTGTTTTTTGGGGCTACTCTTTCTTCTCAGCTTGAGCTTCGGTACTCCTAGTGCCATGCTCCCCCACCTCCCCCTAGGACTATGCCTGGCTTACCATGATTGGGACTAGCTTGATTCCGAAGGCTGGATCAACATCGAATGTAATTGTTGTATCGATTCCAGGAGGAGCGCCCCTAAGCTTTACAACCGAGAGGACTTTGAGTCTTCTACCTCCTATCACGGCGGCTGAGGTCTTGAGATAGCCATCTGCCGAGCCTGCTAGTCTTACTCTTGCTTCTTCGGGTACAATTCCGGGATGAGATGTTATGATTACTCCTTTATTGTAGACGACTAGGGATTTGAGCTGTACGAATAGTGTGTTTAGGAGTGCTGGTGTTGCTGATGCTGCTAGGTATGTTATTGAGTCTATTACTAGGAAGTCGTAGTGGTCTGATAATTTCTTTACCGCGTGGGATAGTCTCTCGACGATTGTGTCGGCTAGTTCTTTTGTCAGGGGACCGGGGTACTGCATACTGTATATTCTTAGTTTTCGTTCTAGATAATGGTTCTCTAGAGGGAATCCGGAGGCTTCTGCTTTTATGATGTAGTCGAATGGCTTTGACTCGCTGGTGAATACTATTGCTCTGTAGCCAGCGTCTAGCGCTCCTTTTAGGAAGAGTAAGCTTAGAGCTGTTTTTCCGCTTCCGTGTTCTCCCTCGATTACTATGAGGGCTGGGTAGGGTATGCCTCCTCCTAGCTTCATGTCGAATTCATCGTTTCCTGTAGGTAATAGTTTGAGGACCATTTTCTCACCCCGTAAACTCGAGATATTCTTTTCCTCCTCCCGGCGTGGCGATTGTGACTGTTACTTTAGCGGCGGTGTCTGGGGTTGATGGTAGAATTATCACGATGTCTAGGATTGTGTTAGGTTTCCATGGGGTATGTGTTGTAGTATTGTATGGTTGTGGGTAGCCGCTTGCATCGTATATTGCCTTTATGTACCATCCTGGAGTTGTTGCTGTGCTGGTATATGCTCCTTGGAAGGACGCGTAGAATATGATTGGGTTAGTGTTGTTTGTGTATTTGACTATTATGTCGAAGTCATCGTAACGGTATATGAGGTTGCTACCAGTGTTTGTTATGTTAATCTCTATTTGTGCTGTTGTACTGTTGTAGGTGTAGTTTTCTAGGTTTATATCGTCGTGTGGAAGCTCATCTACTATTAGTTGGGCTTTTACTGTGCTTGATAGCATCATCACTGTTATTCCTGCTAGGAAACCTATCATTGTGATCAGCATGTAGAAGATTATTGTCGAGGCCATTACTGTGCTCAGACCCATATCTGCTCACCCCCTCCCCGTCATCCAAGGTCTACAACCTCCTCTGAGATGACGCCATTCGGTAGGACTACCTTTATCCTAACCACTGAAGTGTAATCCTTTGAGGGATTGACGTTAAACCGGAGGGTTTCTCCTGGGCTCCAAACATTGTCTTGTTTGTACAGCTCTGTTATGTTGAAGGTGCCGGGTGTTGCTGTAGAGTTGTATTTGTAGTAGTCGAGACTCTGGGTGTAGTTCCCTATGTATATGTCGATTTCTTGTATTTCGCTGAAGGGCATTGTTCCAACGTTTTTGACATAGATATATATTGTGTCGTTAACAGTGTCTCGGTATGCGTTTACTATCATGAGCCTGACTCCTAGAGCATTCGTTTTCTCAGTGACCATTTGCGAAAAGAGAGACTGAACATAGCTGAGTTTTCCCAATACCACGAGTGACAGTACACTTGCCATCACCACTGACACGACTATGAACACGGCGTGTGCTACGGCTGTTGACTCTCCCATGCTTCAGCACCTCGTCGTCGCAGTATTGACCGTACTAGTTCCTCGGTGATGCTTGCTACGTCTAGTCCTAGTTCCTTAGCAAGTGCTGCGAGTATAGCAATGCTCTCGTCTACGCCTAGCTCGTACTTGTAGCTTATCTTGCCGAGCTCTATGATTTTCTCGAGGGTTTCTTTTTGGGTCTCATCTATTAGTGAACTCTTCATTAGGATGTCTGCGAGAGTGTGTAGGTATTCGGGTGGGACTCTTGATTGTAGCTCGTATACTAGTCTAAGTAGGCTTGCAAGTTTCTCGAGATTCATCTCTTCCATGCTCTTGCTTGATACCTGGATTTCTTCTCGTTTAACCTCTTCTTGGGGCTTGAACTGTAGCATCCCCTGGTAGGTATATGGTTGGAGTATTCTTGGAGCCGGATGCTGTGTCTGGGATGGAGCTAGACTCTGTATTGTGGCTAGTTGTTGGGAG
The DNA here is from genome assembly GCA_027043945.1 of Acidilobaceae archaeon. GTDB lineage: Archaea > Thermoproteota > Thermoprotei_A > Sulfolobales > Acidilobaceae > S143-63. The sequence goes on from JALUDS010000111.1 coordinate 7,629, forward strand.
GGGAGGGGGGAGGGGGGAGCAACTTCAAGCGATTTTACCACTTCGACTTGTTTTTTGCTCTTGGATTCTTCTTGTGTTGGCGTTTGTTTTATTGTCTGCGTAGGACGTGATGGCTGTAAGAGTGGATTCGATATTTCGTCTACAACGCTTCTTAGCTCTAGGACTAATTCTTTTAGTGTCCTTATTAGTTCTTTGATGTCGGTGCCTCCGTTGTTTACTTGCTCCGTGCTCATCATAATCACCTCACATACATTATGTAAAAAATATTATTTTAAATTAAGGAAAAAAGGATAGTTATTTAGTTTAGCCTAGGCTTAGAGGACCGGCAGTTCCTGGTAGGGATGGTGGTATTACTCTCTCAACTACCAGTGGTGCTCCCTCTGGCGGCTTTATCTCGATCTTGAATGGATCATATGGCTGTAGTCCCGTGGGTATGTGGACTATTACAAGAGCCTTCTCGCCGAACTCCAATACTTGGTCTCCGTCATTAGTTAGGAATACTATCGCTCCTTGAGTTGTGTTGGCAGTACTCAGACCAGTTGTTGAGAGTATTGTTTGTAGGTCGTCAGTTGTTGATGTTGGATACACCGTGAACTGTATGCTTGCATAGTATTCTGATCCTGCCTGTACCGAGATTACTGTCTTACCCTGCTGTAAATCTACTGGGTACTTTCCAGAGCTTGGTCTAATTGGCACAACGACATCCGTTATTGTTGTACCGTTGTAGTACGCCATTACGTCTCCGTCTACCATTAGGGCGCTTCCCGCTTCTCCGAGGCTTGAGGTTATGGCTTCTTTTGTCTTCTGTGTTGCTGTCATTCCCATGTTTAGTGCTACAAATGCTAGTGCGGCTGCTACTATCACGAATGCTATCATGACAATCGCTGCTTCGATACCAACAATACCTTTCCTCTTCCTGGCCCGTGCCACGGTTTCTTCACCCTTTTTCTATATAGGTATTTGGACATTGAGGTCATGAAGTTTAAATATGATCCTATACTTATAAATACTTGTAAATCCCGAAGAAGCCCAGTACTAAACAAGAGCCACCTAATCGCCTCCATCAGGAGAGCCTAACTAGAACATGACCCTCTTATAGCCCGATTCTTCATGTTTCATCGCATGTAGCCTATAACATGTGGAAACATTATGGTGTGGGGGAAGGAGCCCCGCTATTTGGGATTTGTGGCGGGCCCGCCGGGATTTGAACCCGGGACCGCCGGCGTTTCCCGCACAGGGTCCGGCTGGGCGCTTAGAAGGCCGGCGCCCTATCCTGGCTGGGCTACGGGCCCTGCCTTGTCCACTGTATTGGATATTGTGGTGGGTTTTATAAAGTCTTGTGGCATGGCTTGAGCTTGAGTTCGGTTATTTGTCTGTGTTTTAGGTCTATTACGTAGAGTATTCCTGTTCTGTCTGTTATCCCTGAGAGATATTCTATGGCTGTCAGTGCTTCTAGTGATGCTATTACTCCTACTCCAGCTCCTACGTTTGGTATCGGGGTCTTTCGCTTGTGTTCTGTCCTGGGCGCTATACAATCTATGCAGTATCCTTTATTTGGGTCAAGTAGGATTACTTGACCGTAGAAGCCGTCTACTGCTGCATGTACTAGGGGTATATTGTTCTCGCACATGTATTTTCCTAGGATCTTTCTTGAGATCCAGTTGTCTAATGCGTCTATTATTAGGTCAGGTTTTCCTATTGTCTTCTCTAGGTCTATGTTTTTTGTGATGCGTGTTATATGGTAGTCTACTTCTGTGTGGGTATTGTATTGGCGTATTCTTCGAGCCGCTATTACTGGTTTTGGGAGGCCAATGCTTGCCTCGTCATAGAGTAGTTGCCTGTTTAGGTTGCTCCATTCTACCCTGTCTCCGTCTATTAGGGTTAGTTTGCCTACTCCTGCTAGGGCAAGATATGTTGATACAAGGCTTCCTAGCCCTCCGAGCCCGACGACTACTACGTGTGAGTTAAGGAGTCTTCTCTGTCCTTCAACTCCGAGGAGTGGGATTTGCCTAGAATATCGTTCATGGGTCTCCCGGGTCATTTCCAGCTCCACTCAGTCCTATCCTTGTAGTCTTTTAGCTGTATGCCGAGTTCTAGTAGTTTTGCACGTATTGTATCCGCTAAGTCGTACATCTTGTTCTTTCTGAGCTCTGTTCTAACTGATACTATTAGGTCAACTAGTTGCTCGTTCACTTCCGGAACTGCTCTTTCAGCTGCTTGGTATACGTCGTCTGCCACGGCATATACCTTGTTCATCTCTTGTCCTATTTTATATGCGTAGAGGATGATCGTGTTACTTTCTATGCTTGACAGTTCTTTATAGTAGAGGTTCGTGAATTCCCATACTTCTCTTATTGCTCCCGCGAAGTTGAAGTCATTGCTCATCTCTGTGTGCCAGCGCCTGTGTATCTTTCTTAGCGAGTCTAGTAGGTCTAACTCTGAGGGTTTAAGCACATAGGTTGGTTCTTGTTTTTCTAGTCTTTTGTGGAGTTCTTGTACTACTTCTCTAAACCGGTTGTAGAGACGTTTTGACTGTTGTAGGCTTTGATCACTGTATTCCAGCTGGGTTCGATAATGGCCGCTTAGAAGCCATAGTCTTAGAGGTCCTGGCCCCCACTCTTTTACTGCATCCTTTACGCTTATGATGTTTCCTAGGCTCTTGCTCATTTTTTCGCCTTCTATGGTTAGATATCCTGTGTGGAGCCAGTATTTTACCCAGGGCTTGTGTCCTAGGAGGGCCTCGCTTTGTGCCCTTTCGTTTTCGTGGTGTGGGAATATTAGGTCTGCTGCTCCTCCGTGAATGTCTAGGCTTGGTCCAGTGTACTTTGTGCTCATAACGCTACATTCGATGTGCCATCCTGGCCTTCCTGGGCCCCAGGGGCTCTGCCAGCTTGGCTCTCCTGGTTTGGCGGCTTTCCATAGTGCGAAGTCGTAGGGTTTCTTTTTCTCGTTGGCGTGTTCTTCTTCTTGTCCCCATAGGTTCTTGTTTGCTCTACCGCTTAGTCTCCCGTAGTCTGGGTACTTGTCTACCTCGAAGTATACGCTTCCGCTTTCTGCAACATATGCATAGCCTTTCTCTATTAGTTCTTGGATGAATTCGATTATGTCGTCTATGTGTTCTGTTACTCGTGGATGTATGTCTATTTGTATGTTTAGGGTTGTGAGCATGTCCATGTAGTCGTTGATGTATTCCTGGACGAGGTTTCTCCAGTCGATTCCTCTCTCGCGTGACCGATTGATGATTTTATCATCGATATCAGTTATGTTCTGTACATGGAATACACTGTATCCTCTCAGGCTGAGATATCTCTTGATACCGTCGAATGCTACGAAGGTTCTCGCATGGCCTATGTGTGTGTAATCGTAGGGTGTTGGTCCACAGACATACATGCTGACTAGTGGAGGCTTCACTGGCTCGAAGACTTCTATTCTTCTCCCTAGAGTATTTCTCAGCCTTATCTCGCTCATCTCTGCTCCCTCCTAGCCACCCTACTTTATCCATGCAGCTCTCTAGCAAGTCTCCTATAGAATTCGATCGTCTTGCATAGATGTTCTATGCTAACGTATTCGTTTGGTCCATGTATGTTTCCTCCGAGGGGGCCATAATCTATGGATTCTACGCCTTTCGGGCTGAAGTACCTGCTGTCGCTTGCTCCTCCGGCCTCTATGGGTTCTGGGTCTAGGCCTAGGAGCTTGTTTGTCTCTGATGCTTTCCTTACGAGTATCGAGTCTTTATCGGTATAGAGATATCCTTTTCCGCCTGTTACTGTAAGTGTGTATTCATTATCTAGGTTGTTCTCTAGTATTTCTTCCAGCGTCTCTTGTATTTTATCTTTGTCTGTTGTCATGGCTCTTATGTCTAGGACTAGTTCGTGGTAGTCTTCCTTGAAAGTATAGTAGTTGGGGTTTATAGATACTCCGTAGTCACTGTATTTCTCTGTTGGAATAGGTGCTCGTACGAGGGGTACTATGCTTTTGAGAAGCTGTGTTAGCGTGGTATCTATTTCTGCTAGTTCGTCTCCGCCTGTCTCAACATATCTTATAGTGGTCTTTCTCGGTATAACGTTGCTCTTTACCCATTCTCCTGAGAGGCTTGAGACAGGTATGTTATTGTCTCTTATCCAGAGACTAGCCGCGACTAGTGCGTGGGTGTCTACTCCTGGTATGAAGTATGCGCTGTGCATTGTTTCTCTTAGTAGGATCTTTGTTTCGAATGTTTTCTCTCGTACTCGGCCCTTTACTAGTTCTTTCTGGGATTTTACTCTTATTCGGGCCCCGAATCCTCCTCGTCTCCTGATAATAACTTTTGATAGTGCTCCGTCGGCGTTTACCATGTAGTCCGGGAATAAGCCTATTTCTCCTAGCTTCTCCGCGAGGTATTCAGCGCTTTTACCTCCTATCTCTTCATCTCCGGTGAACGCGATTATTATTGTTCCTCGTTTTGGCTCGTACGAGGCTAGGGCCTCTGCTAGAGCAGTAACGTTGCCCTTGTCGTCTGTGGCTCCTCTTCCATATGCTTTCCCATCTTCTATTGTTAGCTTGAAGGGATCCCTGGTCCACCCGGGGCCTGGAGGAACAACATCATAGTGTGCAAGCCATAGGGTTACAGGCCTGCCTTCTCCACGTATGTCGTAGAGTATAGGTACTGGCGCGTGTTCGTCTACATTATGGCTGAAGCCATGCTCCTCTAGAATATTACTTATAACTCGTGCCTCTTTGATCCCTACAAGTTTTCCTTCCGCTGGACTGTTCACTGTGTCTACTGAGACCAGTGAGGATAAGAGGCTCAGCACACTTTTACATTTGTTCATCCTCGTTCTCCGAGTCAGCTAACTGTAAGCCGACATAATATTTATCCACGGCCCAACTATGAAGATTTTCATAATGCCTCAGCAAAAATCTCTCTGTAGGAACGCATTTTTAGAAAGTGTTATCCACCAAGTAGTGCTTGGATCCCTTCTCTTATTATTGATACTGCGAATCCTGCCAGTATGAGGCTCATAAACTTATCTATGAATAGTGATCCGTGCCGGCCTAGGAACCTTAGTATAAGGTTACTGGATGCAAGGATAGGATATGCGAGTGCAATATTGATTACTGTGGCGGCTATTGCCGTTCCTAGCCCATAGATGTACTTGATGTATATGAGTGTGGTGATGGATCCGGGCCCTGCTAAGAGGGGCGTCGCTAGGGGAAATATTGCTACGCTAGTGCTTTGGCCTGTGGCGCCTAGGTTTATTTCGAAGATGCTTGATACTGCGTATATTAGGAGGATGAGTCCCGCTGCTATCTGGAAATCGCCTAGTGTAACTCCTAGTATTCCGAAGAGGTATTCTCCTAGTAGCGCGAAGCCTAGGAGCATGGCTAGCGCCGCTAACACGGCTCTTCTAAGTACTTCTTTACGTGATGATGGTGGTACTTTGCTTATTATAGCTTGGTAGTATGGAATTATTCCGACTGGGTCTAGTACTATGAAGAGCATTATGTAGGGTGTTGGATCTAGTACTATTGTCGACATTGCCCTCTCCTCTTGCTTGTTGGGGTACTTGAGTGTATCGTGTCAGGTGCCTGGCGATTTATTTTAGATTTCTTCGAGTAGTTGTGCTAGCCTGCGTATTCCTTCTCTTATTCTCTCAGGTTTTTCGCTTACGAAGCTTAGCCTGAGCGCGTATTTGTAGTGTTTGCTGAAGTAGGAGCCTGGTACTGTGGCTACTCCTTTTTCCTCTAGTAGTTTTAGGCTTAGTTTTTCTGCGGTCATTGATTTAGGCTTGAGGTATTCTTCTAGGTTTAGGAACAGGAACATTCCTCCTTTTGGCCTGATGTATTCTGCTCTTGGCAGGGTTTTCTCTATTTCGCTTATCATGGCGTCTCTCCTGCTCGTGTAGATTTGTTTGACCCTTTCGACGTGTTCTTCTCTTCTTTTCCGGCCTGTGAGGTATATTTCTACTAGTCTTTGGGCTACTGCTGGCGTACAGTAGACTGTTTCTTGAACGACTAGTTTTACTCGTTGTATTATCCATTCGGGGCCGTAGGCGAATCCTAGTCTCCAGCCGGGTATTCCTGGGTCCTTGCTGAAAGCGTTGAGCGCTATTACCCGGTCGGGGGCGTATTTGTATATGTAGTGGTGTTCTCCTTCGTATACTAGTGTTCTGTAGGCTTCGTCTACTATTATGTAGAATCCGTGTCTTTCTGCTAGCGACGCTAGTCTTTCTGCTTCTTCTCGTGTTATTATTCGTCCTGTGGGGTTGTCTGGTGTGACGAGTATAACTGCTTTTAGCTTCTTTTTGCTAGCTATTTCTTCTAGTTTATCGAGGTCGGGCCTGAATCCTTGTTTGATATCTTCTACTATGTCTATTACGTTCACTCCAGCATAGTCTAGTAGCGGCCAGTATCCGAAGTACATTGGGTCGAATACGGCTACATTGTCGCCCTGTTTGAAGAGTACTGTGATTGTGGCGAATAGTGCTGATTGTCCACCGGCTGTCAATGTTATTTGTTTCTCCCCCAGTTTTAACCCGTGTTCTTCGAGCTCTCCTCTTATCGCTTCTAGCACTGTTTTTCTTCCTTGGGTCGGTGTGTAGGCGTAGAGCCTCATTGATTCTTCTAGGAGTTCCTCTGCGAGTTTTTCTCTAGCCCATCTGGGTGGGGGAATGCTTGGTTGTCCTGTGGATAGGAGTATGATGTCTTTTCCTTCTTGTTGTAGTTTTTCTTTTATGACGTCTATTTTTCTAGTTGGGCTTTCTTTGAATAAGTCTACTCTTGTATTATAGTCGGGATTCATTGTCAAAGTGGTACACCTATGGTGTGTCTGGTGTCTGTCCTTCTCTTATTAAGTGTTGTTGAGCTTGGCTTGTCATCGTATAAAAGGTAGGTAGAAGAATGCTTCGTCCTCGTATTATCCGTTTATTAGTATTATTATGGGTGCCCTTGATTCTTCTCCTGTATATATTATTGCGGTGTTTGATTGGAGAGTTGCTTGTAGTTCTTGTACTGTTGTCTGGGTATTCTTCGTGTATATGGTTGTTCCATTGTATAGCATTGTTATAGGATATTGAAGAGTTGTTAGATTTAGCTTAATAGCATGTATTGTGTAGGCTTCGATTGTGTCCAGCGGGAAGACTGTGGCTTTAGGGGTCGGCGTTGTGTTTGTTATGTAGATGTTTGAGGGTTCTCTTGTTATTGTTAGGGTTATATTTTGATTCTCATTATCTACGATTATGGTTATTGGTATACTCCATGGTAGTGGGAGTTGCTGTGGTTTCGTTGTTCCAATAATTTCTATTGTATATGTGTTTAACGAAGAGTTGGTTGTCGTCTCGAGATAATATGATGTATTTAGATAGAGTTGCGGCGGTATGGATAATGTTAAGTATAGGTCGATTGGAGTGCTTGTGGTTAATGCGACTTGGTTCTTTACGGCTAGGTTCCATCTGCCTCTTAGAGTGTTGTTGGTTTTTGCTTCAAGGCTTAGGTTGATCTTCTGGAATTTTTCGATGAGACCTGTATATGCTTTAGTTGGAGGATCCTCTGGGAATGGTTTTGTAATGACTGTTTTTATTATTGTTTGACCGTTTATTCTTCCTAAGTATGTTGTCTGTAGTGGAGGATCTATTCCTGTTATCTCTCTTATTCCTATGTTGAGATCTATTTGTCCTCCCAGCGGTTTATCTTGGCTCGCGTATGCCAGTAGGAGTATATTGTCGGCGATGAATGTAATAGAGGCGTTGTTGTTTATGTATATGTAGGTGTATGTGAGTGATCCTGAGACTATTTTTCTTGTGAACTTGTAGTATATAGAGCCATTGACTTGGGATGTGTATGGTATTAGTAGTGTGGTGTCTTGTAGTCCTCCATATGGTCGGAAGCTTACTCCGGAGTAGACTGCTTTTAGGTTCATCGACGCGTTTAGTTCTCCTAGGAAGCGTGTTATTGTATGGTTTGAGCCTAGCCTTATATAGAGTAATGATAGATCTTTGTATGTCATTGCTCCGATATATGCTGTTGTCCCGTTTACATCTATAACTTGTATCTCTTGCCCTATGGTTATTCTACCAAGGTATGCGTTTTCTCGATATACATCAAATGTCATTGACGAATTCGTTATAGAGAATCCTGGAGTGACTAGCGAGAGACTTATATCGAGTGGTTGGTTTACGAGTATTGTGCTGGTTGATTGTCCTGTGTATGTTATAATTCTTGATAGTGTTTTTGTTATTGGGTCATAGTATTGAGTAGTTGTTGCCAGCGAATCTATACAGTCCAGATATGTATAGTCTCTAGATATGACTGCTCCGGACTCATCTATTATCATGATTTTTATCGGCTGACACGTATAGTTATAATTTATAGTAATTATGGCTTGCTGGCCGGATGTTATTGATAGGTTTCGTGTCTCGATTATTCTCGTTGCTCCACTTGTTTTATCCAATATGATTATGTATTGTGGTGAAAGAGCTATTTGCGAGATTATTGTTATGTTTAATTTTCCCGTATCGGATGGATACGCTCGAATTATTATTGATGCTCCGAGAACTTCTAGTCTTCGCTCTTTCTGTTCTATTTGTTCAATAAGCTTTTTGTTGGCTGTATTTATTAAATGTGTGTATGTGGCTACAAGTGATAATGCGATTATCGTTATTATCATGGCTCCTAGTAATTCGCTTAGTCCTTTTCTCATCCTATGCCCCGTATGTCTTAGGTATTTTCTGGTTGGGTGGGGGAGGGGGCATGCTGGATATAATTACTGCTATTTAGGAAAACGACATTTTACTAGGTTAATCCTCTCCTAGTTTGTTTTGGAGAGTTTCTTTTCTTTAGGATGTATGTTAGGGTTATGATTCCGATCAGTCCTAGTAATAGTGATGCGGCTATGATTTGTTCTACTTTGTTTTGCTCGGGTAACCCAGTGGTATTGCTATTTGTGGTGGTTGTTTCTGTTGGTTGTTCTTGTATCACGATATTGTAAAATGCTATGAAGGGTACGTATCCTTGTAGACCTCCAACTATTAGGGTGCTCTGATCGGCGGTGAGCGAGGTTATGGAGACGTTGTCTTTTCCTGTTACAAGTATAGGGGTTACATTCGTATATGTCGAGATCAACGAAATGGGTTCTGGTAATAATACTCCATCGGTTACCTGAGTTGTCTGGTTGTACATGTATCCTGCTACGAGCAAGAGATCCTTGTCTATGAACACGGAGTTTAAGAAAACTATACTTGTCTGGTTGATCTCTACTAGTCTTTGACCGCTTGTGTTATATATTATGAATCCTGGAGTGTTCTTCGCTGTTCTTCCCAGTATAATGACTGTGCCATTGTTGTCGGTGTCAATCCCTATAGGCTTGAAACCTATTATGGTTGTAAGTAGTCTAGGAGATCCATGGAGGTTGTCAATTGAGTATAATGTAAGATTATCTCCACTTGTGGCGTTAAGTGATAGTACATATACTGTATCTGTTGAGGCTTTCGCATCTAGGATCGCCTCGTCTCCCGCTGATCCCCAGACCAGCTCGCTTATTTTATTACCAGTAGATCCCAGTACTAGTAGTAGATTTTGATAACCATTGACTGGGTCTATCTTAGAGCCATATATCATGTAATTTCCATTGCTTATTGTACAGCCGTTTATCACCGAGCCAGAAGGTGCTGGATACCTAAACCCGGGGATCAGCCGGGATTCTGCAAGGTCATATATGTATTCTTCTATAGATGAGCCCCTGTAGAAGACAATGTCTAGAAGGGTGTTCGAGATTTTCTCCATGCAGAGAGGACTGCTTTCGTCAAATGTTCGTTTATCGATCATATCGGTGGAAGCTTTATCAACTATATATAGAATGCTAGTGTGGTTTCCACTATAATACACTATTACGCCTACTTTGTCTCCTATGCTAGCTATATATATTGGGATACCACGACAGCACACCTGTTCTTCGAGGAAGACGCGCCCATTATAAACGAGGTTAACAGAGATAGTGTCTTCTGCGGCAGAGACATTTATTAATGGTGTAATTATCATACTTAGCATCAAAACTATTAGAGTAACCGTGGTCAGTAGCATTCTTCTCTGCTCCAATAGTAATCCCTCTCGATAAGATAACAGTCTACATGTATAGTAAAAATAAGCTAGCCTAGTATCCAGAATATTAGAGGTAAGCAGAGAAACCAAGTTGATGGGAAATGACGATGATCTCGCTGGCAGAGGAAACACTAATAGACAAGATCATGAAGGAAGGAATAAATGATCCCAGAATCGTTCTCAACGTGGATGCTGCGAGGGAAGAAGCCCTGAAACTGCTTGAGCAGCTTAAAGGGTTTGACGCAAACAAAGCTGACTTCGATAACGATTTACCACCCGTAGTCATAGTCCGTGGCTCGAAATTCATCGCCTATATCGTTGTGCTTAGCCCTGGCTATCTACTCACAGGGAGAGAATCTTACAGGATTATTACGGAGCTTATCCCTTACCTAGAAAAAATAAAGGAGTTGGGAAAAAAGCCCCTGCTCTTATTCTATTCGAAAAAAGGTAATCTCTCAAAGACAGCCTATCTCTATCTAGGCAATGTTATAGAGAATCATGGAGTCGGAATCCTCTTCGTTAACGGGGCCCTTGACGAAGTAGTCGAGATAATATGGCACTTAGAAAATACGGGAAGCTACTCTGTGGAAGAGGAGGAGCCTATCGACTATAGTTATCTCAAGTAAAATACTTTCATAAATTATTCATAAATTATCGCTTGTCATCCCCTGGCCACTATTGCGCCAGGGTCTTACGGTGGTCGGCTCCTCATACCCGTCATTATTAGTCTGAGTCGGCTCTCAACTTGTCCAATGTATCTCTGTAGGATTATAATTTGATGTTAGCCGAGTAAGTGTTTTCTTGAGTATATTCTTTTATCATTTATTGAAACAATATATTATTATAAATGTGGGATAAAAGAGGCGAGAACCATGCCTACATTGAGGAGCGGGCTCGTTATAGCAGGAGGCTATGCGGATAAGGTTCGGAGGGTCCTTTTCGCACAGCTTAAAGACAAAATAAAGAACGGTGAAATAGACGCGAAAAAAGTTGCACAGGCAGCTGGCGAGCTCAACAGGCTTCTTTTCGAGATTCTAGTGACTAATCTACAAGTGGATAAGGGAGACGTCGTCAGGATAAGTGTAGACTACGAGATAGGAGATGGAGAGATAAAATGGCTACTGGACACGTTAACAGTCCAAGTATGGAAGAGAGTGCCAGATGAAGAAGTTGAATCTAAACTTAAGTCAGTAGTATCTAGGGCAGAAGAGGTTCTAGAAGAAGAGCCAAGTTACCAACTAGAGAAACTCGGAGAAACTGACACCGGAGACATAGTATTCAAGCTTGTCTATCAGGATCAAGACGCAGGTGCAATAATGATAACACCTATAAATGGTCAGGCAATAGTGAGAGCATCTGTGCTAGTGCCAGCCCCAAAGGTTATTAAAAAGAAAATCGTTGAAGTGAGCGGTGATATAGATTCTTACCTAGAAGACAACCTGTCTTCGCTATTATCTGACGCCGAGGACGTAGAGAAGAGAATTGCCGAGAGAATTTATCGTGAGATATTAGCACTCGTAAGCCTAGAGGACGAAGAAGAGGAATCGTAATCCTAATAAGACACTACATATCAATTTTTCAAGAGGACGGTGCGGGGGTGCCCGAGCCTGGTCAAAGGGGTCGGGCTTAGGACCCGATGGCGTAGGCCTGCGTGGGTTCAAATCCCACCCCCCGCACCAAGGTACTTCTGATTGACTTGTAGAGTGATCAGGTAGACTGACGTTGCTGAAAAGTGTGTGGTGGCTAGAAACAGTTTGATGCCACTGCTAATAAGATGATTACTGGGACAAGTGACATTATTACGCTCCACGCTACTATTGTCTTGAATTCTTCTCTTGAAAGACGTGTCGTGTTTATATAGAGGATTTTGTTTATCGAGGCTGCGCTTATTGTAAGTAGAATTGACGAAATGATTTGACAATGGGTAAGAGATGCTACACTTGTACCTATGGAGAGGATTACCGCTGTTGCATTAACGAGTCCGCCTATGAATGAAAGGAGTAGGGGCATCCCATACCAGCTTCCTATGCTTGTCTTCGGGAGTATAAGGAACAGGCCAGTCAGTACTCCATATGCTACCGCACCTTTGAGAGCTGTACTCCATGAGAGTGGGCTCTGGATCTCTACCTGTTGCAGGGTATAGGTATATGTCGAGGTTTTTGCCGCTGATATGTAGCCTATAACTACTGCCACGAGGATTATTAGGAGCCCTGCTAATACGACATCTCCATATATTATGTCAGCAAATAGATAGGTTCCGATTATACCGAGAATAGCGAGCTTCGCTTGTGCGGTAGCTATTATCAGAGGGATCAAGCTTCCCAATAATCGTTTTCTATCAACTAGGTTACCTATCCGTGATACAACGAGCGCCGTGCTACTAGCCGTCGCCTCGCTATTAACAAGGGATCCGAGAAGTGCAGCATAAAATAATCCCTTTGCTCCCCAGGCCTTGGCCGTCATATAGCTTGCAAAAGATATCATCAATATAATCGTGAAGAACAAGTAGATCTTAAAGACAATACTTAGACCGCTCTGCTCAGCATATGACTGTATTAAGGGCCCGAACACTAGTGCTAATGCAGCTACTTCTAGCATTGCTAGTAGCTCGTCATAGTTAAGTGTCATTGCTATTTTCTCTGCTGGATTCTTGAGTGCTAGGACCAGAGTTACTATCACGCTCGACGCAGCCGATTCTAGTACAAGGCCTATTCCAGAGAGGAACCCTATGACAAATGTTGTAAACATGACAATGTAAGTTGTTATTCCTGATACTCCTCTCTTAACCATTCTAGAGTAAGCATAGAGAATAACGAGCGCCGATAAGGCTAGATAACTTACTGCAACAAGTGATACGTCGAGTCTCTGGTCTCCCTGGGCCACCGAGAGATAACCTATAAGGCCACCGAACAGGCTCAGCAAACCAAAGCTCCTTAGCCCAGGGATGCTTCCTTTCTCTCTAGCGATAGAGCTAGCCTGTGCTCTTTCCCTCTCTAATCCTATCAACATTCCTCCTAGAAGCGCTATCAGCATCCGTATCAAGAAATCAGCAGGCGTCATCATCTGTCATCACCTTTTAGGTAATTCTGCGAGTTCTCTCAAGCATTCCTCGTAGGCTTTGTCTAAATCGTCTAGGTCTAATTCTAACTGTGAGGGAAGAGGAGGACTAATAATCCTTTTCCCAACGGTATGTTTTCCAGGTTTTAACCGTAGCCTCGTCTTCTTGAACTCTATTTCGATCACTACTATCCTAGAGCAGAGAATCCCGACAAAGTAATGGTTTCCGCAGGTGCCCGTGTATTTCCTGAATCCTAGTTCTTTCAGAATATCAATCAACTTTTTCGCTTTACGGCGATCTAATAACTTACACTTTATGGATAGTTCTATTCTTGCTGTTCCTAGTTCTTCTATTAGCCTCCTACATATAGTACTAGCCAAACTTTTCCTAGTTGTAGTAAACACTATTCTTCTGTTTTCTTCGTTTAAGCTTAGTATGCGTCCTCTACAGTTTTTTATTTCTTGGACTACTAGTGGCAGGCTCTTTTCCAGAGGCACATATAGTACTATGGTAACGGTGTCCTTGCACTTCATTTCTCATTCACCGTATCTTGGATGGGTCAGACGGGGATAACGTCCACACAGCGATTCGGTTTACCTCGATATCATCATCCCACAATTATCAACATATTGTAAAGCGGTAAGCTATATTGTTTGACCCCATCCAGCAAGTGGCCACTCTATTAGAAAGAGAATTAACAGAATCTATTCCGGCGCCCTCGGTAACACAGGCCTAATTCATTCCAATTCGTTGAAGAGGTCATTTGCGTGGCGTTCCTCATCGGGGCCATTTTATATACATTTAGACTAACAATAATAATTTAGATATCCAGCTACTGGAGCGTGATAGATATGGTATACAAGAAAATTCTTGTAGGAATCGATGGCTCTGAAGCTTCTCTCAAGGCTGCTCGAAGGGCAGCCGAAATCGCTAAAAGTATGGGATCGAGCCTCTTGCTTGTATCTATAGTCCCGCCTCCAACTGTTCTTCTAGGAGAGCTACTGGTACCGGAGGTAGTCGACACGCGTCCTTTAAAGGAAGCTGCGGAGAAGGCTCTATCGAAACTTAAGGAAACGATCGCTTCTGATTATGGGATCGAGGCACAAACAATTGTTGCTATAGGAGATCCAGGTGATCAAATTGCTGAGATCGCTTCTCAGGAAGACGTTGATCTTATTGTTGTCGGTAGAAGAGGATTAAGCCGGCTAGAGAGACTGTTTATCGGAAGTGTGACCAAAAAAGTACTTGAGAGAACACACACAGACGTATTAGTGGTTATCTAGCCGGACACCTATCGTGATACCTAAATAACCCTCCTAGGAAACATTATTTGTTGGCTCGGGAGTGCCGGGGTGCCCGAGCGGACCAAGGGGACGGGCTTGAGACCCGTTCCCCCACACGGGGGGCGCGGGTTCGAATCCCGCCCCCGGCGCCATGGGGGACTATTAGCTGTCCTGGCCCTGTCTCCTCCACATCCTCGGATAGATTCCTGGCTCCATTATGATTCTCTTCGGTTTCACAGCTATTCCTTTCTCTGACTGGATAATTGTTTCTGCATCCATCTCTGCAACACCTAGTCCGATGAACTCTCCCTTTCCTGTGAGCATCGCTACCGTGTCGCCTTTCTTTATCGTGTCCTGTACCATGACAATTCCGGGTACTGCTAGGCTTGCTCCGTGGACAATGCTTTCCACTGCACTATCTCTCACTACTACTTTGGGTATATGGCATACTGAGTACTCTCCCGGTAGAACTACTTTCCGTAGTAGATCCTCTTTCCCTTCAAGACGTAGACGTATAAGTGCCATTGCGACATCATGCATTCTGACGAGGTTCTTGTCTTCATGGAAGGGGCCTGTTCTTATTCTACGAAGTTCTCTCATATGGGCTCCTACGCCTAGGACTAGGCCTACATCCCAGCATAATTTACGCATGTAGGTTCCTGCCTCACAATCTATTCTGAGGAGAGCGTATTTTCCGGTGTATTCGAGAAGCTCTATTTCGTTGATACGTTTTTTTCGCAGTGCCCTTTTCACGCTACTTCTTAGTGGCGGCCTCTGATATATGACTCCTGTGAATTCTTCTAGTACCTCTCTAAGTCGCTCTTCGGGAACGGGGCTGTGAAGCTGCATGACGCAGATGTATTCTTTGCTTGAGTGTATGATGTTTCCGACTACTCTCGTCATGCGGGCAAGGGCCACGGGTAGTACTCCTGTTACTTTGGGGTGTCCCCGCCCCGGTCCTATGTAGACCTAGGGCTCTAGGGTGCCCCCGTGCCCTGCCCGCTTTATGTTGAACATTTTCTTTATCCATGCTACTACTTCGTGGCTTGTTGGTCCTGGAGGCTTGTCGAGGTTAATTACACCATATTCTATGTATTT
>JALUDS010000112.1:0-6990 GCA_027043945.1 Acidilobaceae archaeon
CGATCATGTTGTTTCACCTCTGAGCCTCGTTGTGATTTTTTGTAATCTAAAGTTTTTATATTAATAATTAACTTAACTCTGATAAAGAACCCCTCAAAAACGTTAGATTATCCTAAGATCGAACTCTCTGAGTATAATCTGGGACTTGGATAGCCTGACTACTATCCTGTGTATGCCCCTCGAGAGCTCTACTTCTAGATAGTATTTTCCATTAACCGTGTCTACGCCGTGTACTTTTCCATCGATTACAACGTCAACCCTATCAAGCGGTTTTCCACTTGCCGGATCGTACGCGTATCCTTCGAGCTCTATTCTCGCTATTCCTGTTTCTTCATCTGCTCTTATGGTTATTGGTTCAATGCGTCTCTTCCGCTCCTTTGGCTGCGTGGGTCTTGTCACTATTAGTTTTAATATAGGTAGGCTGCTCTGGTCTGGTCTGATCATGGTGCTCCACATTATTATTGAGAGTCCTCCTGCTAGTCCTAGTAATAGTCCTAGGCTTAGTGGGAATGGCTCTCTCACTAGTACAGGTGTCTTCCATAGTAGACCCATGCCTATTATTGCTAGGCCTACTCCTATCGCTATTATATTCTTTAAGCTTAGGGGAGTTGTGCCTGCTAGGAGTATTGGTTCTTCAAACCCGGAAAAATCCGGGGCCGAGTTTACCCTGTATAATCTACGAGGCATTATTGTTGGCCTCTTATAGTAGCCATGTTACAATGGCCCAGAAGCCTATCCCTATAACTAGTGCTATTGCTCCTCTTATTATCCACTTGCCAGCATCGGGGGCTCCCATAGCAAATTTTGCTCCTCCCACTAGGAGGGCTAGTAAGCCTACGACTATAAGGACATACATTGCAAGGCCCAGGGCCTTGCTAGCCAGGTTCTGTACTGGTTCCGGTGCCTCCGGCTCCGCTGTTATTGGTAGTGTTGTCGTAGTCTGAGCATTCACATGGATAGATCCCATTATTACTAGTAATAGGAGGATCGTGGCCGATAGAATTATACGTGTATTCACCATGTTTGCACCTCACTAGTTATGGCGCGTTGGGGGACGCGTGGGGGAGGAGAACTAGGCTTCCAGCACATGCCTGTTGTACTCGGGTGAAATTACCTATAGTCTTGTTGTATGCTAGGACATCGCTTAGGCAACCACTATTTACATATACCAGGTCGTAGGTGGCATTGTAGGGACCTATCCTTTCTAGGCTTAGGGGTTTGTTGTCTGTTTGGAGAGCATCTCGGTAGTGGTATAGTGTCGTGGCTCCCGCTACTGTTATACTAATTAGAAGAATTGCCGCAACTATGTTGTTCACGTTCTCCTCCCCCACTAGGGAAAGGGAAAACAGGTTAGCTAGTGAACTTTGCCGGTTTCTCGCTGCCGTCGGCGAATACTATTTTTACAACGTGGTCTCCGCTTGGCAGGTTTAGGCTGATTACTTTGCTTATGCTTTGTCCTGGTTTTAGCGTGTAGTTTGCTAGTCCTATGGTTGTTGTTATGTCTGTGTTGTCTATGTATACGCTGGTTATGGTTACGCTTTGTGTGCCTGTATTGTGTAGTTGTATCTGCACGTATGTTGTGTTTGTTGTTGTTATTGCCGATGCTGTTACTTCTACTTGTTTGGCTAGTGCTGAGGCGGTATTATTTAGATAGTTGTATACGGCTGCGCCTCCTATTGCTACTATTGCTAAGAGTATGATTACGCTAGCTATGTAGCTTATACCACGTCTTGCCGATAGCCTGCGCATACTCTCACGCTCACTAGATATGGCGCATTGGGGGACGTCATCGTAGTGTTCTACGTCATAGAGGTATGAGAAGCATATATCGGCTTGTCTTGGAGCTAGGATTCTTGCCATGTCTCGGAACTCAGTTGGTTTGACTGTCCCCTTCTGAGGGGTTTAAATATCGCCCGCAGGACGAGGGGTTTTTAAGTTTTACTCCCCAACGTTCATACTTCGTGATCCCAAGGCATGGTTGTTGGGCGCAGACTGTCAACTCCCCACTTTACACCGTGTAAAGTGGGGAGTTGGCTCACGCTTATGAGCTCTGGGACACTCAACGAGCATAAATTGGGGATTTCATTTGCCATACAAAGAATCTCCCAAGCTAACACGCCATAAAAGAGGAATACTACTCTTCACAAGACTACTAATAAACAATACAAGACTAGGTATCGATCGCAGGGTGCTCGAAGAAAAGACGCTACAAATACTAGACAGTATCCCATCATGCAAGGGAAGAGGATGCGACGAGAGGAGCATGGCCGCGGCAATATTATTTTACACAGCCCGCTGGCAAGGATCATCCGCAAAACCTAGCGAGATATACAAGAGAGTAACCGAAAGCATTGACTGGCTACGGATTCCTCGACAGAGCTTCCACAACAGCCTCAACAAGCTACTAATACTACTAGGTCACAGCAGCATGTTCAAAAGAGTCCTCTATGGACGTATAGGAGCCCAGATATGCCGTCACAAAAACAACCCCCTGATCATATGGGAGGCATACGGTTATACGCGCGGTCCACCGTGCAAAGGAGTCCTCGAGACATGGCCTGGACCGTCCCCGCAAAGCACACTAGTATGGAGAGCTAGCATGACAGGGCTACATATAAAGGTTGGAAGCGTGACGTTCGATGCAAAAATAATAGTAGAGAAACTATACGACTTTTTCGACCTTGATTGGTTTACAGCAAGAGAAGCAGCAGTCGTCCTAGCAGTAACACCACGCACAGCCAGTGCCCTCCTGAAAAGACTAGAGGAGCATGGAATAGTAGAGAGCAGGAGGCCGACGCAGGGAAAGAACATGAAAGAATACAGGCTTGTAAGGAAGGGGCTGGGACTTGAAGGTACTTGAGAGCTATACAATAGGCCCAGTAGTGGTAGAGCTAATCGACACTGGAACGGAGAAGATACTGAACATAGTTGAACCACCTTTACCGGAGGAGGCTGCAATTCTCTATCTGGAGCTCCGCGAGTACTTCTCAAAACACCTGGAACTCGATCCTGGCAGAGAGGAGGATAGGTGGATCGCGGCAGAGCGATTAGGAAAGACAGAGTTATATGAGCGCTGGAAGCACACCATAGACTATTACCTGTTAAGGGACTACGCTGGATACGGAGTTATCGACCCACTTATCCAGGATCAGTCTATAGAAGAGATAAGTATTGTTGGTGGTGATTACGTCAGGGTTATCCACAGGGCCGTTATCGGCTGGATAAGGACCAATATAATGCTAGAGGAGTCCGATGCAAGATTGCTCGCACAACGCCTCGCTATAAGGTCTGGTACAAGTATTAGCCCGCTGTTCCCGATACGTGAGTTTAGCCTGCATGGGGATAGGATCTCTGCAGTACTAGGGGGTTCGGGTGTAGCTGATAAGACTAGTATTACTATAAGGAAGCTCCGTGTCAAGTGGGGACTTGACAGGCTAATATTAGCCCGCATGCTTCCAAGAGAACTAGCAGCACTACTAGTAGAAGTACTCAGGAGCAAGGGAATGATCCTAATAGTAGGAGCCCAGGGAACCGGGAAAACAACGCTACTAGGAGCCCTCCTTGAACAGCTAGCAGAAACAATGAGAATAGTTGCGGTAGAGGAGGTCCCGGAACTTAAGCTCCAGCGGGGAAACTGGATAAGTCTGCGGGCAAGAGAAGCCTATAGTTTGGACGTTACAAGCGAGAAGACAAAGATAACTTTCCGCGAGCTACTGAGGAGCGCGCTACGAATGCGTGCGGACGTAATAGCGGTAAGCGAGGCCAGGGGAGAAGAGGTACGCTACATTTTTGAAGCAGCAGCACTAGGGAGCGCTAGTGCAGCGACATTCCACGCGCACAGCATAGACGAGCTAGAGCGGAGGCTGAGACTACTAGGTATTGAAGACTATTACTTGGACTTAATCTGGCTGGTAGTAGTAACTGGCATAACGCAGAAGGGGAGAAGAGTCCTCGAGATATACGTCCGTGGATCAGGCGAATGGGAGAGGCTAGCCCTATGGGATCCAGACAGCGACGAGTGGATACTGGAGAAAAGTAGGGTGCTAGAAGAGAGGCTCTCTAGGGCGAGAAAGGTGATAGCTGTATGAAAAATACTGCTAGGATCCTAGAGCTAGCATTCTCTACTGTTATACTGGGGTTGAGCCTATACGCCCTATATGTAGGTCCCGGAACACAGTTAATCGAGCTGGCTAGCAGGCGAATAGAGCTGAACCCTCGTCCGCTGGCGATATTAGGCACAGTAATAGGAAGCCTTTTGCTCTTAGACACTGTTACAGGACTATTAGCTAGACTATACTTTAGCCGGCCTAGATATAAGGAGCTACTCGTAGCAGCTATCCCATTCTACATGATTGGGGTCTCGCTGGAGCTCCTAGTTATAGTGAGACTAGATCTTGATACGTTTAAGTTCGCAGTTATCTACTTAGGAGGCCTTTTATCGCTGGAGACAGCTTTTTGGCTGACCGCTCAAGGCCTAGTTACTAGTCCCCTAAGCGTTGAGATTAGAAAAAGGAGACTCGAGAATAAAATTCCCTGGTATAATCGATTATCGTATTTCAGGATACGCGGAATAGCACCCGTGCTGTTTATCTCGGATAAGCTTGCTCCACTCTCGAGGAGACTCTATAGGATAGCAGAAGAAGCATTATTACCGTACACGGAACGCGAGCTTGGTCTTTTACTAGGCTCACTATTATTCCTCTCATCACTTGTGAGTATAGGATTAATCATTGCACTATATCCATGGATAGGATACAAGGTGTTAATAGTAGGCTTTCTGCCTCTAGTAGGATTAGCGACGGTCCCTGTTCTCATATTTATTAAGCGAGAGGATAGAAAGGAAGAAGGAAAAGAGAATGCATTATGGCTTGTCCTCGCGGGAAGGCTGGCTAGCAGGCTTGGATTAATGCTACACACAATATTTCCAATAGCGGGCCTTACAAAGGAAACAATAATAGCGGGCCGATACCTAGACTCAGGCAAAGACCCGCTCCAAGTATTAGAGAGGCATCCGTGCCGGAAGATACAGATGATAGCAACAGACTACAAGGATATAATTACTGCTGGAGGAGATCCGGAGCCCGTGCTAAGAGACTACGAGACTAGCTTGCTGGAGGAGCACGAGCAGCGCATGAGGAGAATGTCTGAGGAAGCCCTAACACTGCTCGAAGCTATACTTATCCTGCTGGGGCTGGGACCGCTTATAGCGTTGCTTGCCGGTTCCCTCGCGGGCAACCTAGAGCTGCTCAGACTGTATACTAGCCTACTTTTACCGTTGGGTATAGTGGGTGCAGGGATCCTTGCCTCAAGGCTCCCCTCTGATAAAGCAAGTATCGAGCCGGGAGACGGCTTACTATGGCTGCTTGCAGGAGCAATAACAGGAGTAGCTATAAGCCTAGTGCTACGCCTAGCTCCCGGACCAGCTTTCACGCTAACAGCACTGATAGGACTACTAG
Source organism: Acidilobaceae archaeon (assembly GCA_027043945.1). Taxonomy (GTDB): domain Archaea; phylum Thermoproteota; class Thermoprotei_A; order Sulfolobales; family Acidilobaceae; genus S143-63. The sequence continues at coordinate 5,457 of JALUDS010000112.1, forward strand.
CATACATGATTAAGCATAATGCGGTCCTTGACGCTACACGTGCAGAGAAAGAGGAGGCTCCCATGCTCCTAAGACTACTAGCAGAATCGGCTAGAAGCGGCATGCCATTAATCAGCCTACTAGAACAACGGGCGTCTACCGTCAAACACTATAGGCTGAGACAGTTCTACTTGGAGCTCCTCGGAAACCTTAAGTCTAGGGGTATATTACAGGCTGAGACGATACACGAGGCAATGGACAAAACACTAAAGCTGGCTAGGCTATTGTACGAGACAGGGGCAACAGCATACGACATAGAACAAGCTAAACGCTACATACAAGCAGTACTAAACGCAGAGAAAGAGGCGAGAGCCAGGCTAAGAATACTTATAGCCCTTATACCAATACTACCACTCATACTCCTATACAGTGTAAAACTCGGGGCAACACATATTCTCAGCTTTAACACTGCCCCGATAGCCGGAGTACAGTTCCAGGCAGGACCGGTCCTGCCCTGGAACCTGATAGAAACAAGTATAGGGATTGCAGCACTAGGCATAGGTCTTATAGCTGGCAGAATATATTATGGGCGCTGGGATAATGTACGCCTGGCCCTGCTAAGTGTTGCAAGTGCTCTTCTCGCACTATTTCTCGTCTAAGTAGACTACGTTTAACCCAGTATAGGATACTATTCCTTCGAGCTGGGCGGTCCAGGATCCTCCATTAGGGCTTGTGGGTGATGTTGTTCTCCAAGTCATATATTCCAATGTTATTCTCCCAGGACCATAAAGTAAGACTACATAGCGGTTATCATAGTAGGATAACAGTGTTCCGTTATCTAACGATACTTCGCCTATAACATTCTTGTATGTTGTGGCTACCGGTACTATTACATTGTCTAACTTGTTCAGGTTGAATGTTACGAGGATTGGCCTGCTCCCTTCGTATATTAGTGTATAGTCTACTCGTAGACGGATACCTGTACTGTAATATGGACGACCATAGCCCCATAGGTATCCGTAAACGTAGAGCTGTGCTGACATGTTCTCCGTCAGGTCAACGGTACCTGTATATTCATGGATTATCTTGCTATTGGTTACGTGCTTGTAATAGTAGTGGTTTATCGTTCCGTTAACCCTAATAGACAAGGTTACTGGCCTGTAATTGCTTGTTCCACTTATTTGTGCAAATATACTTGTATCATATAGCACTGGTTTAACCGCGTCATACCCTACAACAGTATAGTTCTCAAGTATCTCCTTGGCTAGTCCGGGATCAATAAGATCCGAGAGTAGCAAGAGTGGATTGTCTTGGAGTACAGCGTCTTCTGGAGGAATACTGTATGCTCCTCCTATGCTGGGATCCCAGCCGAAAACGTTCCCGAGCCTGGTTACAATGTTTACCTCGTATTTTCCACTTGTTAGATTAGATGCTATTGGGAGTGTTGTATTTGCTCCTGGGGGTATCTCCTCGTCAATAAACTTGATTGTTGCTAGCTGCCTAGTGTCATTTACCAGCTGGTAAAGGATTATGTAGGAGGCTAGGACCGGTCTTG
>JALUDS010000113.1:0-1863 GCA_027043945.1 Acidilobaceae archaeon
TATACGTTGGTAGCCCCGAAGGTATACTATCCGTGAAAAAACTATTCGGGGAAAACAAGGATTAAGCATGAGGACGTGGGTCTTTCCCATAGCAAGTATAATTGTTGATGGGGAATAGTTAGAGGGGCAAGCGGCCTTGGATCAGAGGAGGCAACTATTCGGGACCGCCGGCATACGTGGTCGTTACCTGGAAAAGGTCACCCCAGACCTCGCATTCAGAATAGGTCTAGCAATTGCAAATTATGTCGGTGGAGAGGGAACCGCTACTGTCGGCCACGACGTTCGGACAACGAGTCCCTTACTAGCGCAGATGGCCGCGGCAGGATTAATGGCCGGCGGGTTAAACTCATTGTTTATAGGAATAGTGCCTACACCAGTTCTGGCCTATAGTGTTCCACGGACAAATAGTAGGGCCGGTATAATGATTACAGCTAGTCATAATCCTCCACCCGACAACGGCATAAAAGTATTCGACGCGGAAGGCATGGAGTATACCATCGGCATGGAGCGCGATATCGAAGACATTGTATTCAACATGGATCCATACAAGCTCCATGCTCCCTGGGATAGTGTGGGTAGATTCATTCAGGGAGAAGAGGTCGTAGAAGACTATATGCGATCCCTAGTAGACAAAATAGGAATAAACGGGAGAAGGATCCCCCTACGGATAGCAGTCGACTGCGCTAACGGAGCCGCAAGCATGGTTACACCACGAGTACTCCGGGAAATAGGAGCAGAACAAGTAATAAGCATAAACTGTCATCCCGACGGATTCTTCCCGGGTAGGCCTCCAGAGCCAAGGCCAGACGTGATAGCCCCATATATAGGAAGCGTCCAAAACCTCGGAGTACACGTGTTATTCGCCCATGACGGCGATGCTGACAGACTAGCCGTATCAATACCAGGCGTTGGATTCATCAAACAGGACCTCCTAATAGCCCTCTATGCATGGTACAAGCTCCGAAACCGTAAAGGAACAATTATCGTCTCAGTAGACGTCGGAATAGAAGTAGAAGAAATCGTGGAACACCTAGGAGGAAGAATAGTAAGAGCAAAACTAGGCAAGATCCACGAGAAACTCCGCCAAACACCAGGAGCCCTACTAGCAGCAGAACCGTGGAAACTAATAGACCCAGAGTGGGGTCACTGGGTCGACGGAATCTATCAAGCAGCCCTACTAACACGAATAAGCCTTGAAGAGAAAGACTACCCACTCAACCTCATAAGAAGGCTCCCATTCTATCCCAGTGCACGTATATCGATAAAAATGCACTCAGACGAGGACAAAATAAAGTTCTTCGGATACTTTGAAGAAGAAGCAAAAGCCGTCATGTCCCGTGGTGCCGTCAAGATAATGACGCTAGACGGTATCCGGATCGAGTACGATGATAGGAGCTGGTTGCTCCTGAGGATGAGTGGGACAGAGCCTAAGATAAGGATCTATGCACAGGCCACAAGTAGGAAAAGGCTCGAGGAGATCCTTGCACAGGTTAAGAAACTGGCTTTCCAGACAAGCAGTAAGCTGGGAATCGAATTCAAAGGACTCGAAGAACATATAGATTATGGTGAGGCCATATCTGGCAGAGAAAAGACTACTGGAAAATAAAATTAGGCTAAGTCTACTCTAGTTTTTTGACTTTGCCATATCGTTTTAGTAATTCTTCCAATCTTTTGACTCTCTTAGTGTAGAACCTGATCTTTGTAACGCTTCTTTTTCCATGCCTTACTAGTTCGACGAAGCTCCTTTTCTCACTTACCTTCATGAACGTGTCCTCGGGAAGAGGAAACTGTATGGTAGTCTTACCTACAAGCCCGGATATGACTATTCCTTTGTCGGTAATAGTGTATTTTTGGGGAACCTGC
>JALUDS010000114.1:0-22390 GCA_027043945.1 Acidilobaceae archaeon
ATAAGATACGAATACATGATAGGCTGTCCCTTTTCTCCTAGACGGTCCCCTAACTACTTGTGGGTTTTCACCGAAGAGTTTTTCTCCTAGCTCTCTTGGATTACCTATGGTTGCTCCTGCTCCAATAATCAACATATTATCGTCTGCATAGTGTTTTAGTCTTTCAATAACCCACTTAACATGCGTACCGAAAACTCCCCGGTATACATGCATCTCGTCTAGGACTAATACTTTGACTCCGCTCACAAGTCTCCTTATTCTATCCGAAAACGCTAGACCATAATGCATCATGTCTGGGTTTGTAACGAGTATATGGGGAGGATCCGCATATATTTTTGTTCTCTCGTCTCGAGGAGTATCACCATCTAGAACTGCAACCTTTATTCCTAGTTTTCCCTCGGCTAGAAGCTTGAAGCGATAAAGCTGGTCTCTTGCAAGGGCTTTAGTCGGATACATGATGATTGCATAGGGTTTCTCGACTGATGGTCCTCGTTTTATGATGTCGTCAAGTATAGGTATTATGAAAGCCTCGGTCTTTCCGGTACCTGTCCCAGCGACTATTACCTGGCTTTTTCCTTCCATGTATAGTCTATAGGCTTCATATTGGAATAAGTGAAGTCTTAATATGCCGTAGCTTCTTAAAGCATTCGTGAGATATTCGTTTAATCCTATTTCCTCTATGCTCGGGCCTGGTTCTGGGTCTCCTTGCTTTTCTTTATAGATATAAGATATCGTTGCGCCGTATTGTTTGAGAAGCTTTTTTAGCGATAGGACTATGTTCTTTAACCGTTTGTTGTTATTGCTCCTCATTATAGTTAAGCACCTGTATTATGATTATATCGTCTAACATAGCCTTCTAGCCCTATCGATTTAATCGCGTCTTCAACTAGCCATGAATACTGTTTGTCTCCAGACACTCTCCTAATCTTTCTTTTCCTCAAAACTGCTTCATAAAGAAGCCTGCCGTCTCTATCATAGACCTGTAGTCGCCCTTTTACGTGTCCTCGTAGATTTCGGATTAGTTCAACATATACAATATACTCTATGTCGGGAGCATCTAGTTCTACTATGACGCTCTGTCCTCTAGCATATACTGTTTGTCCTTGTTCTTGCCTTGCTCCTGTCCCGGTAGGCTTTGTGACTACCTCTTTACGGTTCTTGTAGTATACTACGGCGAGCTTCCTAGAGGCATGCTTGCCAGTTCTACTCTTGGACGCTTCTATTATGAGTCTCATGCTTGGTCCCACTCGTCTCCATGATGACTTTGTCGCTAGGAGCTGTCCCCTCTTACTTGATGTTTTTACTGTAATTCTTATTCTTTGTCGAGCTAATAACCCTGCGGGGAAGAGGGTGAAGGTAGTAGTAAAAGGGCTAGGGGTTTCGGGATCATACTTACTCTATAGATTATCACGTGAGCCCGATATCGAAGTATACGGCTATGATATATCCAAGAAGTATGTTAAACCCTGCGGAGATGCTGTTACTCTTAGACCTTGGATACGTGATCTCTTGGAAGAGCTAGATGTAGTTCGAGCGTCCGTGACAAATTACACGGTTAAAGTTGAAGGGAAAACCGTATTCAAAACCTCCTTGGAAAGACCATACTGGTATATTGTCGATAAAGCATTACTAGTTGAAAAGCTACGTGATCGTGCGACAAATAATGGGGCTAGAATAAAGTATCTAAGATCACATGATACAGAGAGACATTCATGTAATGGATCAAGAGACTGCATTATGGTTGACGCCCGGGGACCATTTCCACATGTTAAAACAACGAAATACGTTATAGCTATAAGATACCTTGCTAGTGCAGACTGGGACATGACACATGCTTTACTAGATTTTTATCCAAGAGATGGAGGACTGTTCTGGATATTTCCAGCTAATGCTCGGGAAGGTATTGTGAATTTTGGTGGAGGATTTTTGAATAGGCCTATAAACTATACTGAGGCATTCGTTAAGAAATACGTCAAGGATCTCCTAGGTAGCTATGACTTACTCGACAAGAGGGCATCTCCTATTGCTGTGTTCTCGCCTATAAGACCCGTGGAGAAGAACGCGGGGAAGATTCGGAAACTCAGGATAGGAGAATCTGCCGGTTTTATTATATCAACGGCTGGAGAAGGTAACCGGCCAGGTCTTGAATCAGCAGAAGCATTATATAATGCGATAATAGAAGGCGGCTCCCCCGAAGAAATAGCTCAAGGATATTCTCGTAGAGTAAGGACACTTGTATCTGAGGCCAAGGCGTCGAGATATGCCTTGAAGCTCGCTATTAGGCTTGGCAGTAGATTCTATGATTTCTCTAGATCCCTACCTGAAGAATTCTGGTATACATATCTACAGAGCAAAATAACGATTGGGTATCTGGTAAAAATCATATTGAAGAATCCGGGTCTTCTACGATATATGATCTAGCCACGTTTGTATCCTATTTTTCTGAGGAATTCGATTCTCTCTTTCTGGTCTTTCTCCGTTTCTACTCCTAAGGGAGTGAAGCCGTCGGCTATACCTAGTAGCGCTCTTTGATCTCCTAGGTCGGCGATAATCGCTTTTACGGGATTAGCGGTTGCAGCCTCGATGCTGACTACTTCCATTACGTTCTTTATTCTGTTTAGGACGTTTATTGGCCAAGCATTTTTAATGTATATAACGAATACGTGGCCGGCGGAGATTCTTTTGCAGGCCTCGATTGCTAAGTTGATTAACTCTTTATCGTTGCCATCCCATCTTATTAGTCTTTTACCGCTAGCCTCGCAAAATGCTAGGCCGAATTTAATAGATGTTGATGTGGTAACGAGCGCCTCGTATAGGTCTTCTACTGTTTTTATGAAATGTGATTTACCGATAATGACGTTTGTTCCGTCTGGAACAGGGATTTCTACTGCTACAATGTTTACCATTGTCTCTACCCCCAGGTTCATGATTAATTATAGTGTAGTTTGAATCGAATAAGTTTGTAGCGAGTCATGTACGGTCCTTGCCGCGTAGAGTTATGTTTAGAGAGTGTGCAACATATTTAATGCCATAATATGCCAGGATTATTCCTACTCCTATCATTACTACTCGGTATACTGTCATGCTTAGAACAGCGCCTGTTCCTATAACTGCTAGAAATGTGAGCCAGGCGTAGTCCATCCAGACATGACTCGCATACATTACTGCAAGGCCTTTTCTACCATGTTCTACTGAGCTTTTAATAATGGGCTCTCCTACAGTCAACCACCATCCAAGAAAGTAGGGATTTAGCAGAGTTAACGATGCTCCTATCATCACTGCGAAAAACAGTGAACCCATAGCAATGGATTCTGAAGCTGAGATTTCGGAGCCCTTGATTCCTAGACTGAGGACTCCTACTGCGAAAAATAACATAAATACGCCTATTAGAAAAGACATTATGTTATCATACTTCTTTAACTTCCTAGAGACCCGCTCCATTGCTACAAATAAGAGTATAACGTAAGGTAGTTCTGCTATTGTATGACCTATCGCGAGTAGAATTCCACCTGTCCATCCATATATGGCGCCGAGAGCTAGTGCTGAGGCCGAGAGAGGTCCAGGGCTAAGAGCACCACTGGTTGAAAGAACCACTGTTTTTCCTATCAGGGCCAGCATGCTGTTTTTGTGGTTAATCTTTGCTATTGTAGTCATAGCAAGCACCAGTATGATTTCTCTGTTCTTGTTCTGAGAAATGAACCGTGCTAAGAATAAATCTTTACTTCTATAGACTTACTCTGATAGAATAAGCTAAAAGCTGACTACACGATTGGTACTTACAATTCTCATAGCCTGAATCCTAGTGACTCAAGAAGTTTCCTGCTCTTTCTGAGAGTATTAAGTGCCTCTAGGCCTTTCTCAGTAATATCATATCCATCTTCGGTTTTTACTACCAGGCCACTTTCTTCCAGAGAGAGTAGGATTAGTTTAAGTCTATCATAGGGAAGATTAGCATATGTGGCAATTCTCGTAGCTGGCATGGCTCCTTCCCGTTGCAGTACCTCGAGTATGTCGTGGACTATCCCCGCCTGGCTTCTATATTTTCTACGCACCATCGGTTGTTATCGCCCCCTACTCTCTCAGTAGCGACGAGGCGAACAGTACTAGGGGTGCAAGGCCTCGTAACAGCGTTGATAATGGTACAATCCACCAAGACGAGCTTGCAAACAAGAGCATTACAGGTATGAGATGACTAATTCCTAGAACTATATAGAAGATTACAGTTGGCAGTCTCGCCGAACCATATTTTCCTAAGACTATTGCGGCTGCAACTATCAGTACGAGTAAGTCTATGACATTGTAGTCTATAAACATTAATACGAATAACGGTATGATAGAGAATTCTTTGAGAGAGACTGCCGTTTCCTTTATCGATACTCCTGATACATAGTGCGAAGATGCCATAAGCGCATAGGAGATCGTGTAGAGTGGTATAGCGATAAGCGTTCCTCGATTGACTAGTATAGATAGAAGTTCTTGAGGTCTTCTTCCGGGGCCACTAATGTATGATGGTGCCATGATATTTACGGTAGCCTCGATAAGTAGTGAGATACCAAATATCGTCATTGCTATAGCTGAGAGTGTTAGCCCTTTGTCTTTTATGACATCTCCTAGCTTGAATAGTGATAGGCCGATATAGAGGCTTGCAAATGCCCCTAAATACGCGATCACTGCTGAGAGTAAAATGAATGTTTGAGAGTCCATTTATTTTCCCCGCGCCAAAGATTTTTGTATTATATCATGGTTTTTAGTTTGTTTTCTTTCTTCTTTTGAGCCTTAGCAACCCCAGATGATATAGTATGCCTCTATAGTTGGTATACGCATGTATTATTGCGGCTCCAGCAGCTATGAAGCTGGCATAGATGTGAATGTCTTCCCATGTCTCCTTTGATATGCCTAGTGCTGTGGCGTCTCCGCTTCCAGGTCCGGAGGGAGCTGTCTCTAGCATCATGCCTGATATCAGTATTATGAGTCCTAGTGCTACGAACACTATGACTGTTGCTCTTCTGGCCTCAAGTATGACGTTTCTTCCCATTATCGCTCACCCCCTCATTATGACGACTTTACGTAGTGCTCTCCGGTGGATTCTATCGTGATTTCCTCGAGTTTGTAACCCCATTTTCCACGCTGGCTGTATACTACTGTTACCTGGTCGCCTGGTTTAATCAGTTCAAGCAGGTCTTGTGACTCTATCTCGGTACCGTTTGGTGTTATCCACGTTCCTAATACTTTGATCTCGACGCCGTTTACTACTATTATTGATTCATTGATGTCGACTTCTTCTACTGTTCCTTGAAGAGAGTAGGTTGTTTCTGATCCTTCGCTGGATGAGCTTGTATCTAGGTTCCATATGTAACTTGATATATTGTCTGCGTAGAGCGGGAATGCGGCGACTAGTACTCCTATTATTATGGAGATTGCTAGACCGAGCTTGTAACTCATCATCGCTCACCCATAATTAAATAATTTTAATTATATTAATAATAAAAACAATATATGTTAATGGGAGGGGAAATTAGCCCTGGCCCCAGGCAGGTCCATGTGCATTCGCTGGACCCATTAACACACTAGAGATTGTTGCTTCGTATTGTTCCGGTGTTAGTAGCTGTGGCTGGTATGGTTCTCCTGTTATTTGTTCGTATTCGTTTGAAAACGCCTTTAAGTGGTGGGCGCTTCCGTTGACTAGGTTGCTGAATACCTGTATTATGTCTGGGTTATCTGTTGCGTTTATCAGGTTGTTTATGTCGATTATGTCTTTTTCCTCTATTAGGGCTCCTACTAGTATTGCGTCGGTTAGGCTCTGGCTTCCTTGCTCGATTAGCTGGTTGTATAGTTCCTGTAGTGTCTCGTTTGTGAATACTCCTACTTCGTCTATTACGGGGTCTGTTAGATTATACTTCTCGATTAGTGTTAGTACCGCGTCCATGTGGTTTTGTTCGCTTCTAGCTATGTTTTGGAATATTTGGAGTCCGTACATGTCGTAGAGCGTTAGGTATACGTCTCTGGCTAGTTTTTCTTCTTCTCTCATGAAGAGGATGCTATCTATTTCTTGTTGTGATAATGTATAGTTTACAGTTGTATCGGTGGTTGTGGTCTGCTCTGTTGTGGTTTCAGTAGTTGTATCGGTTTCGTTTATGTCAGTGGTTGTTACCGTGTCTAGGTAGCTTTGGTTTAGTGCAAAGGCTCCTGCTACTACTGATACGAGTATTATTCCGAGTATGATCTCATACTTCATTTCATATCACCTATCTTTCTTTTTGGGTTCTGTTTAGGATTGTTGTTGGCAGCTTTAAAATCGCGGACTCACAATTTGTGAAGCGTCTGGAGTCTACACATTGTGAGGCTAGAGGATTTTTCTTTAAATAAAATGGTAATAATGAAGTGTTAGCCTCCTGCTAATCCTTGATGTAGTAGAACGAGTACAAGTAGGATTATTGCGAGTATTCTTTGCGAATGGATAAGTCTCATTGCCAGTTTTATTTTCTTCCATTTTGCATATCTCATTATCAAGCCTGAAACGGTTAGGAATATTATGAGTGCTACCATTACGTATTCGAGTGTTGTGGCATATTGTATGTTTAGATATCCGTGGATAAACGCGGCTGTTGCTGCTATTGGGTTTCCTATGCTATGTATGTCGAGGGCGTATTTGTAGAGTTTCGGTGGGAGAGATATTCCTAGATATTGTCTAGCGTATTTTGGTATGATATAGATTAATGTTGCAAATAAGCCTCCGTAGAAGCCTATCGATCCTAGTGTTTCTTCTCCTTCGTTTTCCTCGTATTCTCCGTTGTATTCGTCGTCTGCTTTAGTGTTGAGTGATAGAGTTAGTATTGTAATTAGGAGCATTATAATTACTATTAGTGCTATATGTTGCATCTTCATATTGTATCTCCTTTCTAGGAAATAACTATTTCTAGGTATTTTATAGTTCACGTATTTTGTTTATTTTTACCATTATTCCTTCGAGTGTAGAAGCTTTCCCTGACTTACATATTGTGTATTCGATTTTTCCTTCCTTTACATATATTCTGACCGTCAGATAGGGTTCTTTAACCTCTACAGCGTCTTCAGCATCAATGTATTCTACTTTGTATCCGGCGAACTTCAATGTCCGGTATATTACATCTATAGAAATATCCTCGGTTTTCTTTCCGCTGGTTTTATCCTGTAGCTTCTTTAGTTCTTTTCTCGCATATTCTACCACTTCGGGACATGTATCATTGTATTCCTCTATTAGCTTTGCTAGTATTTTTTCTAGAACCCATAAGATGTTTGATCTCTCGGCGTATTCTACGAGTTCTCGCCAGTCATTGCTCTCGAAGTACTTTACTAGGTTTCTAGGATCACCGCCGTATACTGTGAACCTGTATTTGTCTTCTGCTCTTCCTAGCTGTTTTCTTAACTCGCTCATCGCGGATGCTGGAATTTTCTCTAGCGCCTCAGCAAGTATCTTGTTAGCAATGTTTCTAATGAAGTCTTTTTTTACGTAGCACTCCTCTACTCCGTTTGTTTGCTGGACCGCTGTCACCTTGAAACACCATTTTGTCTATTTTCGGTCGGATCAAGCTCTAAAAGTCTATTTTATGAGTGATCGGTGTTCCTAGTTCTGCTCTACTTTTTCGGCGTAAAGTGTTCTTCCGTGAACCTCTGTTATTCGTGCTGTGACTTCTTGTCCTGGCTCAAAGTGCGAGTCTGTTATCACGACCGTATAGCCTTGGTATACTCCTATTGGGTTTCCATCGTCGTCGACACCGGTTATTCTGATTTTTACAATGTCTCCTACTCGCATGTGTCTTCTTCCCATGTTTTCTTTTGGTTTACGGAAGGATGGATAAACGCTTAGTCTATTCATATCTGTCCGGTAAACATCGCTTCTTTTTCTTTTTCTTGCACGCACCAAACTTATCCCCGCTGTGCAATTACTGGAGTGGTTGTTTCACGACTTATATGTTGTTGTATGCTCTATATGATTAATTGAAGACGCTGTGGGTGTTGAAACACTTTACAGTAGATGGGTCTTGCATGGTAATGAATCGTGAACAAAAGAGCGCTGGATGGCTTGGAGACCCGCTTAATAATGGTATTCGCAGTAGCTGGCTTGATCTTGGCTGTCATTGCTGGTGCTTTTCAGGCGTATAGGGCTTATGAGCTGGCTACGGGATATGTTACTCATGGAAGAAGTTATGTAAGTGATGAGATATACTACGTTGATGTTGCTAGGCGATATCTCGTCGAGATATTTCACGTCGACATTAATTATTATGATATGAGTGGCAAGACTAGAGACGACTATTTTAACCTCGAACATCCTCCCCTCGGTAAATATATAATAGCGTTATCTATGGTTGTCTGTGGAGATCGTCCTCTTTGTTGGAGGCTTCCTGGCATAGTAGAAGCTGGATTAATTCCTGTACTTCTTTATCTTGCATTCCTTAGGTTTGGTGACAAGCATAGATTCTCCACTAGATATATTGTTGCTGGTGTAATAGCTGCGATTGCTGCAGGTAGTGATCGGATAATTTATCGTGATGCGAGTGTAGCATTGCTTGATATACACTTGGCGTTTTTCACCGCGTTGACGGTATTCTTTTTAGCGAGAGATCGCTTAATTGCTGCAAGTATTTCATCGGCGCTTGCATTTATGGTTAAAATGAGTGGGTTGGCAGCCATAGGTGGCGTGCTCTTTTATGTGTTTATACGTGGTGTCTCTCAGAGAAAGTATCTTGACATGGTAAAGCACTGGATCTCTGTTATATTCATTGTTATAGCTGTTTCTCTTGTCCTTTATCTTCCCCTCATTAATTATTTTGGGCCCAGTGAAATTGTAAAAGAAACCATTGCTGCCCTCAGATGGCATACTTCCTCGAGACCAGAGGGTCCTCCTACTTCTACCCCTATAGGTTGGATCTTTAACTCGAACCCGTTCTTTTTCTCTTTCTCACTTGTAAATGCGGCCGCTGTCACTACAACTATTATAGAGTTGTTTGGAGTAATAGCTGCCGGTATTAGTGTTATAGTCGCATTGATTAGTGCTATATGGAAGAAACGGCTCGTCAACGTGCCTGGCGGGTATACGTTGCTACTTGTATTTGCTATGTATGGCGTGATCTGGTTGTTGGGTAACCATACGTTTTACAGTTTCTATGCTGTTCAGCTTGCTCCGTTGTCCGCGATGGCTTTGGCGGAGTTCTTCTTGCTTGCTTCTCGGTTTATGGGTGGTGAATTTGGCTAACGAGTTAACTATCGGTATCGTTCAGGTAGGCCGTAGGGATGGTTCTTGGAGAGACTCGCTGGGTATGGTGCTTTCATTATTAGATAGTGTTAGAGATCTTTCTGGTGTTGATGTATTGTTTTTTCCAGAGAACTGGTTGTCTAGAAAACCTATGTTCTTAGAAGATTATTATTATGTAGGAGATATACTGTCTAGGTACGCTCCGATAGTATTCGTTGGTTTATCATATGTGTGGGTCGAGAGAAAGGTTCTCAGCCTCGGCATAGCTTCTCTAAATGGTAAACAACGTGTTGTCTGCGAGAAGATTTTTCCCTCGAGGGCCGTTGGCGAGAGAGACCTTATTGTTAGTGGGAAATACCATCCTCCCATACAAATAGATGAGTTCTGGAAAGTTGGATGCGTTGCATGTGTTGATATATTTTATCCGGAAACTAGTAGATTACTTGTCGTTGATGGAGCTAATATTATCTATAATCCAGCGTCGATACCCCTTGATAGAATAGATCTGTGGCACTCTGTGCTAAAGACTAGGGCCTCCGAAAACATTGTGTATGCGATTGGTGTTAATGGTGTAGGAAATGTTTATCCTGATGGAAGGTTAACGCCTGGACAGAGCATCATAATATCACCAGGCTCGAAAAAAGTAGAGGTCGCTGGATCTTCATCCACAGTATACATCACTAGTCTCGATAAATCTGAGATCCTGGAGCAGAGGAGAAGATGGGCTTTCTATGATGATCTCGTAAACAAGCTATCTCATATCTATAGGGATCTTCGAGACACATTGATTAACGAATGAAGTATAATTCCCCTTGTCTTAGACTCATATTCGTTAATGGTGAGGAGATATGGCGAAAGCCAAGCTACTGGATAAGATTAAGCCTGAGAGCCAAGGCCAGAAAACATTACTCGAAGCCCTACTGGATACAAACAAAGAAATAGTCGGTGTCTTCGGGCCTACTGGCACGGGAAAAAGCCTCTTATCGGTTATCACTGGTCTAAGCCTTGTCCAGGAAGGAAAATATGAGAGGCTTGTCATAAGTAAGCCTGTGGAATCATTGAGATCTACCGACAATAGCGGGTCACGATACGATATAGATGCTTATCGCAGAATTGTAATCGATTATCTTAAGGACTTGGTCGTGTCTGTTGATCCCGAGAGTACCAGGATTATAGATGAATTCGTGTCTTCGGAGAAAATCATTATAGCCAGCCCATATCATATACGGGGACGTTCATTCGATTCAGCATATGTTGTGTTAGACGATGTCCAGAACTTGGATCCGGAAATAATTGTCGAGGTTATAACAAGGCTAGGTCGTTCAAGTAAACTAGTGATTGCAGGCGATCCCGTGTTCCAAGCACATAATCCACAGAACGGCGCAGTCCTAGCACGAAATATCCTTAAGGGCGAGGAGAGCGGTGCAGTAGTAGTTGATCTGGGACTCAACGATATAGTGAGGCCTGGTGCTCGTAGAGGAGTTAGATTACTCATAGAGCTACTTATGAGGAAACGTGCTCTGGATGATATCGAGTCAAGGATAATTGACTCTTTCAGAATCCATGCACCCGACGCTGATATAATCACAGTAGTAAACCTAATTGATGCAAAAAAGACTTATGGAATTGATCAGGAACATGTACCCGATGCTCTTGTAATTGTTAAACCTGGCCATCTGGGCCGAACTATTGGGACTCAAGGTAAAAGAATAGAATCTGTTGAAGAAGATACCGGGTTAAACCTTCGCGCCGTTGAACTCTCGCTGGACTTTAAAGTATACTTTAGAGCTATACATCCTGTTTCTTGGATTCATAAGCATATTCTGCGAACAGATATAGCTGGTAGTGATATTGTTGTTGTCGTTAAGAAAGGAGAATTAGGTCCTATGGTTGGCCAGAAAGGATACTATGCTAAGTTCATGGAGTACTTCTTTAGGAAAGTATTCAATTCGGGTTTGATAATATACGAGTCTGAAGACGAGGCTAAGCCTGGAAAGAAGCGAAGAAAGAAGTGACAATAGCGAGGTATTATAATCTTATCTCGTGTTTTTCCTGATATTCTTGACTCTCTTTCCTAATGTTTGTGCCTTAGTCTTCTTCGAATACTTCGACAATTATCCTCGCTTTTACTTTGTCTCTTGAGAACGGCGGCAGGTCGCTACCTAGATCGACCGCGAATACGACGTTATTGCCTAGATCGTCTGTGAATCTGATCTCTGCGACATATGTAGGTTTAGGTCCTCCTTCTTCTATTATCTTCATCATGGCTTCGTAGATTCTTGAGAAGGCCATCTGCATGGCTATGGGGTTGCTTAGATCTTCTGGTTTTAATGATATTGCAGCTATGTTTTTCATTACTCGTCCTATGCGTGCTTCTCCTTGGAACTCTTTCTTTATTCCTTCGTCCATTCTTGTTCTCCCTTTCATGTGTGTGGTGGTTTTTACATTATTATTCTATTATGAACTATTGGTTGGGCTGAGACTAATACTTATCACATAGTGGTTTTACTCTACTTTCTGGGTGTGGGAAGGGTTGGCTACCAGACTCTCACGTGTAAATCCGGAACTGGTTGAAAGACTCAAGAAGATAGAAGAGAAGTGGCAAGAGGAGTGGCAGAAGCATAGAGTCTACGAGGCTGATCCAGACGAGTCAAAGAAGAAGTTCTTCGTAACATTCCCGTATCCATATGTAAACGCGTTCCCTCACCTAGGGAGCGCGTTTACTGTTCTTAGGGTTGATGTTACGGCTCGTTACAAGCGTATGAGAGGATATAATGTTCTCTTCCCGCAGGGCTGGCATGCGACTGGAGGCCCTATCGTTGCAAATGCTCTTCGTCTTAGGGAAGGAGACGAGAAGATTAGACGACTTCTTTTAATGATGGGCGTTCCTGAGAGTGAGATAGATAAATTTACTGATCCAGCGGAATGGGTTCGATATTTCTCTAAGGGATGGAAGAGAGATCTCTCCCGTTATGGCATGAGTATAGATTGGAGGAGAGAATTCTATACTACTATGCTGAACCCATTCTATAGTAAGTTTATCGAGTGGCAGTACTACAAGCTTAAGGAGAAGGGACTGGTTGCTAAAGGAGAGCATCCTGTTGTTTGGTGTCCCCGCGAGAAAAAAGTTGTAGGAGATCATGACCGCCCAGACGAGTACGCAGGCATTAGTCCTGTTGAGGCTGTTATTATCAAGTTTAAAGACGTGGATGGATACGTGTATCCTGCGCTTACCTATAGGCCGGAAACAGTGTTTGGAGTCACGAATATCTGGGTTAATCCGGATGCAGAGTATCTTATTGCGGAAGTTGATGGAGAGACCTGGTATATAAGTGAGTATATGGCTAGGGAGCTAGCCGATCAGAAGCATGATGTAAAGATACTTGGAAGAGTCTCTGGCAGAGAACTTATTGGTAGAACAGTTAAGTCACCTGTCCAGGATAAATGGGTTCCAGTACTTCCCGCTAGCTTCGTCGACCCAGATATAGGTACAGGTATAGTTATGAGTGTGCCGGCTCATGCTCCGTTTGATCTCGTGGCATTAGAGGATCTAAAGAAGTCTCCAGAGATTCTTGAGGAATTCGGTATAGATCCCTCTATTGTAGCCTCTCTAGAACCTATCCCGCTGATTAAGGTTGAGGGCTATTCACGTGTTCCTGCAAGAGATGCTGTTAAGAAATATGGTATTGTTAGCCAGAAGGACAAGGAGAAGCTCGATAAAGCCACTAAAGAGATCTATACAGTGGAATTCCACAAAGGTATACTCCTAGATATAACTGGGAGATGGTCCGGTAAACTTGTCTCTGAAGCTAAGGATGATATAATTAGTTGGCTTGTCGAAGAGAGACTAGCTCTGCGAATCTATACGCTTCCAGAAAGAGTATATTGTAGGTGTGGCGCTAGAACCCATGTTAAACTCGTATCAAACCAATGGTTCCTACTCTATAGCAATAAGAAATGGAAGGAGCTTGCTCACAAAGCCGTAGACATGATGAACTTCTAT
The DNA here is from genome assembly GCA_027043945.1 of Acidilobaceae archaeon. GTDB lineage: Archaea > Thermoproteota > Thermoprotei_A > Sulfolobales > Acidilobaceae > S143-63. The sequence goes on from JALUDS010000114.1 coordinate 13,239, forward strand.
CCTGAACAGGCAAGAGAATGGTTCCACAGGATCATCGACTGGTATAAGGACTGGGCATTTACACATCAGCGAGAACTAGGCACGCCTCTTCCCTGGGATCCTGACTGGGTTGTTGAGAGCCTCTCAGACTCCACAATATATATGGCTTATTATACTGTGGCCAAGTATCTCCAGCATCCAGAAATATACGGTATTAAGCCCGAACAATTAATCCCTGAAGTATTTGACTATATCTTCCTAGGGCGAGGAGACCCAAAAACTGTGTCGGAGAAATCAGGTATACCCGTCCATCTGCTAGAGGCAATGCGGAGAGAATTCACTTACTGGTACCCTGTCGACCTTCGGATTAGCGGAAAGGATCTAATGCAGAATCATCTCGTGTTCTTCATATTCCATCATACAGCGATATTCCCTGAATCCTACTGGCCTCGTGGAATAGGTCTTAACGGATGGGTGCTTGTACGCGGAGAAAAGATGTCGAAGAGCAAGGGGAATTTCATACTGCTACGCGATGCCCTGGAAGCATGGGGCGCAGATGCTACAAGATGGGCTGAGACACTTGCAGGTGCTGATCCGGGACTAGATGATGCTAATTTCGAGCCCGAAGTCGCAGACAATGCCGTAGAGGAGCTGATCAGCTGGATGAATTATGCTATAAATAATTATGGAAAGGGAAGAGACGAAAGAGCTCCTATTGATGAATGGTTCGAGAGCGTCCTTAATAGAACGATAATTAAAGTAACAGAATTAATGGATCAGACGAAGTATAAGACTGCTCTAGTAGAGGGATACTATAATCTACAGTCACAGTTTAAATGGTATCTCAGAAGGGCTGGATCTCCACACAAAGAACTCCTTAAGCGGTTCATCGAGGTTCAGACGCTCCTTATCGCCCCATTTGCACCCCATGTAGCCGAAGAAATATGGCATGCTATAGGTAAGGATACATTTATTGTTCTTGAGAAATGGCCTGAGCCAGATCCTAGCAAGATTAACGAGGACATGGAGAAGGCTGAGATGATTGTCCAGAGTCTTCTCGAAGACGTGAAAGAAATACTAAGACTAGTAAAACATGCTAGGCAAATCTATATTGTTGTCGCCGACGGTTGGAAATATGATCTACTCAACAAGGTAAAGAACTATCGAGACTCCGGTATGAAGTTAAGGGATGCTGTAAGAAATGCTATTAGAGAAGTCGAGGTGCCGGACAAGAAGCTTATTGGTAAAATAATTCAGTTAATTACTCGGAATCCAGAAATATTGACTAGGTTTGTAGATAGAGATACTGAGTTAAACGTAATAGAATCTGCTAAAGATTTCCTAAAAAGAGAACTGGGAATAGAGGTAGTCGTGTTAATAGAAAAAGACGCTAAGGACATTCCTAAGAGTTCTCTTGCAATGCCTGCGAAACCCGCGATTTATGTTGAGACAGGTGATTAGGATGAGTGCTGGAAAGCTTGTGCCAATAGCCGATGGACATTGTCATACAAACCCTGTCAGAGGTATGGGCGCCGAAAAAGTAGCTGAGCGGTTTCGTGCTCAGGGAGGATGGTTTATTGCGCTCGTGGCGCTGTCACCGTGGGCCTATAGTATAGAGTTTACTGGTCTGGATTCATATAAGGAAATGATAGAGATACATATCAGAGAATGTATGAATGCTAGTAAAGCAGGTCTCGAGACAGCTTGTCTGGCAGGTTTTCATCCGGCCGATGTAGATAAGTTAATAGATAAGTATAGAATGAAGCCTATCGACGTGCTTGAGCTTGGTAAAAACGTGCTAGAATATGTTGCTTCCTTGTGTAATGAAGGAGTTCTCGACGGTATAGGCGAGGTAGGGAGACAGCATTATAAGACGTTTAGTTATCGGGCTGTTATTTCACAGTACCTCATGGAGTATGCCTTAGAGCTTGCCCGTGATCATGGTTGCGTGGTCCATCTCCATTTAGAGCAAGAAGGTGAAACTACGCTTAGACTAGTTGATATGCCGGCTACGAAGATAGGATTGGCTCCTGAAGCGAAGAGACGAATAGTTTTCCACCACTCAAAGCCGAGTCTTGCTATTCTAGCCAATAGATATGGTTATAGCAGTACTGTTCCCGGAACTCCTCAGCTAACTACAAGGGTACTAGGGAAAATTGATCCTGTGTTCGTTCTTGAAAGCGATTTTATCGATGATCCAGCTAGGCCTGGAGCAGTGGTTTATCCGTGGATAATGGCTGATACTGTGCAGAGGCTTGTTGCTCATCGTTCGGTAGATGAAGAATACCTGTATAGAATTAATGTTGATAACGTCGAGAAAATCTATGGCGTAGTTTATCGGAGATAGTATGGTCTCAGAACATTACGACTCTGAGCACTTCTTTTTCGTCTAGCTTCTCTGCAACCATATAGCTGTGAGATACTTCTCTCAGCACAGGATTGTCTCCTTGTATCATTACAGTATGCAGTCTGAATCCTCCTCTTGATATGATTCCTTTTAAGATGTGTTTTGATAGTTTGTCTTCCCCGTCAGTGATTAGTACAACGTCCGAGACTCCTTTGACAGAGGAGGATAAGAGGTCAGAGGAGGCTGTAGCCAATGCTTTTACTATGTCTGTCCCGCCTCCTGCTTTTACGGTGCCTAGGTATTTGATTAGATCAATTGCCTTGCGTTGATACATTGTGTATGGGATGTTGATTCTATCATATACTATGGAGTCGAAGAACCTAGCATAGAAGTTCCTGCCCTGGCCCCGAGACTTGATAAATAGTGCTAGAGCCACTGCTCTAGCCCAGTCCATTTTGGTACCTGACATGCTTCCGCTTTTATCCAGGAGAACATATATGGAGCCGTGGGATCCCGGTAGTTCTTTTCGGTAGAGTAGGAGGCGTGAGTTTACAAGCTCTACTAGGAATAGGATCTCTGGAAATGCTAGTCTGGAGGGATGTACTCGTTCTAGATCGCCCCCTATTTCTAGACTCGTTATCCATCCTCTCGAGGCCCTTACAGTACGTCTTGTAGATATTTTCGATACCTCGATGCTTCTGAGTAGTTCGAGTATCTTTGCTATGTCTGTGTTCCTAGCGAGCTCTAGAATTTCTTCAAGTACATTTTCGAATTGTAGTGTTGATGCTCTTCCTGCTCCCGTTTTTGCTAGAAGTTGTTTAATATTGGAGGCATTTCTTGCTATCTTTGATGTATCCATCATTGCTCTTGAAACGGCTTCTTTCAGCTTCTCTTTTTCACTGCTACTTCTATCCCTCGAGCTTTTACGTGGCATTGAGAGTTCTCGTATGAGTCGTTCGAGGAAGACGCTTGCTGCAATGGTGCTTATTGTCTTGTCGGCTACTGTGAGGGGTTTTACTTTCCATATTGCCGGTTCTCTGAGCATTGCTTGGAGTATTGAGTACTGTTCTATGTATGGTTCTGGGATATTTCTACGTAGTCTAGGATAGGGGAGATAGAAAGTATAGAACAGGTCCGCGGCGAATTGCTGGTTCATAAGGTTGTGTCTTATTTTCTTTTTTCCCAGTAGTTTTATCGTATAGTGGAGTACTTGTTCTCCTCTGTATTCGTATACGATGTCTGTTGTTATTCCTTCGATTAGGCTTTGTATTTCCACTATTTGTCCCCGTAGCGTCTCAGCATTAACATAATTATGATTGTCCGGCCTGCTTACATGTTTAGCTTCATCATAACGAGGTTTATGAGGTTATCTATTTCTTCTAGAAGCTCTGTTGCTGACGTTATTACTTTTTCGTCTTCTATATCCGATGCTAGTGCTTTTACTTTTTCTTTTAGTGACTTGAGAGTTCTATAGTAGTCTATAAGTCGTGGATCGAAGGACTGTAGTTTGTTTATTTCTGTTGCCATGGTTTCGAGGCTGGCTTGGAGATCTTCGAATTCTCTGAGGACTCTGTCACTTGTTTTTAGTTCTTCGAATAATATTATTTTTATTTTTTCGAATTCCTCGGGATCACGTGGCACTGTATACTTGAGGACGTAAAGGTCGTCCATTGTGGCAGTTTTTCTACCATGTATTAGTGCGTGGGCTGCGATTGCTTTGAGGATTTTTCCTTTTCTTCTATCTGTGATATGTAGGCCTTTTTCTTCGAGTGCTAGGTATAGTTTGATTAGCTTGTTCTTTATTGGTTGTATATTTATGTCGTATATCTTCTTGCTGTATTCTTCTAGTTCTTTTATGCTTATGAGAGGTGTTGGGGACGTGTAGCCGTTTTTCTCTATTAACCATGCTTTGTCTAGTAGTGCGTCCCAGTATTCTGAGTCTAATGGGTTTACTATGTGTCTGTAGAGGAATCTATCGTAGAGTGCTTCTAGTTCTGGTTCTGTTGGAGTGGTGTTTGATGCTCCTATGATTGTCCAGATGTTTGTTTTGATTTCTCCGTATCCGTCGTATACTATTCTTTCCTGCATGACGCTTAGTAGAGAGTTTAATACTGCGCTGTTTGCGTTGAATATCTCGTCTAGGAATGCTATTTCTGCTTCTGGGAGTTTGCCACGTGTTATACGCTTGTATCGTCCTTCTTTTAGGGCGTTGATGTCTATTGGGCCTAGTAGTTCGCTTGGCTCTGTGAATTTCGTTAGTAGATATTTGAAGTATTTTGCGTCTATTAGGCTGGCTAGTCTTCTTGCTAGGGCGCTTTTTCCTGTTCCTGGCTCTCCTATGAGTAGGACGTGTTCTTTAGTTATGACTCCCATTACTAGTAGAAGTGCTTCTTCTCTTCTTCCTACGAATGGTTCTGCGAGGTTGTTTATGAGTTCTTGTAGTCTTGTTGTCTGATTCTGCAACTTGTTCCCCCTTCAAGTCTTAAACGTTTCAAAGTTAATGATATTATGCAGGGGATACATATTGGAGTGTAGTGTTCCTCGTGATATGCTTTTAATGGCTAGATCTTTTATTGAGAACTCGTATTCTCCTTATTCTAAGTTTAGAGTTGTGTCTGTTGTGAGGGCTGGTTCTGGGAAGCTTTATCCGGGGGTGAATGTTGAGAATTCCTCTTATGGATTGACTATTTGTGCTGAACGTGTTGCTGTGTTTAATGCTGTTTTGAACGGAGAGAGGAGTATTTTGGAGGTTCTAGTTGCTTCGGACAAGGTTCTTCCGTATCCGTGTGGTGCTTGTCTCCAGGTAGTCTCTGAGTTTGGGAATGATGATACCTTGTTCTATATTGTTGCTCTTGAGACGGGCGAGTATCGTTGTTTTAGGTTAAAGGATCTTCTCCCTTATAGGTTCAGGCTTTATGAGTGAGGCGGTCAATGGAGTAACCTCTCATCATGCACTGTGCAGCTGAAACCGTTGTTATCATCCCGCCTCCTCCTTTCATAGGTTTATTCTGGGGATTTGTTATTCCTTTGCGTGTTTTCTTGTCCAATACATTTATTATCTCTATTAGTGTCATTGTTTCACTGCAATCGAGAAGAGGAAGAAGAATCTTGAGCGAAGAGCAAGAGAGGAAGGTTCTCGACCTTAAAGAGGGAGAGGACAACGTTAAGGTTCGTGTTCGTGTACTGGAAACATCTGATCCGAAGGTTATACAGACTCGTAAGGGTCCTAAGACTATAAGCGAGGCTATTGTCGGCGACGAGACTGGAAGGATAAAGCTTACTTTATGGGGTAAGCATGCTGGTACGCTGAAGAAGGGTGATGCAGTCGAGATTAGTGGTGCTTGGACTACACAGTACCGTGGCAAGGTTCAGATTAATGTCGGATATAAGGGAGAGATTAAGCAGGTTGAGGATGAGAGTGTTCCTGGAGAATCGGATGTTCCTGAGTCTATGCCTGAGGCGGAGAATCCTTTCCAGTACAGGAGGAGAAACTACAGGTCGCAGGGATACGGATACAGTGGGAGAAGCTATAAGTAATTCTATTCCCTGTCCTTGCTAGGATATAAATTAAACATGAATTATTTCTCTTAATATCATTTTCTGCTTTGCTCTTTGTTTTCTTTCGTAATTATTGTAATTATTAGAAGTATGTGTGTATTGTCTTTGTCTTTTGATTAGAGGGGTCAGCGCCGGTGGAGGCCGCTCATCGTCCTTTTACTCGCAGACGTGCAAATAACATCATCCCATGTAGAGTTAGATAATTTGTGTGGGGTTAATGTATGGAGTTGTTTTGTACTACGTGTTAGAGAAGGGAAATATGAGTAAAAAGAATGTGAATGTTTATGGTTATTTTATTTCGGGATAATCGTCTGGTACCTTTGCTCTGAATGGTTTACCTGTCTTGGGACTCTTAAAAAGTCCTATTTTGACGCCTTTTCTTCCTCTGCTCTTTGGAGCTAGGAGCCATACTTTTATTGGGACTAGTTCAACTTCTTCTCCTGTTGTTGGATCTCTTACTTTAACTGGTTTTGGCTTTGCTGTTTTCTTTTTTCTTGGCATAGGATCTCACCTGGATATTTGATGTTCTTCATATAATTTTACCATTATCTATCATTATTAAATGTTATTGGTATAGTTGAATACTATATTAGCAGAAATAGGCCGTATCCTTTAACTCTTGTTAAAGGATTTCTTTAGTTATAAGGAAATAACTATATGGACGGATTGTTCTGTAATAGGAGGGTTTTAGCATACTATTGCGTTTTCTCTAGCGCATTTTACTAGGTCTTCTAGTAGTATTCTGAGCGGCCTTCCTATTTTTCGGATGGCGTATTTTATTATGTAGCTGTTCTTGTATACCGAGTTCATGTTTGTTGTTTCTACTGTTACTTTTTCTCCGTTGGGATATTCTACTGTGACTGTGCCGTCGGATGCTACTGTCATTTTTATGTCTTGGGTCCTGAAGATTGCTTGGTCTGCTTTTAGCTCTATTCCAATTGGGTTGTTGTAGAATTTTCCTATTATTGTGGCGTTTTCTGTTTTGTCCATGTATATGTGGCTGCATCTGGGGTTGCAGTAGTTTTCTTTACAGTATCCTCTTGCGTTTGCTAGACATGTTATATAGTTCTGTGCTTTTAGTGCTTCTTCTATCATTTCTTTTACTCTTTCTACTACTCCTTGTACTATTGCTGCTCTCATTCCTTCTTTTGGCATTGCGTCTAGGATTGATTCTAGTCTTGAGACTACTGCTGTTTCTACCATTTTCCTCTCCACCAACCACTTGTGTCTCTTGACTTAAAATATAAAGGATTACTTTCTTGGAGTGTGGGAGAATATTTGCTGTGTTATTTTTTGTGGGCCTGTGATTCTTGGGAGTATTGGTTTCTTGTTCATTGCAAGGCATTCGATGCATATTCTTCGTACGTTGTCTATTTGTTTTAGGCAGTCTATGCATCCTAGTCTGCCGCATGTAATGCAGTATCCGATTGAGAGTCTTTTGCCGCAGATTTGGCATAGTGCTTGTGTGCATATTGAGCATGTTTCTGTTTGTTTGTTGTAGTGTTTTGTGCATACTTTTCTTTTGCAGTGTTTGCATGTGTGTGTGGCTGGGTTCTGGTTGCATATTTCGCAGAGTTGATTGTGTTGTGTTTTTACCATATGACTACTCCCAGTGTGTCTGGTATTATTCTTCTCCTTACTAGGCTTTCGTATACTCTCCATATTCTTTTTTCGTTTACGTATTTTGTGTAGTAGCCTTGTTCTTCTAGTAGTTGTATTACTATGTTGGGGAATTCTTCTGGGTTTATGCCTCTTGCTTGTAGTGCTGCTTGTGCTACTATTTCTGCGAGGTCTCGTGAGCTTGGTAGCTTGTATTTTTTGGTTGTTTTGCTTGCTGTGTCTTTTCGTATTGCTTCTGCGATTTCTTCGAGGTCTTCTAGTACGTCTTCTGGTATGTCTTCTAGTTCCTTTATTTTTTCGTCTTTTTTCATTGTTACACCTGTTTTCTTTGTTGATTGTCGATGATTATATAATATTGTATATTATTCTTATAATTATTATTTATTCTTGATTATAGTTATGTTTTATCGCGTCTTACTTGGCTATATACGGATGTATTACTGCGTTTTCCATGAGATAACCTTATTCTGCATAATATGTTTATCCTGGGGATATGTGATGGCAGTATCTCACTCGTTCGAGGAGAGGAGTTATTCTATATTCGCTGCCGAGATAGGTAAGCTCGTTAATGAGATTGCTTGGATTGATGCTAGGCTGCTTGAGTTGGATGATAGTGAGGAGGCGGAGGCTGAACGGAGGCTGTTAATGATTCTGAGGCGTCATCTTGTTAGGGATCTGTATGAGTTAGCTGGGTTCGTATGGGAGAGTGAGAGTGTTGAAGCTGAGGAGGCTATTGTGTTATCGGCGGCGTTGAAGTCTGCTGTTGAGGTTGAGTCTTGATCTTATTCTTTTTGTGTTGTTTTAGTTGATTTATTTGTTTATTATTGATTTTATTTATATTAATATTGATTCTTTATAGTATATATTATAGATCTGAGAAAGCTAAAAAAGCTGGCTTGTTTATACAATGGTTTATATACGTCCTCAAACACTAACATATATTAAGGGTGTATTACACTTCTGGGTGATATACATTGGTCCCAAGACAACAGGTAATAAATAAGGATGTAGTAGAGAGAGTAAGAGAAAAAGTCCAGAGAGAGTACTTGAGGATAGTAGGAGAGCCTATAAGTGAGGGAGGCATAACTCTTGTAACTGCTCTAGGAGACGATGAGATCGAGAAGCTCGTATTGCTCGCTTTAAGGGAGGCGCGGCAGCCGCTCTCCTGGCGCGAGCTCAAGCTCATATTTAGTGGTATAGCTGGAGAGGATCGTTTGAGGAGAATCCTCAATATCTTGAAGGCTAACAATGTAGTGGCCGAGCTTACGAGGACTAGGTACGCCCTGCCAGAGTATGTGCCGCTGAACGAGCTCCATAAAGTGAAGAATCCGGGTATAGTGTCTAAGATTTTGAAGATCAAGAGCGGTGAAACGAGCCAGTAATGACGCCCTAGAGAGCAGGGCTCTTAGCCCTTGGTTGAAAGGGGTTCTCAATCCTGAATGAGTCTTTTTCCTTTTCATTCATCATCGTTTAGCTCTGGGAGGCTTCTTATGGGTCTTAGTGGGCTTGTAGCTATCCAGCTATGTGGACTGCAGCGTTCTATCTTCTGTGGACTGGGTTTTTAGGTCTTCCACGATTCTACTATAGTATATGGTATGTGGTGCCGTCTATGGTTAAGGCCAGGATTATCGATAAGGGAGAGCTCGTA
>JALUDS010000115.1:0-1801 GCA_027043945.1 Acidilobaceae archaeon
CTGTGAGAATGACAGGCGGGATCGTTCAAAACGCAATATACTTCAAGATCTACTATTCTTCCGGGCCTACTGTTTATCACTAGTATTTTTCCAAGCAAATTATACGCTGCTTTTAGTGGGTTCAAACGAACGAGATCCTCGAGATTATAGTCTTGCATTACCATACCCGCACTATACATTTTCCACCGGTGAAAATAATATTCGAAAAACTCCGACAATCAATATATTGATCGAGAATTGGATAGGGCCTCGGAAAAAACAAGAAGCAGCAACCTCTACAGAATATTCACGATAGTAGTAGCCTGGATTCTAGCTTTAAACCTGCTAGTTTTCTCGTTCTACATGTTCTTTTATCATGGTAGCTACTATTATATAGGGGATTACGGTGGATACTCTCTTTATAGATTTCATCCTTATGAAGGATTAGTTATCCCTAGTCTCTTGCTCTTGGCATTATCAGTATCTCTATATATGGCGATTCCGTATATTGGTAGAAAATCGACCATACTATTGTTGGCCGTAACGATTTTTCTCCTCGTAGCGTATATTTTCATTGTCTTCGATTATACTCAGAGTATAAAGGCTGTTCTCTTATTTTACGGTGGAAAAACTGATAGCTATGTTCTACAGTATGCGGCCGCTAAAGCCATTCTCAACGGTGAGAATCCATATACAATGAATTTCTCCTCTGTATTGAAAGAATCTATCGATAGCGGTGTTCTTTCAATATCTAAAGTTACTTATGTCTATGAGCCTGGTACAACTAGGTATGCTGGCTCCGAGATTATTGGGTTTGTAGATAGATTTGATTATCCTGCGATGGCAGCATTGTACTATATACCAGCTATTCTATTAGGAATAAGCGGAGTATACTGGGACGCGATAATTATCGGTCTGGCATTAGCAATAGTGTATCTTAAGGCAGATACTCCTATTCGGCATCTTATTCTAGCATTATTCGCCGCGGGAGCATTCTCGTTCTTTGGCATCATATATCTTGGAAGTCCTCATGCTGGATGGGTTGCTCCATTAATGGTTGCAATGGCATATTCCTCAAACCCTATTGTCTCCGGAATATTGCTAGGTTTATCTTCCTCGTATAGGGAGACGGCCGTGATTTTCTCGGCCTTCTTCGCTGTATACGTTCTGAGGAAATATGGGTGGCACCGGTTTACACGTTTTTCAGCGAGTTACGTTGCGACTGGTCTTGTAGTTAATCTTCCGTTTTTCTTACTGGATCCTCACGCCTTTATCCATAATATAATGCTACCTGCATCATATAATCTCTATCCGGAGGGCTTTGGGCTGAGCTCTCTGCACTATATTGGTGTATCAATAGACAAGAGGTTATCCATGATCTTGTTTGTCGCCTCCTTCATAATACTACTAGTAATATCATATGTTTACTTCTCAAAGATTGAAACAATAATATTTACTTTTCCGAGTCTAGTCTTTTTATTCTATTACAGACCTATGACAGTGTATTATGAATACTTCTTTGTAATAAACGCAATGTACCTTGTCCTATCCTCTGGACCAGAACATCCAGAGATAAACATGAAGCTACTTCGGTACAGTAGATGGCTAGCCTACACAGTTGTCGCCGCGTCAATCCTCTCTATATTCACTGTTTACATGGGTTCGCCTAGAGATATACAAAGATACATTACAACGATACCCAAGCCGTTGATCTATAGTGTCGTGTTTGCTGGAGCATATATCTTCACATTATTCATAGCCTACTCGTTCTCTGCACGGCGAATACCCATAAGGTCATTTAAACTTGACAGGAGGAGAGGCG